>JAYEND010000103.1:0-14197 GCA_034721895.1 Campylobacterota bacterium | reverse complement strand
TAAGTGAGTTGAACCGTCTGGGAGCCGATATCTGGCTGAAGGGAAATATCGCTGCCATACATCCTATTGCGGAATTGAATGCTGCAGACATCATGGCAACAGATTTAAGGGCAAGTTCTGCTCTGGTACTGGCTGCATTGGTTGCCAAAGGGGCAACCAATGTTCACCGTATCTACCACCTGGACAGAGGCTATGACAACCTGGAGGGAAAACTCTCCGAACTTGGCGCAGATATTATTCGGCTGAAAGAGTCACACTAAGTACTCTTTGCCCCCTCTCAGTACATCCAATACATTGGTCGCATAAGAACCTTTGGGCAGCACAAAGCTCAGCTCATAATGTGCACGCTCCTCAATATACTTTTTTTCGATCTCTGTGACTTGTATCCAGGCATACCGTCTGGCACCGTTTTGTTTGATCTCTTCATCATACTGCATTTCGATCTCTCTGGCTGAACTTTCGGCCCTTTTGACTTTGGTGCCCGGGAGCAACCCCGTAGGCGCAATATCTTTAGTGGCAAAACGCTCTGCCTCTTCAACCATATCTTCTGCATGGAAGACTCTGCCATAAGGGTAGTGCATCATCAGGTCACCCTGCAGGAGTTTTAAAAAGCTACTCTGACCTTTAGTACCCTCAAGCAGTCCTTTTTTAAAACCAAGTATAGATTCTGTCTCTGCCTCAGTGAATTTTTCAAGCAGCAAAGAGATTTCTATCCGTTTGGAAAGCCAATGATTAAAAAGATAGCTTTGATAAGAACCGATCAGAAATTCTCTTGTCTTTCTGTCTCTGATCTTAAGCTTTCCGTCGATGAGTTTTTTCCCATCCTCCCAGTTATTGCCATCTGTTCCAAAGCGCTGTTCTCCAAAGTAGTTGGGTATGCCATTGGCTTTGATCCACTTGAGTACAGAATCCAATTTATTTTTTTGCACACCAAGCACTTTCTTTAGACGAATATGAAAGCGGTTTCCTTTTAAGTGCCCTACACGTATCTTGTTGTTATGCCAGGTTGTCTCCAGGATTTTTATCTTGTCATGATCAAAGGATTCCAGTTTCTCGGAAAATTTTGCCGGCAGGGAGATATATTGGATTGTCATAGCGTGTTTGTCTTTGAGGCCGGCATAGCCTATATCACGTCGCCTTATTCCGATATGGCCGCTGATAATATCCAGCATTTCCCAGGTTGTAAACTCTTTCTTTCGTATTTTCAGGATGAGGTGTTCCCCTTCTCCGGTAAACTCATACAGCGGTATCTCTTCGACGGTAAAATCCCGCGGTGAAGAGTTGAAGACGAATTCATTTTTCTGGTTAAGAGGGTAAATTAAGTTCATAATGTTCTTTCTTTTAGTTTCAAGACAAACGTAATCATAACAACAAAGAACTTCTTATGTATTTAATGTCTCTTCTGAAATGAACTTATTAATCTTATTAACAGTATAATTTTAAAAAATATTTTGCATCAATTTCGGAGAAAGTATGAGAGATAGAAGAACAGGTAAAAGAATAGATAGAACACCGGCCAAACTGGATTTTATCCAGAGTTCTACAGGGTTGATCCTGGGGCTCTTTATTATGGGGCATATCCTCTTTGAATCCTCTATCCTGATCAGCAAAGAGATGATGTATAAAGTAACCATTATGTTTGAAGGTTACTATTTTTTTGGTGAAACTTATCCTGGGATCATCTCATTTTTGGCAGCGGCTATTTTTATTGTATTTATTGTACATTCTGCTGTAGCTCTCAGAAAATTTCCTGCAGACTATAGACAGTATAGAATTATGAAAAAACACACGGTTCAAATGAAGCATGAAGACAGCTCTTTATGGATAATCCAGATCGTTACCGGGTTTATCATGTTCTTTCTGGGGTCAGTGCACCTTTATATCATGATGACGCAACCGTCCGATATAGGACCCTATGCCTCATCAAGCAGAGTTGTTGATGAGTTCATGGGCCCTCTCTATTTTATACTCTTGATCTCTGTAGTCCTCCATGCCTTTATAGGACTATATCGTTTGGCGCTCAAGTGGGGATTCATGGAAGGCAGGAATACCAAAGTATCCCGCAAGAGATTTAAATTTTTGATGAAGAGTATGATAGCCATCTATATTGTTCTGGGTTTATTCGCTTTGGGAAAATATACTTATATCGGTATGACGCATGATTTTAGTGATGGTGCAAAGTATCAATCGACAACTGAAAATATAGAGGCACACTCATGAAGATAATTTATACGGATGTTTTAATCATTGGCGGTGGTCTTGCGGGCTTGCGGGTCGCAACCGGAGTCAAAGAGAGGGGTCATGATGCCGTTGTTCTGACACTGGTTCCCCCAAAACGTTCACACTCATCAGCGGCACAGGGCGGTATGCAGGCCAGTCTGGCAAACTGTACGATGGGTGAAGGAGACAATGAAGATGTCCACTTCACAGATACGATCAAAGGAAGTGACTGGGGGGCGGATCAGGAAGTAGCCAGAATGTTTACCCACTGTGCCCCCAAAGCGATCCGCGAACTTGCAGCCTGGGGAGTGCCGTGGAGCAGAGTCAAGAGAGGCGAACGTGACACTATCATCAATGCCAGGAAAGTAACGATTACAGAAAGAGATGAAGCGCATGGACTGATCACTGCCAGGGATTTTGGCGGTACGAAAAAGTGGCGAACCTGTTATACTTCTGACGGCACCGGTCACAGTATGCTCTATGCCATGGACAACAAAGCACATGAAGACAAAGTGGAGATCCATGAAAGACTGGAGGCTATCTCCCTGATTCATGAAGATGGCCGCTGCTATGGTGCTATCGCAAGGAACCTGATGAGTGGAGAATTGGTGGCATACGTTTCAAAGGCAACTACAATTGCCACAGGCGGTTATGGAAGGATATATTCTGTCTCGACCAATGCCGTTATCTGCCAGGGCACAGGTCAGGCAATAGCCCTTGAAACAGGTGTAGCGACTTTGGGCAATATGGAAGCGATCCAGTTTCATCCGACGGCCATTGTTCCTGTCGGTATTCTGACTACAGAAGGTTGTCGCGGTGACGGAGGACTCTTGCTGGACAAAGACGGCTACAGATTTATGCCCGATTACGAACCGGACAAAAAAGAGTTGGCATCTAGGGATGTTGTAAGCCGAAGGATGACAGAACATATGAGAAAAGGCAAAGGGGTCAAATCCCGTTATGGAGACCACCTTTGGCTGGATATCACCCTGCTCGGACGAGAACATATAGAAAAAAACCTTAGAGAGGTCAAAGAGATTTGCGAAAACTTTCTGGGGATCGATCCGGCGGAGGAGTGGATACCGGTCCGCCCTACCCAGCACTACTCCATGGGGGGAATCCGAACAACCTACAAAGGGGAATCCCAGACACTGAAAGGGCTCTATTCCTGTGGTGAAGCAGCTTGTTGGGATATGCATGGCTTCAATAGACTTGGCGGGAACTCTGTCAGTGAGACGGTTGTATCCGGTATGCTGGTGGCAGAATATATTTCCGATTTTTGCGATACCCCGGAGAGTTCTGTCAATATTCACAGTTCAGGGATAGAAAGGTTTTTGAAAATCGAGAGAGATAAAATTGAGGTACTATTGACCAATGTGAATGGCGAAGATGCCTACAAGTTGCGCCGCGGCATGGAAGAGATCATGATGAATAAAGTGGGTATCTTTAGAAATGGGGATGACCTGCAGGAAGCAGTGGATGAGCTTGAAGCACTATACAAAAGAAGTAAAAATATAGAAGTTTTCCGCTCAAAAAGCCGTGCAGCAAACCCCGCTTTGGTGAATGCCTATAGAACACAGATGATGCTGAAAGTTGCTTTGACAGTTGCTTATGGTGCACTGCTTAGAACAGAAAGCCGAGGGGCACACTCGAGAGAGGATTACCCTGAGAGAGATGATGCAAACTGGCTCAAAAGAACGATCACTTCCTGGGAAGATGAAAATCAAACACTGCCAACTGTAAGCTATGAAGATATTCCTATAGGAAATATGGAATTACCTCCCGGATTTCGTGGCTACGGAAAAGATTTGACCAGGCACCATCCGGAGTCAAAAATGAGACAGGCAACAGTTGACGCCGTAACATCCAAATTGGAAGCCGAGGGTGCGACCCGCTTTGAAATTCAAAATGCTTTGATGCCGTACCTGGACAAACTGCCCAAAAAATACCAGGGAATAAATGAGCGATTAGGAGAAAATGTATGAGTGAAGAAGAAAAACCGAGACTACTGAAGATAAATATACTTCGTTTTGACCCGCATGACCCGGAGGATTTCCCGCATATTGAAACTTTTGAGGTTGAGGAAGCTCATGGCATGACTCTTTTTATTGCACTCAATGAGATACGGGAACATCTTGATAACTCACTCAAATTTGATTTTGTCTGTCGTGCCGGGATATGCGGAAGCTGCTCTATGCTGGTCAATGGCAAACCTACTTTGGCATGCAGAACACTGACTTCCAAACTTGATGGAACCATTACGCTGGCACCTCTTCCTCTTTTTGAATTAATAGGTGATTTGTCTATCAATACCGGAAAGTGGATGAGAGGCTTGAATGAGCATCTGGAGACTTGGATACATGACAAGGAGCAGGTGTTGAATGTCGATAAACTGGAAGAGCGCATGGAGCCTGAATTAGCAGATGAGATCTACGAACTTGATCGCTGCGTAGAATGCGGATGCTGTGTTGCCGGTTGCGGCACCATCCAAATGAGGCCGAATTTCATAGGGGCGGTCGGACTCAATAAAGTAGCACGATATCACTTGGATCCGAGAGACAAAAGGAGTGATGAGGATTACTATGAGTTGGTCGGGGATGAATATGGTGTTTTTGGCTGCATGACACTTTTGGGATGTGAAGATGTCTGCCCCAAAGATCTGCCGCTTCAAAGCAAAATAGCCTATCTGCGCAGAATGATGCTGAAGACTGGGCTAAAGGGATAAATCTATCCCTACTTCTCCCTGTTTCGTTTGCATATCTCCCGAAATGGAATGCCTATGCGATATTATGGAAACATAGAGTTGATTTGCTAGACTGCATTATGCTATTCGATAAGTGTAATTTATTTCATCTATAAGATGAGCGTGCACTGCTTTGACTTTTGTATGGGCATGAAAAAGAGATTTAACAAGATCCCACTCTTCATAGATGACTTCCATCGCCTCTTCTTCATTGAGGGTTAACGATTTTGAAAGTCTCTTGGCAAGCTTTGCCAGCTTCTTTTCCGATATATACATTTCGTCTTTCATGTGTATCTCCATTTGATTGATGTGAAAGCATATGAAGAAGTGATAACATTTTTATAACAATATGCCAAAGAAGACCTGGTAATCATTTTTGTATTAATGGAGTAAGAGATATAAGTTATCTTTCAAGACAATCATTATCCCCCTGAAAGTGATGACTCCGACAGGAAAATCGTCTCTCATTCTCTGCAACTCTTGCAAAAACGGTCAACAAAGTTTTCGTTTCTTTGGCAACTTCCATCACTTTCTCCAAAATTTCAGGCGCAAACCCTACCAGCATCTCATACTCTTCGCCACTCGAACCAATCTCGTCACTGATATCTATAATAGGTTCAAATCCAAGAGCATTATAGTCCAGTATTTTATTGGTATCACAATAAAGTCCATCTGAGATATCCATACCTGCACGCAAATAGGCTCTTGATTTTGCAACAAACTCTTTTCTGAGTTTTGGCTCATAAAATCTGGAATCCTCAGCAATATTTTCTCCATTCAAAAGCCTGTCCAAATCTCTTTTACTCTCACCCAATACACCGGTGTATGCCAGCAAGTCACCCTCTTTTAGGCCGCTTCGCAGTAAGGGATCGTCACTTTGTGAAATGATCGTGATGGAGATATGGAGCTTCTCTCCGCCTATCGTATCGCCACCGATGATTTCACATCCATGCGCCTTGGCTGTGGCTTCAAAGCTTTGTGTTAACTCCCGGATCTCAGCTTCTGAGATCTCCCTGGGCAAAGAAATTGTGATAAGTGCATACTGCGGTACAGCATTCATGGCAATGGCGTCAGAAAGGTTGATCAACATGGCTTTTCTAGCGATCTGTGCAGGGGTCATCCATGTTCTTCTAAAATGCATATCTTCATGGAAGGCATCCATGCTGTAGACCATTTCTCCGATGACGGCACCATCATCCCCAATGTACTTTGAACCAAGGGTGTTTATGAGGTAATGTTCTTTGTCTGGTTTATTCATGGCAGAAATTGTAACATACTTAACCCTGTTTGCTTCCAGCATAGATAAAGATTATCAAATCAATATAAAACATAAGATACAATTATTGGAATAACGCTAAAGGAATATAATATGAAACCTATAATGGAAATAAAAGCATTCTTTTTTAATGCACAGACAGACTACCTCCCTTACTATAAAAACTTTAGCTTTGAATTGACAGAGGATATGAAAGCTAAAGATCTCCTGGCTCTAATACAAGAGAAAAATGAAAACTTTGCCTACCCTGAAGAAAAGCTTGTATTTAAGATCAATGACTTGGTTGTTGACGGTGATCTGAGTATGAGTGAAGTTGTTGAGAGATTAGGCACATCATTGCAGATAGACCCTGTAAATTCTTACCGTTCTACCAATGGACTTATTATTGATGATACTGACTTCATGAAAAGTTATGAACTCTTGGCGCTTTTTGCCTCCGAGGAGGACTTGGAGTACTATAAGACACTCTATGCCCTGCACTATGCTTCAGAGACAGAGAAGTTTAACCATGACTACATAGGTGATGCAGTACTTGTACTTGCACAAAGAATGATAAGTGAAGGCTCAAAACACAAAGAGGAAATACTTGAAGCTATCACTTCTCCATACTCTGGACTTTTTGACTGTGAATACGAGAACAACTTCTTCAATGCACAAGATCATACAGCTGCTATAAAAGCACTCAAAATGATGGTAAAACCTCCTAAAAAACCCTCTTTTGCGGACAATCTCGCTAGTCGTCTTGCTGAGAAAAAAGATACTCTTCTCAAAAAAGAAGAGGAAGAAGCAACTGTAGCAAGCATAGAAGGAAAACAGATCGCATATTATGCAGGTGCAGTGACTGGCAAAACAGAGAGTATGCATGAAAAGATCGTTCAAGCAGATTCAAAAGTGGTATCATTTTCGAGAGCAAACAAACTCTCCGGCCTTTCTCTTCTTGATGATGACAAAACCTTAGCATACACTAAAGCAGCGACTACCTTGCTGGATGCATTGGACTCCGGCGCTCAAATACTTATAGTAGAAGAACAAGAAGTGTATGATATGTTTAAGAAGTATTTTAATGATCTGGAAAAAACCATCGGCAGAGATATAGACTTGGAACTCATCTCTGCAGAAGACTTCATTGAATTAAGCAGCTCTCTTGAAGAAAGTCTCAGCATAGCTGAATAAAGGGCACCTCCAATGCCATTAAGCTAAGAAATTTTCATTTATTTATTGTCCTGCGCTCGGAAGCATAGCTTAATGGCAATAAAGGACACCTCCATTGCCATTAATGATATTAGAGGTGCCCTGAAGTATGAAGAAGCGTAACACCTCCCCATATCTCTTAAAAAATCATTTCCTTTTATAACTAAAATAAATTCATAAATAGATATAATTAATGTAAATTACAATATAAGGATGTAGTTACCATGAATACAAACCCAGATGTTAAAATCTACGAATATGACGCTGTCATTGTCGGTGCAGGTTTAGCAGGTTTGGCAGCAGCCAGAGAGTTAACGGCAGCGGGCAAAAAAACGGCTGTTATCACCAAACTTCACCCATTGAGAAGCCATTCAGGTGCTGCACAAGGCGGTATCAACGCTGCGCTTGGAGCAGACGACAGCACTGAATTACATGAGTTTGATACAGTTAAAGGAGGAGATTATCTCGCTGACCAGGACTGTGTTGAATTGCTATGTTCAAAAGCGCCCGAGACAGTTCGCTGGGCAGAAAGAATGGGTGCCCTTTTCTCCAGGGATGAGAAAGGTGACATTGCGATCAGACCTTTTGGAGGTCAGTCCAAGCCCAGAGCCTGTTATGCCAAAGACCGTACAGGGCTGACACTGCTCCAGACAATTTATGAACAGGCAGATCGTGCAGGTATCGAAGTATTTGATGAGTGGTATGCTGCTGATATCATCTACAAGGATGGTAAAGTATCCGGTATCGCTGCTTACGATATCAGAGACAGCCAACCGGCGATCTTCAATGCCAAAGTGGTCATGTTCGCTACGGGTGGGTATGGCAGAGCATTCAAGATCAACTCCAATGCCCATGCCAACACAGGGGATGCACTCTCTATCGTAGCAAGACATGGTCTGCCGTTGGAAGATATGGAGTTTGTTCAATTCCACCCAAGTGGACTGGGCGGATCAGGTATTCTGATCTCAGAAGCAGCTCGAGGTGAAGGCGGTCGTCTCTTCAATTCCGAAGGTGAGCGCTTTATGGAAAAATATGCACCCAATGCACTTGAGCTTGCTTCCCGTGATGTCGTTGCTCGTGCGATCACCAAGGAGGTACTCGAAGGACGCGGCGTCGGTCCCGAAAAAGATGCCGTATGGATCGACCTTACCCATCTTGATCCTGAGATCATCCTGACAAAGCTTCCTGAGCTTAGAGAACTTGCTATCACTTTTCTTGGGCAGGATATGCTCAAAGAACCGATTATGATCGCTGCTACGGCACACTACTCTATGGGTGGTATCCCTGTAGATATCAACTGTCATGTCAAAAAGTCTCCGGATGAATTGGTAGAAGGTTTCTATGCAGCCGGCGAATGCTCGTGTATCTCTGTACATGGTGCCAACAGGCTGGGAGCCAACTCTGTTCTTGAAGCGTTGCTCTTTGGACGACATGCGGGTGAAAGTATGCTTAGAGATATCGACAATATTGAATTGAGAGAAGCAACAGCAGAAGACGCACAGCCTATGCTCGATGAGATCAACCGGGTCTTGACAAACAATGGAATCGAGCGTATCCCCCAATTGCGAGAAGAGCTGCAGCAGAGCATGACAGACAATGCCGGTGTCTTCAGGACAGCAAAGTCTCTGAGCAAGCAGACTGCCATCATCAAGAAGCTGCTCAAGCGCTACAAGAATATTCGTATCGACGACAAGAGCAAAACATTCAATACTGAACTTCAGGAGGCGATTGAGCTTGAACATATGCTTGAGTTTTCACTCTTTATTGTTGAGGGAGGATTGGCGAGAGAAGAGAGTCGCGGAGCTCACTACCGTGAAGATTTCCCAACCAGAGACGATGAGAAGTTTATGAAGCATACTTATGCCTATATGGACAAAGAGTACAATATGACCCATGAGTACGCTGATGTTGTCCCAGGCAAATTTGAGCCTCAAGAACGAACATACTAAGGAGTAGAGATGTTTACACACAAATATAGAAAAATAACCATCAAAGCATTCCGATTTAATGCAGAGACTGACTATCTTCCTTATTATAAAACCTATGAGATGGAAGTAGAAAATCATGAGCTTATCCTCGATCTGCTCAATCGTATCAAGTGGGAGCATGACGGTTCATTCTCTTATAGACGCTCATGCCGTCACGGTATCTGTGGCTCCTGTTCCATCAAAGTCAACGGCAAACCGGTACTCTCCTGTAAAGAGAATGCCTGGGATATGATCGACCTTTTTGGGAATGAATTGGTCTTTGACCCACAAAGCAAAAAACGGGCAATCAAAGATATGATCATTGATAAAAAAGATTTCTGGGAGAAACATGCTGCTGTCAAACCTTTCGTCGTAGCAGATATCGACCCTCATCCGGAGCACGAAACAAAAATGTCTATACAGCAAGTGGAAAATTTCCTTGATGCAGACTATTGCATACAGTGTGGAAACTGCCACTATGCCTGCCCCGCTCTTGAGGTAAATGAAGAGTTCTTTGGACCGGCAGCCTTTGCAGCAGCATTCCGATTTAGCATTGATCCTCGTGATGAAGCAGGCAAAAAGAGACTGGAGATTACAGCAGAACCTGCTCAGGGTGTCTGGGATTGTGTCAAATGTTTTGAGTGTGCAGAAGCCTGC
The DNA here is from genome assembly GCA_034721895.1 of Campylobacterota bacterium. Lineage (GTDB taxonomy): Bacteria > Campylobacterota > Campylobacteria > Campylobacterales > Sulfurovaceae > SZUA-451. Next base: position 4,143 of record JAYEND010000103.1, on the reverse strand, counting down.
CCCAAGGATGTTAATCCAATAGAGAAAATCACCAAGCTGCACAATATGCAATTTGAGCAAAATATTGCCCAACGCAATGTAGCAACCAAACATGCGGAAGGATTTGTGAGAAGCATCAAGAAACATGGCTTCCTGGATGAAGCAGACATTGTTCTATACTCTGAAGGTCCGTTAGGCATGCACAAACATATAAAAACTGCAATGAAAATGCTCAAAGCCGGCAAGATTCATTTTGCCGACGCGCTTCCATTTGTAGATAATGTACCAAAGTCTAAAAATCTTGATGAGATCCAGAAATTGATCGAAATTTCACAAACAAATAAATTACCAAAAATATAGGGAGAGACCATGAGCCAATTTAAATATGCACTGTTTACAGGTTGTACAGCCAAACAATCTACACCTGAACTACTCTCCTCTACACTCGCCGTAGCTGAGAAACTGGGGATCGAGATCACTATTCTCGAAGAGGCAAGTTGCTGTGGTGCAAGTCACCTTCAGGATTTTGATGAGTTCCTCGCACATGTACTCAATGCCAGAAATATCTGTTATGCAGAAAAACTGGGCCTGACGATGATCACGATCTGTAATACTTGTCAGCTCAACTCTGCTATGACCAAACATGCACTCGATACTGATCCCGAACTCAAAGCAAGAGTCAATGAGAAGCTTGCAGAGGTAGGACTGGAGTACAAAGGTACATCAGAGATCAAACATTTCCTATATACGCTGATAGATGAGTATGGATTGGATAGCATCAAAGACAAGGTTGCCGTACCGCTCAGTCACCTGAACATCGCACCTTTCTATGGTTGTCACAACATTCGACCCTCCGAGCTTCAAAATGCAAGTAACGGTGGTGAAAACCCTTATAACCCTACTTCACTGGATCAACTTATTGATGCACTTGAAGGCCATCCTATCGATTATGCCCACAAAAATAAATGTTGCGGCTTCCATGTAGAACTTCAGGCAAATCATACCTCTGAAGTACTGGCAGGCAATGCGCTGCTGGATGCGATCGATAACAATGCGGACATAATGGTCACACCTTGCCCCCTCTGCCACCTGAAAATGGATACATATCAAGATGATGTAGGTAATGTAATGGGTCGCGATGTAGAACTGCCTGTTCTTCATATGCCGCAAATGGTTGCTTTGGCTCTTGGATGTACAGAAAAGGAGATCGGTCTTAATTTCCACGTTCAAAAAGCTACACAACTCTACACAGCATGATTCCAAATATAACAACTACCCTTCACGGGTAGTTATACTGTTGCGAAACTACACACTATAAAATCTAAAGCCTAAATAAGACTAAATTTATCCTAATTAACTTTTTTTATGCTATACTGACTTTATAACAAATCAAATTGAAGGACATTTAATGCCAAAGATTAACAAATACGTAGACATCGACACTGTAGAGAGAGAAGCAAAAAAGGATCTCATTGATAGACATTCACCGTTTATCACCTGTGCAGACACAGCAAAAGCCGGAGAGCCATTTGAAGTAACAGTCAAGATGGGTAATGAGTATACTCATCCAGATGATTTCGATCACTATATCGAGTCTGTGACACTTTTTAATGGTGACACTAAATTGGCTCAAGCTACTTATATCCCCGGAACACTTGGAAATGTTAAAGCTCACAACACAACGACTTTCACGATCATCCCAACTGGGAAGAAATTGAATCTTGTTGCACACGGCTACTGTACCAAGCACGGTATCTGGGAAGGTACTCCTGTTGAAGTAACAGTTAACTAATCCTATGTAGTGCCCTATGCTTGGGCATTACTCAGATTCATATTTTCTTTATAGTCAGAAACCTCCGGCAAAGCCGGAGGCATGAAAATGTGAACCGCTCAAAGCGGTCTTAATCGCCTAAAGGCGACAACTCAAAACAGTGATAGTTTATCCAATTTCCTATCTTCTTGTTCTTGATGCCGAATATAATTTCGAATCTTCTCTTCATCTCTCCCAACCGTAGAAACATGATAGCCTCTTGCCCAAAAACTTTGTCCTGTGAAATTCTTTCTTCTTCCAAGGTAGATCCGTGCAATTGAAATTGCACTTTTACCTTTGATAAATCCTACAATCTGAGCTACCGAATATTTCGGTGGTATTGAAATGAGCATATGGACATGATCACTCATCAAGTGCCCTTCTTCAATACTACATTCTTTTTGTTTAGCTAACTCATGGAATATCTCTCCCAAATATTTTCTTAGTTCACCATACAGTACTTTCTTTCTGTATTTGGGTATCTATACCACATGATATTTGCACTCCCACACACTATGTTTGAGAGTTTGTTGTATAATATCCATCCCGTGATATCCTTTTTCTTTGAACTTTGAGCGGTTCAAGAATTAGAATATCACAAAGGCTCCCGGATTTGTCAAACTTTGGGAGTCCACCAGTAAAACTGGTGGTTTACCTGGGGGAATTATTTTTTCCTATCAAAGTAAACTGTACAAAAAATATCAGAGCTAAAATCCCACTGAAGGCACCAATGTAGTAAGAGACCGGGTTACCAAATTTTCCGGCCCAGATAGCAGATCCGCTGTATAAGCTGGCACTAATCGAAATTGCAAAAAGAAGGATAATAATTGGAACTTTAAGCGAGTCATTGCTAATGTCTATTTTGCTGATAAGATTATTGGTTTTAACAAAGTATCCCAATCCATAAAAAACAGTTGCAGTTATAGCGATGTCAAGGTTCCACCACGGTCTAAAATCATAATGATTGAGCAGAAAGGATAAAGTAAAACCGACAGGAGCCAGTATGGCAAGTATTAACAGCATTTGTGTATTGTTCTTACTGATTTTCTTCACTGCAAAAAAGTACATCTCAGCTATAAATAGAGTTGTAACAAACCACAAAGGAAATGCTGTAAGAAGTGTCCATGATCCCCCAGGCGTCATTTCAAGCTTTCCTTTTATCATCCCGATAAAAGGTTCAATAAGGCTGAGACTGCTTTGGTCAGCATCTCTTGTGAAAAATATCCAAAAAAAATAATTGACTAAAAAAAAATAAAAGTATGGTACTACAATCTGTCGAAATCTATGTGCAAAAAAACCCTGAAAATCTGTGTATTTTTTACTTAAAAGGAAGCCTGAAATGAAAAAAAATGCAGGCATTCTCATATCCTGGAAAGGGCGAACCAGAAGTTGATCATAGCCCAATCCTTTATAATCTGAATAATAGAGAACATGCAGTATCAGGACTAATAGAATCAGTATCCCTTTATATGAATCTATCCATTCTACACGATTATTCATATTCTCATCTTTGATTGATAAAATAATTCAGTTTCATATGTAAAATCCAGGTTTTTATAGTGTTAGCATATGAGTATATCCTTATTTTCCTTGGGAACATTTTCATTAAAGCTGATTTTTCATATGTAATATAATTGCATTTATTTTCAATCTCCAAGAACTTCTCTTTATCCTTGTCGCACTTATAGACATTGGAGCGTGCCACACCTCTGTTGATGATATGATGAAATCCATCTAGGTCTAGTCTGGGTTTGCGTGCCATTTCCTGCTCCTTGTTTTGGAGAAAAGTATAGCTTGTTTTTGCTTAGGTAGTGGGTAGACACCTGACCCTAAGGTTTCTGTTTTTGAGGCAGTAGCCTTCCACTCAAGATCTTTTAGGAAGTCCCCAGTTGCTATTCATTATATGGAGATTATTTACGCTCAAGATACTCTATGATATGTTTGGAGACGAGATCGGGCTGTTCTGTACTGAGTGCGTGACTTGCATTTGGTATCTCTACATAGGTTACCTGATCATCAAGTTCAGCCTTGAGTACCTTGCCCGCTTTTTCTGGTGGCGCTATGAAATCCTCTGCTGCCTGAATGATCATGAATGGCTTGCCACCTGCTCTCTTGAAAAAATCTCCATTGATCATTTCACTAGCTACTATCTCTGGTTGAGCTAGCTCGGGATACCATCCGTTGAGCCAGATACTCCCATCATTTCCTTTGGCAAAGAAAGCACACTCTATGGCTTCAAGTCGTGACTTTTTGTCTAGTTTAGGATTTATTGATCCTCTAAGACAGGATTTTTGTTTCTTATTCATTTCAAAATTGCCACCAGCAGCCATCAGTATTAGATCCTCAACATAGGG
>JAYEND010000102.1:0-14229 GCA_034721895.1 Campylobacterota bacterium | reverse complement strand
AGCCCTGCTCTATCAAGTGAGTTAAAGCTCCTTGCGCTCAACCCGAGACTGTCCACAGGCTGCAGGAAAGGCTTCAGTTCATTGTCATCGCCGTTTCTTTTAACCGGTGCAGTGTTGATATCGACATCCAATACACCGTTAAAGACTGAAAGCTGTTTGTTCATTGTCTCCAGGGCGTTGGTAAATGCTTCAACCGGACCGATCTGTCCGTCTGTCATAATATCAAACGTGATCTTCTCATAGTTTGGATTATCTTCAACAAGCACAGGCTCGATCTTGTAGTTTGCTTTTCTTACCGGCGTAAAGAATGCATCCAGTGGAATCGTATCACTCTCTACCTCTTCGAGAAGGTCTTCGCTGGGAACATATCCAATACCTCTGGAGATCACTACTGTGAAATTCAACTCAGCATCTTCATTGAGTGTTGCGAGATGAAGATCGCCAGTCACGACTTCAATCTTATCATTGTTCAGATCTTCAGCCGTTATCTCTTTGTGTCCGGAGAAAGTATAGCTTACCTCCACCTTTTCACTCTCATCTTTTATCCTGAAACGGATATTCTTCAGATTGATAATGAAAACGGCTACATCTTCATGCATCCCTCTGACATTATCAAACTCATGAGCTGCACCCTCAATCTTGACAGAAATAGGGGCATACCCGATAGAGCTACTCAGGATCAGTCTTCGAAGGGGATGAGCCAGTGTAACTGCATAACCACTTTCAAAAGGGTAAGCAATGATCTCCGCTCTATTGGCACTGACTTCGTTGACTTCAACCTCAGTTGGCATAAACGGTACGACTTTAATTTTTCTCATTTAGTAGGCCTTTACTGAATTATTTAGAGTAAAGCTCGACGATTAGGCGCTCTTCAACAGGGATTGAAATTTCTTCTCTTTCAGGAACTCTGGTAAAGATTCCAAAGAATTTCTCTTTATCTACATCGACCCACTCGACCATACCGGTCTGGTTTGTCAATTCAATACTTCTGACAATCTGTGGATTGGTTTTGCTCTTTTCTTTGACCTCAACCTTTTGGCCCGCCTTCACTTTGAATGAAGGAATGTCAACTCTCTTTCCGTCAACAAGAATATGGCCGTGGTTGACAAATTGTCTTGCAGACGCTCTTGTCGTTGCAAACCCCATTCTGTAAACAACATTGTCAAGTCTCTGCTCAAGCAGTTGTATCAAAATGCTACCGGTATTCCCCTCTTTACGATTCGCCTCTTTGTAAAGTGATCTAAATTGCTTTTCACTTACGCCATACATAAATTTGGCTTTCTGCTTCTCTCTAAGCTGCAAACCATATTCACTGATTTTTGTTCTTCTCTGTCCATGTTGTCCCGGAGCATAAGGTCTCTTCTCAAGAGCACTCTTGCCGGCAAGTCTTCTCTCGCCTTTTAAACCAAGATCAACACCAAGTCTTCTTTCCAGTTTCTCAACCGGACCTGTATATCGTGCCATCTATTTACCTTTAAACTATTTTTCGTAAAAAATACAAGCATTGCGCTGCAATGCATACCAGAATTGTTAATTTCTAATTATTAATTGTTAATTAAATTATACTCTACGCTTTTTGGGAGGCCTGCATCCATTGTGAGGAAGCGGTGTAATATCTTTCAGGAATGTTACACGGATACCTTCTGTAGCACCGATCGCTTTGACCGCTGTATCTCTGCCGGATCCGGGTCCCTGAACTTTGATACCAACTTCTTTGATACCGTTCTCTTTTGCTTTTGCCATTGCATCTGCAACAGCTTCTGTTGCTGCAAAAGGTGTTGACTTTTTACTTCCCTTAAAACCTAGTGCGCCTGCACTGCTCCAAGCGATTACATTTCCCATCTCATCCGTTACTGTGATTACCGTATTGTTAAACGTAGCAGCTACATAAACAACACCTCTGGCAATACTTTTTTTTGCTTTTTTCTTAGCCATCTATATTACTCCTGCCATTACGCCGCGCCAACGGTTTTTCTTTTACCCTTGCGAGTTCTTGCGTTTGTCTTAGTTTTTTGACCACGAACAGGAAGTCCTCTTCTGTGTCTAAGACCTCTATAGCTGCCAAGATCCATCAATGATTTGATATCCATGGCGACTTTTTTCCTCAGATCCCCTTCAACCATAAAGTTATCCTGGATCTCTTTACGGATTGTTGCAGCTTCTGTATCTGTCAACTCATGTACCCTCTTATCATAACTGATACCTGTTGCATCAAGAATTTTTCTTGAAGAAGTCAGCCCGATACCAAAAATGTAAGTAAGTGCATACTCCATTCTCTTTTTCTTGGGTAAATCAACACCTGCTATACGTGCCATACTTATCCTTGTCTCTGTTTATGTTTTGGATTTTTACAAATCACGCGAACGATACCCTTGCGCTTGATGATCTTGCAATCATCGCACATCTTTTTAACCGATGGTCTAACCTTCATTGGTCATCTCCTACGTTGTTTTTGCACTTAAGGCACCAAAATGTGCCCACTCTTGCGTGGATAACTGATGTTTAGCTATCCAACCCTTGAATAATCAGTGCAGTTTATGCAAAGGTTCTTCACGCAGTCCCGTTTACCCTAGAGTTTTAGGGGCAGTAATATTATCTAAAATAAGATTAAATCTTACTTATATCTGAAAGTAATTCTGCCCTTATCTAAACTATAGGGTGTTAATTCTACTTTTACTGTGTCGCCAGGGAGGATTTTGATATAGTGCATTCTCATCTTGCCAGCGATATGGCACAGTACGATATGACCATTATCGAGCTCAACTCTGAATGTCGCATTGGGTAATGCTTTAACCACTTTGCCATCAATTTCAATTACATCATCTTTAGCCATTTTTTTCCTTTATAAATTATTACTTTGAGTATGCAGGATCATGAGGCCTGAGCCTCTGTCAATATCACTGCTTTACCATCTACAACTGCTACCTGGTGTTCGTAATGACTGGTGCGCAGATTGTCCTCACTCAGTACTGACCATTTGTCTTCCAACAATACCGGATGGCCGCTCTTTTGGCAAACCATTGGCTCCAGACAAAAAACCATACCATTCTTGATCTTTGGCCCCTGGTTGGATTTTCCCTCCAGATAATTCGGGATATTGGGCTCATCATGCGGCTTGGTACCGATACCGTGCCCGCAATAATCCCTGAGAGGGATAAAACCTTCTCCAACAATATAATCCTCAAGAGTTTTTGTCAACTCTTTAAAGCGCATCCCCTCTTTGATCGAATCGATCGCATGGTAAAGTGCGCCTTTAGAGCAGGCGATCAATGCCTCATCTTCTGCTGTGATCCTGCCGATACCCATAGTAATAGCGGCATCACCATAATATCCATCCAGCTTTGTTCCAATATCAAGGCCCAATATGTCGCCCTCTTTGATGATCTGGTCAGTAGGGACGCCATGGATGCATACTTCATTGAGTGAGGTACATACGGCACCCGTAAATCCATACAAGCCTTTAAATGAAGGAACTGCACCGTGTTCACGAACAAAGGCTTCACCCATTTGGTCAATTTCATGAAGTGTCATGCCTGGCTGAATACTTTTTTGAAGATATTGAAGTGTCTTTCCAACGATTTCACCAGCTCTGCGGAGCTTGGCGATCTCATCGGGTTTACGAATTGCAATAGCCATTAAAGACCCACGTTTCCTAGTGTCTCATATTGGTTCATCGTTCGCTGTGCTTCGATTTTTCGCATAGTGTCAAGTGCTACCTGTACAACGATCAGTACCGCGGTTCCACCAAAGTAGAAACTCGCACCCAGTGCATTGATAAATACAAAAGGCACAGTAGAGATAATCGCGAGATACAAAGAGCCGGATCCCGTCAAACGACTGGCCACTTCATTCAGGAATTCTTTGGTATGCTCACCGGGTCTGACGCCCGGGATAAACCCACCCTGGCGCTTCAGATTGTCAGCGATATCTTTGGCATTGAAGGCGATCGATGCATAAAAGAATGCAAAGAAGACTACCAGCAGGAAGGTGGTTACGTTAAACACTACCCCTCCCGGTGCCAGGAAATCTGCGATCTTGGTAATCCATGGATTGGTACTTGCCTGAAGCATTGTCAGCGGGAACATCAGTACCGCAGAGGCAAAGATCGGAGGAATAACGCCCGACAGGTTCACCTTGACCGGGATATAGTTCATCACTCTTTTATTTTGATTCTGCATAATTGTCTTTCTTGAATAGGAGATCGGGATTCTTCTCTCGCCCAGTTCAATATAGATAATCACAAAGATCGTCACCAGCATGATCGCAAAGATCGCAAGCACTACCAGGAAGTTCATCTCTCCGGCATTGACTGCTCTGATGGTATTCGAGATGGCCGAGGGGATACCTGATACAATACCGGCAAAGATGATCAGAGAAATACCGTTACCGATACCTTTCTGTGTAATCTGTTCACCGATCCACATCAGGAGCATCGTTCCTGCCAGCATAGAGAAGGTGGCGATCACAGTAAACATCATCGGATCGATCATTACGGCGCTCTGTCCGCCTCTTCCGGTCATACTCTGCAGTCCCATCGATACACCAATAGCCTGTACAACAGTAATGAAAATAGTTGCATATCGAATGATCTGCATATATTTCTGCATACCGTCACGCTCTTTTTTCATTTGACCAAGACCAGGGAATGTCGCTGCAAGAAGTTCCATAACGATGGAGGCAGTAATGTAGGGCATAATACCCAGGGAGATGATACTGAGACGGCTGATTGCGTCTCCACTAAACATATTGGCTAATCCCAAAGCATTGTTTGCATTCTGATCAAAGAACTCTTTGATCACATTCAAATCAACACCCGGTGTTGGGACATAGGCTAAAACTCTGTAAGCAAAAAGAAATCCCAATGTGATCAGGATCTTTTGAGTTAAAGCATTACCCATCTTATTTTCCGCTTGTAGTAACAGCTTCGTCTTTGATTTTAGGTGCAAGTTCTTTTGCGCTTGCGCCGATCAACTTGACTCTGGTCACTGTTTTGGCAAGTTTGTGAACCGATTTGATACTTTCAAGAGTGATCTCATCCAATTCAGCTACCGCTTTGATTCTCTCTACGTTGATCACATACGGCTTCTCAACATTGGAGTAAAATCCAACTTTAGGAAGTCTCTTATAGAGTGGCTGCTGTCCGCCCTCGAAACCTCTTTTTCTTTTATAGCCTGTTCTTGATTTTTGACCTTTGTTACCACGGCCGGCAGTTTTACCTGTACCGGAACCCTGGCCACGGCCTACTCTTTTTCTCTCTCTTGTTGAACCGGGAGCCGGCTGTAAGTTATGCAATGACATACCTACTCCTTACGCTTTGATTCTGGTAAGCGCCTGAATAGTCGCTCTTACCAGGTTATTTGGGTTATTTGAACCGATTGACTTGGTCAGGATATCTTTAATCCCTGCAAGCTCGATAACAGGTCTGGCAGCACCACCGGCGATAACCCCTGTACCTTCACTTGCCGGCCTGAGTACAATTCTGCTCGCATTGAATTTATGTTCAATGTCATGCGCAATTGTTGAACCTTTGATATTCACTTTTACAAGGTTTTTGAAAGCATCATCAACCGCTTTTTTAATCGCATCAGGAACCTCTTTGGCTTTACCAAATCCATACCCTACAGTACCATTTTTGTCACCTATGACGACAAGTGCGGTAAATCTGAATCTTCTACCACCCTTGACAACCTTGGTCACACGGCCGATATTTACGATAACTTCTTCGAAATCTTCTCTGTTAATATTTTCCATCATGCTTCCTTAAAACTTAATGCCGGCTTCTCTAAGCGCATCAGCGAATGATGCAACAACACCGTGGTAAAGATAACCATTTCTGTCAAAAAGAACAGTTTCGATATTTTTAGAAGCAAGATTCTTGCCAAGCTCTTCAGCTACTTTTTTAACATCTTCACGGTTGGACCTGAGACCAAGCTTGCTTCCATCAACCGATGCCAGCGTATGACCATTTGCATCATCGATCGCCTGAGCATAGAAATGCTTGCTTGACTTATAAACTGTCAATCTTGGTTTCTCGGCCGTACCGAAGATCTTACCTCTGACTCTTGCTTTTCTCTGAGCGTTCAGTTTATTTTTTCTTTTTTGAATACTTTTTAACATTTACCGCTCCTTACTTACTCGCTGCTTTACCAGCTTTTCTGATGATCACTTCATCCGTATACTTCACACCCTTGCCTTTATATGGCTCAGGTGGTCTGAATTCTCTGATCTCGGCAGCAGCCTGTCCTACAACCTGCTTGTCTGTACCATTGATAGTGATAATGTTTTTATCCACTTTGACTTCAAGACCTTCCGGAATATCAAAATTGATATCGTGTGAATAACCAAGCTGGAGGTTCAATACTTTACCCTGAACAGCTGCTCTGTAACCAACACCGTTGATTTCAAGAGATTTTGTGAAACCTTTGTCAAGACCGATGATGATATTGTTGAAGAGCGCCCTATAGGTTCCCCAGTAAGCATCACTCTGCTTGTCATCGCCCTGTCTGGCAAATGTTACGGCATCACCATCGATGCTGATCTCTACTCTGCCATGTGTTTCAAGTCTTTTTTCCAAATTACCTTTTTTGGCAATGATTGTTGTACCATCCAATGATACATCGATACCTTTTGCTACGGTAACAGGTCGTTTTCCTACTCTAGACATAAACTTCCCCCTTACCAGATACTACAGATAACTTCGCCGCCAATGCCGCGCTTGTAAGCTTCATCATTCGGAAGCACACCCTGACTTGTAGAAACAACCAATGTTCCATAACCGTTTTTAAATGTCCTGATCGCATCTTTACCCTGGTGAACACGTCTACCCGGCTTGGAGATCTTCTTCATTTCATTGATCACAGAGTGACCATTGTCATCATACTTCAAAACAACCTTGATTGTTTTTTTATTACCATCTTCTTTTACTTTAAAACTCTCAAGGTAACCCTTGTCTACAAGAATAGAAACAATTGCCTCAATAGATTTTGAGTGCAGAAGTGTGGTTACATCCAATCTTCTTTGTGCAGCATTTCTTATTCGAGTAAGAGAGTCTGCAATTTGATCTGTCATCATCTTTTACTCCTTTATTACCAGCTTGCTTTTCGCATGCCGGGGATGAGGCCTTCATTGGCCATTTTTCTTAAACAAATACGGCAGATACCGAAATCTTTGTATACCGAGTGTGGTCTTCCGCAGATAGAACATCTTGTATAGGCTCTCACGGCAAACTTGGGTTTTCTCTGCTGCTTGTTGATCATGGACTTCTTAGCCATTATTTTCTCCCTTTAGCGAATGGCATACCCAGTTTTTCCAAAAGAGTAAATGCCTGTTTGTCATCTTGAACACTTGTAACGATCGTGATGTTCATACCATGTGTTTTGATGATCTTGTCATAAACAACTTCCGGGAACATCAGCTGCTCCTGAAGGCCGAAGTTGTAACTACCTCTACCATCAAACCCTTTTCTGGGTACACCCCTGAAGTCTTTCACTCTCGGAAGTGCGACAGAGATCAGTTTGTCGAGGAAGTTATACATATTCTCGCCTCTGAGTGTGACCTTGATACCACTTGCGGCACCTTCTCTGGCTTTGAATCCTGCAACAGATTTCTTGGCCAAAGTTACGATTGCTTTCTGCCCGGCGATCAAAGAGATCGTGTCAGTCATGTTTTGGGTCAGCTTGTTATCTTTACCCTCTTCCCCGATACCGACACTGATCACGATCTTCTCAAGCTTAGGAGTCTGCATCGCGTTTTGGATCCCGCACTCTTCCCTGAGTGCAGGTACGATGTCATTGTACTTTTGCTTCATTCTATTCATAGGTTTAGCCCTCTACTTTTTTAACATTTGAGATATGGACAGGCATCTCTTTTTGAGCAAACCCACCCTCTTTGTTCTCTTCGCTCGGCTTAACAGCTTTCTTTGCGATTTTGCACCCTGCAACGATCACGGCATCTTTTTTCGTAAGTACCTGGAGTACTTCACCTGTTTTGCCTTTATCGTCACCGGCAGTGATCATGACCTGATCACCTTTTTTGATTTTAAACTTAGTTGCCATTACCATACCTCCGGTGCAAGTGATACAATCTTCATAAAGCCTGCATATCTTGTTTCACGGCTGACTGGTCCGAATATACGTGTACCAATCGGCTCTTTTTTATCATCAATAATGACTGCTGCATTGTCATCGAATCTGATCAGTGATCCGTTTTCTCTCTGGATCTCTTTCTTTGTTCTCACGACAACTGCCCTGATAACCTTCCCTTTCTGCACTTTACCGTTTGGAAGGGCTTTCTTGACAGAAGCAACGATCACGTCACCAACGGATGCATATCGTCTCTTAGACCCGCCAAGAACTTTGATACACATGATCTCTTTGGCGCCGCTGTTGTCTGCTACATTTAGTCTAGTAAAACTCTGGATCATTACGCTTCTCCTCTCTTGAGTATCTCAAGAAGTCTAAAGCTTTTGGATTTTGAAAGCGGTCTGCATTCGACAGCGCTTACAGTATCTCCAAGTTTTGTCTCATTGTTCTCATCATGAACAAGGTATTTTTTAAATCTTTTTACAGTTTTGTGATATCTTGGGTGAAGAACTCTTCTCTCAACCATGACAGTTGCTGTCTTATCACCAGCTATTTTTATCACTGTACCTGTTATCTGTCTTTTTGGCATATTGGACCCTTTACTTCGATCTGGCAGCTGTTAATGCTGTCTGGATTCTTGCGATATCTTTTTTGGCAGTTCTCAACTCGCTTGTGTTGGTCAGCTGCATTGTCTTTTGCTTGGCTTTCAGTGTGAAAATCTCAAGCTTCTTCTCTTTGAGCATCTCAAGGAGCTCGGTTTCAGTTTTGTCTGAAATATCAGTATAATTCATGACTGTCCTTTGCTGAAATAATTTTCGTTTTAAAAGGCAGTTTGTGGCGTGCCAGTGTGAGTGCTTCTCTTGCAAGCTCTTCATCTACACCAGCCATTTCAAAGATAACTCTGCCTGGCTTGATGTTCATTACCCACTTCTCAACAGCACCTTTACCTTTACCCATTCTTGTTTCAAGCGGCTTGGCAGTCAAAGGCTTATCCGGGAAAACACGAATCCATGTTTTTCCCATTCTGTTAACCTTTCGAGTCATTGTGATCCTCGCAGCTTCGATTTGCCGAGAGTCAATTCTCCCGGCTTCAGTCGCTTTAAGTGCGTACTCACCAAATTCTATTTTATTTCCCTTGAAAGATTTACCTCTGTTTCGGCCTTTCTGCTGCTTTCGCCATTTTGTTCTTTTTGGCATTAACATAACTATTCACCTCTTCTTCTAGATGGTTTTCTACCACCTTTTTTATCTTCTTTTGGCTCAGGCTGAATACCTTTTTGAAGTACTTCACCTTTGAAGATCCAGACTTTGATACCGATGATTCCGTATGTAGTCTGAGCCTCTGCAAAACCATAATCGATTTTTGCTCTGAGTGTATGCAAAGGAACTCTTCCCTCAAGATACCACTCATTTCTTGCCATTTCAGCTCCGCCAAGACGACCTGATACAGAGATTTTGATCCCTTTTGCACCAGACTTGAGCGCACCCTGAATGACTTTTTTCATTGCTCTTCTGAAGGCAATCCTTCTCTCGAGCTGAGTCGCAACATTCTCTGCAGCCAATTGTGCAGATGCCTGTGGTCTCTTCTCTTCTTTGATGTTGATCACCACATCTTTGCCGAGCATAGAGATCAGTGTTGCTTTCAATTTTTCAATATCTGCACCTTTTTTCCCGATAATAATACCAGGACGTGCTGTAACGATATTGATTCTTAATTTTTTTGCAGTTCTTTCGATGATTATGTTAGATACACCTGCATAAAAAAGCTCTTTTTTCAGGTATTTTCTAATCTTGTAATCTTCAACCACAAAAGCAGGTGTTCTATCTTTGGCCGGAAACCATCTTGATTCCCAGTTTCTGTTGATTCCCAGTCTAAGACCTATTGGATTAACTTTCTGACCCATGGTTATGCATCCTTCCCAGTAGTTTGTTTTTCACTTTTTGCAGGTTCTGCAACTTCCACCAAAATATGAGCAGTCGGTTTGATGATCCTGCTTGCTGTACCACGTGCTCGTGGCCTCCAGCGCTTCATCACAGCCGCTTTGTCTACTCTACAGCTGATGATCTCTACCTCTTCAGGCTCAAAATCACCGTTTGCAACTGCTGAGGCGATCACTTTGGAGATAATTCCTGCAGCTTTATTTGGCATAAACTCAAGACTTGCCAAAGCAAGTTCCGCATTCATTCCCTGCACTTCCCGGGCAATCAATCTTGCTTTTGTAGGTGAAACTCTAACGAATTTTAATAATGCTTTACTCATCATTCACCCTTACCCTATCTTCTTCTGAACAGAACCTTTGTGGCCCTTGAATGTTCTTGTCGGTGCAAATTCACCCAGTTTGTAACCAACATGGTTTTCTGTTATAAATACCGGCACGAATTGTCTTCCGTTGTGTACGTTAATCGTCAAACCGATAAACTCTGGGAAGATCACAGATCTTCTTGACCAGGTTTTAATAGGCTTGGTTGAACCCTCTTCTTTTGCTTTCAATACTTTTTTCATCAGGTGACCATCAATAAATGGACCTTTTTTTGTCGATCTTGCCATCTTAGCCCCTTACTTCTTGCGCTTAGTGATAATCAATTTATCACTGGCTTTTTTCTTACGAGTCTTATATCCCTTAGTTGGCATACCCCATGGAGATACCGGATGACGACCCGAGTTTGTTTTACCTTCACCACCACCGTGCGGGTGATCGATTGGGTTCATTGCGGAACCTCTTGTCTGAGGTCTGATCCCAAGGTGTCTGCTTCTACCTGCTTTGCCGATGACGATGTTGGCAAAGTCTTCGTTGCCAACTGTACCGATCGTAGCCAAACACTCACCAAGGATATATCTCATCTCGCCGGAAGGCATTCTGAGAGAAACGTATTTACCGTCCCTACCCATGATCTGCGCATATCCGCCTGCTGATCTGGCAAATTTTCCGCCCTGACCAGGATTCAGTTCAATATTGTGAACCAGTGTACCGACAGGAATACTTTTGAGCTTCATTGTATTTCCGGTTTTGATATCAAGATCAGCTTCAGCTGACATGATCTTGTCACCGACATTCAAACCTTTTGGCTGAAGGATATATCTTTTGTCGCCGTCAATATAATTGACAAGACAGATCCTACAGTTTCTATACGGATCGTATTCAACTGTTGCAACTGTTCCTTCGATACCGAATTTGTCTCTTTTGAAATCAATAATTCTATAAAGTTTCTTCGCACCCGCCTGCTTATGCCTGGAAGTGATTCTTCCGTTGGAGTTCCTGCCTGCATGAGCCGGAAGCTTTTTAAGAAGACTTCTTACACTTGCTTTAGCAGTGATATCACCGCTATCAAGGTTAGTCATATAACGACGTGAAGGTGTGGTTGGTTTATATGTTTTAATTGCCATCTACTCTCCTTATACCGCTAAGCTTTCGATTTTTGCATCTTCAGGAAGCTTGACATAGAACTTTTTCAAATCCGGTCTTTTACCTTCAACGCCTTTAAATCTTTTCACTTTTCCATTTACTCTCATTGAGTTGACTTTCAGCGGATTGATACCGAAGAACTCTCTGAAAACCTCTTTAAGACCATTTTTTGTCATTCTAGGCGTTGTTTGAACTACGATGACGCCTTCTTCCTGAAGGTCAATACTCTTTTCTGTATACATAATTGCTTTAATATCTGTAATATCTGCCATCTTAACTCTCTTTTGTCAATTTTTCCCAAACAGCTTTCTCAATCACGATTGAGCTGTATGCAGCTGCCAGATAAGCGTTAAACTCATTGGCCTCTATCAGGTAACTGTTTTGCAAGTTTCTAAATGCTAAAAATGTTTTATCATCGATCATCTCTTTTACAACAAGCACATCTCTCTGCTCAAGACCATTTACAAATGCTGCTGCATCTTTTGTCTTACCGGATCCAACAACGACACTATCGACCACAAAGACTTTCTCATTTGCAGCTTTTTCAGCGATTGCATGATAAAGCGCAAGTTTCTTTTGCTTTTTGTTGACTTTCTGATCATAATTTTTGTTGGTACTTGGACCGAATGCCACACCACCACCTACGAAGATCGGTGAACGAAGAGAACCGGCTCTTGCACGTCCGCCACCTTTTTGAGCCCATGGCTTTTTGCCACCACCTCTAACTTCTGATCTTGTCTTTGTTTGAGCCGTATTTGCTCTAAGTCCGGATGCATATGCTTTACAATAAAGGTAAAGGTTATGCGGGTGAACTTCCAAAAATGCCTGTGGAAGCTCAGTTGTTTTAACTACTACTGCTTTACTCATTTAACAATCCTTACCAATCCTCTGGCACCGTTGTGACCAGGAATAGAACCTTTTAATACTAAGATGCCGTTTTCAGCATCGAAAGAGACAACGTCATTTTTGACAGTCACTTTGGTGTTGCCGTACTGACCTGGCATCTTTTTACCTTTTTGGACACGACCCGGCCACTCGGCGTTACCGATCGAACCGACTCTTCTGCCAAATCTGTGACCGTGCGAAGCCGGCCCAACAGCAAAGTTATGACGCTTGACGGCACCGGTGAAACCTCTACCTTTGGTATTCAGTGAAGTCTTTACCAGAGCCGCTTCGCCCAATGCAGCGAGATTCAAATCCCCTGCTTTGGTTCCCTCAGCCACTTCGATCGTCATAAACTTGTTGAACTCTTTAGAGATACCGAATTTTGTCTGTTGACCTTCAATACTCTTGTTGAGCTTTTTACTGCTGTTGTAAGCAACCAGTGCTTTGCCGTCTTCTTTTACTTCGCAGACTTTCGTCTCAACGACTTTCAGAAGCGTAACAGGAACACTTGGTACTTCGATCGTTCTACTCATACCAATTTTTTCTACGATAAATTCCATCATCTACTCCTTACTTGTCCATTGATCTTATTTCTACTTCGATCTCCGGAGCCAGATCCAACTTCATCAGTGAATCGATCGTATCCGAAGTAGCAGAAACAATATCAATCATTCTTGCATGAATTCTAATCTCAAACTGCTCACGTGCGTCTTTGTTGACGTGTGGCGACTTAAGCACAGTGTAGCGCTTCATCTTGGTAGGCATAGGAATAGGCCCCCTGATTTCAGCGCCTGTTCTCTTGACTGCATCAACGATGGCAGCAACTGATCTATCCAATACACGGTGATCGTAAGCCTTAAGCTTCAACCTTATTTTTTCCATTTTTAGCCTTTAAAGAACTCGTCGGTTTGCCCCGACATAAATTTGTTGGACGCGAATTATACCAACTTTGTCTTTTGGGGACAATAGTTTTTAGGCTAAATTCGCTACAATATTGAAAATTATTTCCTTTTTAAAAGGAAGGATACTTATGAATCTACTCGATTACTACCAAAATCAATCTCCCGAGAGTGACTTCTATATCCAGAGGAAGCTTCAACTCCCTGATGCAAACCATATCAATCTCCATGGTGTCAGGGGCTCCGGTAAGAGCTCTTTGGTCATAGACTACCTGCAGGATATGGATCATGAGACCCTGCTCTATATTGATTGTGAAGACCCGAATCTCTATTTTGCCAAGCTCTCTGCGCCCGAAATGCAGGAGTACATCATAGAGAGCAGTATCGAACTCCTGGTATTGGATCACTATGACCCCTCCATACTTGACAAGCTGCCACACGCTGAGAGAATAATCATCATTTCAAG
Source organism: Campylobacterota bacterium (assembly GCA_034721895.1). Classification (GTDB taxonomy): domain Bacteria; phylum Campylobacterota; class Campylobacteria; order Campylobacterales; family Sulfurovaceae; genus SZUA-451. The sequence continues at coordinate 494 of JAYEND010000102.1, read as the reverse complement.
AACTCCCTTATTCATAGAAGGGTTTACTCGGACTGAACTCTTTCCTTTGGATTATGAAGAATTTCTTGCATTCGAGAAGGATACATCCCAAACCACGAGCTTCAACCACTTTCTCAAACTAGGCACCCTGCCGATGATGGCCAGATCCACAAAAACAGGAACTGTAGAGCTTAAAAACTTCATCCAAAGCAGGTTTGAGAAGCAAGAGCGGTATCTTCTCATTGTCCTGGCCATCTACCAAACCAACCATCTCACAACCAATCAGATCTTTACTGCAGCCAAAGAGCGCTTCAGGGTCTCCAAGGATTGGCTCTACCGAAAGATCAAACAGTTCCAGGAAGAAGGCATCCTCTACTTTATTGATGATGCCTATCAAAAAGGCGGTAAGAAACTGATACTCTTCGATTTCGCCCTTACCAAATACCTCGCCATGGGCCAACCTTTCATTACTCAGTTTGATACCATGGTGGCCCTCGCCCTACTCAAGCACCAAA
>JAYEND010000101.1:0-14259 GCA_034721895.1 Campylobacterota bacterium | reverse complement strand
TTGCTCACGACGAACGTTATACGTAAGGAAAAATTGTGTCGACAGCAACGTTAAAAATATTTCTAGCTTACGGAGATCCCAAAAGACTTCGTACAGCCGAATTATCAAACTGGACTGGTAAAGCTGTATCTGGCCCAAGAAGTGAATTTGATAAAATCCTAGCAAGAGAAGAATCCTCAAGCTCGGGAGTGTACTTCTTAACTGGCACTGACCCAGAAACAAACAAAAGCACCATTTATATCGGGGAAGCCGAGTGTATAAAAGACAGGGTAAAAAGCCATCTATCAAAAGACTTTTGGAACAATATTACATTTTTTATAACAAAGGACGAGAATCTCACCAAAGCACACATCAAGTATATTGAAGGTCGCTTAATTGATGTGGCTCGCTCTATCGAGCGATCTGTTGTAATTAACAATCAAAGCAGCGGCGCAAAACTACCGGAATCTGACCGAGAAGATATGGAGGTATTCTTGGAAAAAATGCAACAGGTATTACCAGTCCTTGGTGTCGAGGCATTTGTACAAAAATCCACTATTACCGAAGAAGAGAAAGAAAAAGACCTTCTCAATTGCAATATTAAAGATTTAAAAGCAACTGGCTACTTAACACCAAATGGTATTGTCGTTTTAAAAGGGTCGCAAGCCGTACTTGAAGAAAGAGAATCTGCTAAAAAGTGGCCGAGCGTTTTAGCGCAACGCAACAAACTCATAGAAGAAGGTACTCTAATCAATGAGAACGGTGCTTACGTTTTCACTAAAGATGTTGAGTTTTCTAGTCCAAGTTCTGCCGCAGCAACAATTCATGGTGGTAGTGCTAATGGTTTAACTGCTTGGGTTAATTCTAGTGGCATTCAACTCAAGCAACTACAAAACGTATAACAAGGCACTCGTTCGGATGCAAACTACGCTGCGCTTCGTTTTCTCGTTCCACCTCTCCGCAGGTGGAATGCATAGGCAGTCAAAATAGTATCCTCAATACAAAATGCATAAAAACACTACAATCCGACATACTATTCACTCAACACCTCTAAGTTCTACTACAATAAAACAAAAAAGAGTAAAAATGGGTAGAAGCAGGTATAAGATACATGAACTGACACATCCATATTTTGCAACCTGTACTATCTTGCACTGGCTACCAATATTTACAAGAAAAGAGAGTGTAATGGAGAAGAAGGATTGATTTGGATTGATAGGTTTTGGTAGAGTTTTTTTGATGAGGATATTGTTATAACTGCCTATGCATTCCACCTGCGGAGAGAGTGTGCAAGAACTACATATTTTTAGGGGATGCGACTTCAGTCGCATTAACAATGTCCCATTTCATGGGACTCTTGGACTGAAGTCCAAGCCCCGAAAGCAAAAATAGAAGTTCTTGCACAGTCTCGGAGAGGTGGAACGAGAAAATGCAGAGTTGATTTTGTAAATCTTGCCGGGTCAATTACTAGAAATGAAGAAAAAATGAAAAAAGCAAAACAAAAAGCTAATAAACCACCAATTTATACCGGTACTGATTCAGTAGATATGACACCCTATTTGAAATAGTCTTTTCAGGGTTCAAATACAAATCAATATATCTGACACTAATATTTTGTGGTAAGATTATATCAAATTAACTATGGGCACAATCATAATAATGAAAAAAACAGAAATTATAGAAACACTCAAAGACAACTACGACAGAGACTTACGCAAGCAAGTGGTAAAAAGTATTTTAGCCAGTGAGAAAGAGAGCAAGAGCCCAGATTATAAAATAATCAATCAAATATTTTCTTATATCTTAAAAGAGCTCAACTGGAATATAGCAGACAATACCAAGGACTGGGATAATACTCCCCTGGATATCATGGAAGAAGCGTTCCCAAAATTAGAATCCACCAAGTGGTTTGAAGAGCAGATACTCACAGCTAAAAAGATAATAGAACTTGAGATGAAAGGTTAATTCCAAACAAGTAAAACCCATTATTCCCCCTGCTCCTGCAGATACACCTGCACAATACCGTAAAGCGTCAACTCTGCCTCTTGCACATTTCTGCCGAAGGTGATGATCCCCTCTTCATGTCCCCTCATGACAAAAGCATTATTGCTAAAGGGGTCACGGTTCCTATAGAGTGCTGCGATCTCATTGACCATCTCTGCCGTTCCGTATTCCGCAGTAGTAGCAAGGGAACTTTTGGCTTTCATAAATCTCCAGAGGGCTTGGGAGTGGATATGAATAACAGAGCTGATCCCGGGATCTATCTCATAGATCATGGCATGGCTGAGTGCTTCACTGCTCGGTTGACATTCCCCTTGTGAAATCACTTTGAAAGTACTGAAATCATAATCGCTTATGTAGATATAGTGCTCTGGTTGCAATGTGGATTTTGCACCGGTTTGAGATGCAGTAATAAAAAAGGATTTGGGCTTCTCTGCCCGCATCGAAAGATTGCCGTAGCCGATCCCCTCCTTTTCACCGATCAACCCCAAAGCAAAAAGACGCGAGCGTAGTGCTTCAAGAGTCTCATAGTCTGAAAATGCTGGAGCAGTCGCGGTTTGATGCTCTATGCTGTATTTGATAACACCATCGATCATTGAAGCTCTTTAACGGAACTCTCATCTGCTTCGATCAGCCCTGCTTCGGTAATCAACCCGGTAATGAGACGTGCCGGAGTCACATCAAAACCATAATTCGCCCCTTTGGCACCTTCCGGGGTGATGCGAAGCTCTTGAGGGTTTCCGGCGACATCGATCCCCCGCATAAAATGGATCTCATCTTCGCTCCGCATCTCGATATCGATCTCGTCAACACCATTGCAACTCTCAAAATCAAAGGTGCTCAGCGGCAGGGCAACATAAAAAGGAACGCTGTTATCCTTCGCAGCCAATGCTTTGAGGTAAGTTCCGATCTTGTTTGCCGCATCGCCGCAGCGGGTCACCCGGTCTGCTCCGGTGATAACCATATCGACCATGCCATGCTGCATCAGATGTCCGCCGGTATTGTCAGCAATAATGGTATGATCGATCCCGGCATCCAGCAGTTCCCAAGAGGTCAAATTCGCCCCCTGATTGCGCGGACGGGTTTCATCGACCCAGACATGCACATCGATACCCCTGCGCTTTGCTTCATAAATAGGTGCCAGTGCCGTACCGCTGTCGATAATGGCAAGCCACCCTGCATTGCAATGGGTCAGGATATTGATCTTCTCAAGCTTCCTTTCCTGCATGATCTTCTCAATAATATCACAGCCTATCTTCCCAATGGCTTCACTGCGCTGGACATCCTCATCACAGATGGCTATCGCTTCGGCTTTGGCATCTTTGAATACATCGTCGCTCATGAGTATCACTTCCAGCATCCGATCAACTGCCCACATAAGATTGACAGCGGTGGGACGCGATGTACGGATCTGCATCGCCTCTTGCCTGATACGCTCTTTGTCATTGCCGAATTCACGCGCAAGCAGATAGACACCCATGGCAGCCACATTTCCGATGACTCCGGCACCGCGTACGGTCATATCACTAATCGCTTCAGTTGCTTCTGCACCTGTAGTAAGTTTGCGTATCTTCTTTTCGTGTGGCAGATAACGCTGGTCAAGTACCTCCAGGTCACCATTGTCATTCAGCCATAATGGCCTGTACTTTCCTTGCATCCTAACCCTTTACCAATTTCATAATATCTTCTGTGCTTGTTACAGTATGGTACAATTTAACAAAACGCTCCCCAATAGCGATTGCAAGACGGTTCGCCTCTTCACGCAGTCTATCATCTTCGATCCCCCGGACATCTTCTACTCCTGCGATACCAAGCTGTCGCCGGATGATCTTGCACCCCGCAAAACCGATGCTCTCCTGCAGCAGTGTCCGCATAAAGTATTTTTGATAAGCGGCAACTGTTTCATCGTTGGCAAACCCTTTGGTCAGCAAGGCACTCTCTTCCACTTCATCCCAGAGGAGACGAAACTTCTCATCGAAGCGCTGCCAGATTGTTTCAATAGTTTCCAATATCCAGTCCCTATAAGCATCATTGCTTTGTTGTATGCTGTGAGAAACCCATGACATCACCAAGTTTGCAATGAGCGCACCGATATCAAACCCCATCGGCCCTATAAAGGCAAACTCAGAATCGATCACATAAGTTTCATCCTCGCTGATCATTATCGAACCGGTATGCAGATCACCATGGATCAGTGCATCACTTTGATTCATGAATTTATATTTCAGCTGTAAGATCTTCACCTTCAATTCAACATCATCGGCAAGGCGCTGTGCAACATCGGCAAGCTCAGGAAGCACTGCATTCGTCTCATGCTCCATAAACGGTGCGGTAAAAACAAAATCTTCGGTGAGCTTACAAAGCTCAGCATTGCCGATAAATTGCGCACTCAGTGTTCGCTTGTCACTGCTTGAAAGATAAAGTGAGGAGGTCTTGAAAAGGGTATTGGCCAAAAAAGAGCTGATATGCTCGGCAAAATTTGGATAGAGTGTGCCGGCTATCATCCCTTTGCGCATAATGATATGATCGCTCAGATACTCCATAATGATCACGCTCATCTCTTCGTCGCTATAGTATATTGTGGGTATATGCGTACTGAGTTCGCCAAAACGTCTCAATGATCGAATCTCATAAGTCATACGCTCTTTTGCCAGCGGATAACTTTCGCCGACACAACGTAGATAAGGTACGGCTTGTTTAACGATAAGCTGTCTGGAAGCATCACTACTCGAGGTTGCCAAGAAAACAAAATTGAGATTTCCATCACCGATCTCATCAATGATAAGTGCCTCGGCATCAAAAAATTCTTTGACTACAGGCAGCGAAAAAAGGTAAGCTTCCAGATTTGAAACATTAAGAATATTATAGGCCATGTTCACCTTCCACAATTATTTTAATTTTTAATTGCTAATTTTTAATTTACTGCGCCAGCCAGCGGACCAGATCTCTTGACATGAGAGTGAGTGCTTTGTTTGTGGCGGCTACATATCCTTGTGCATTTTTTGTTGGTGTCGGGATTCTGTAAGAGAACTTCCTGCTTCTGACAACCCAATTATTGGACATATCGATCAGATTGAATTTGATGGTAAATACCGCGTCAGAGCTATCCTCTCTGACGCGATGATAAAACTCATAGACTTCACTCTCAAGCAGATAATCAGCATACGCCAAAGTCGTATAATCCACAGTTGATTTGAATATGCTGCTCTTATCCAGAGCTCTTATCGTAGAGTTTAAGATAAGCTGACTATTGTTTGCACTCCATTTTGCATAGTGATATCTCCCGACTTCCAGAGCATGGTAGGAGAAATTGAGACTTTTACTTGCTTTACCATTGATATTGGTAGGATAGGCTACGATCACCGTCTTTGATCTATAGGGTGAGTGACTGGCTCTTCCAAAGTCAAGTACAGGTGAAAGTGTATAGGTTCTTATAGGTTCTGTTTTTGCACTGCAGCCGCTAAAGAGTACAACCCCCGCAAAAATTGAAACTAAAAATATAATTGACTTTTTCATTCACCCGGCCCTTTTCTTGGTGTTGACGATTTGAATATCAGATCGTTTGGACTCTCACGCATCTGATCGGCAAGCGCATCTATCTGTTCAGATAGACTTCTGATATCTATCAAAGTCGGCTTCATGATCTTTTGCATATTATAATCCCCTCTGTTTACACTCGCTTCAATAGTCGTTGCCACACTTTCTACGCTATCGGCCATCTTTTTAAACCTATTGATAGATGGGACTAAGCCATCATGCAGGTCACTCGCCAACAGATCAAAATTTGCTGACATTTTCTTAAAGGATGCTCTGAACTCTTTTAATGCTGATTCCGCTTCATCCAAAGCAGCGATTGTCTTATCTTCGAGATCAATTCCTTTGGCGGCCACTTTGTCCACATGTTCAAGAATACTGCTGAAGTGCTTCAGATTTTCTTCCGAAAGAACCTTTTCTCCCCTATCCAGAACGATCACAAGTTTTTCAGAGAGTGCTTCCAGGTTATCTCCCAATTTACCCATCAGAGATTGCCCAGCCTTGATAACCGGAGCTTTTCCACTATCAGGGTCAAGTGTCCTGGCACCATTGGTTCCACCTTCTATCTCGATATAAGAGAGGCCTGTCAAACCATACATCTTGATTACGCCCAGCATATCTTCTTTGATCACTGTTCCCTTCTTGATCGTCAGGACAATATCGACTTCTTCGATATTGTCCGGATTGATACGGATATCTCTGACCGATCCGATATCTACCCCTTTCATCTTGACCCCGGAATCTTTGGAGAGTCCCGATACAGACTCTTTCATGCGCAGTGTATAGAGATTATAGTCCTGGCTTAATCCGGTATTACCAAGCCAAAAAGCGAAAAAGATCACTCCCGCCGTGAACAACATCACAAATATACCGACAATTGTATAATTAACCCTGCTATACATTTTCTCTCGCTTTCAACTGCTTCCCTGCATATTCATTTTTGAAAAATCTCTCTACAAAAAGATGGTCAGATTGTAACACATTTTCTAAAGTTCCTTCAGCAACGACATGTTTGTCCGCCAATATAGCTATACGATCGGTGATCGAGTAGATCGAATCAAGATCATGCGTGATCATCACCACAGTAATACCCAACAGATCACGAAGCTCCAGTATCAGACTGTCAAAATTCCGTGCACCGACAGGATCCAATCCCGATGTCGGCTCATCCAGAAAGAGCAGCTTTGGATCCATTGCCAGAGCCCTGGCCAAAGCTGCTCTCTTGATCATACCGCCACTCAATTCAGAAGGATAGAGTCCGCCTGCATGGGCAGGCAAGCCTACCATGCTGATCTTGGTTTTGATAATCTCATCACGCATCTCTTTACTGATATCAGTATACTCCTTAAGCTGCAATTCAATGTTTTCCGCCACTGTCAAAAATGTAAAGAGTGCGCCAAACTGAAAAAGCACTCCCCACTGCTGCCGCAGTATCTGTGCTTCCCTGAAACTGATTTTCGACAGATTATTCCCGAGTACTGTCATTTTACCGGAAGTCGGCTTGAGCAGCATGATCATCTCTTTGACCAGAAGTGTCTTTCCCGATCCACTCTCTCCGAGGATCCCATAGATTTCTCCTTCATTGATGGATAGACTCACTTTGTCATGGATCACTGTTTTACCAAACTTTGTCACGATATCTTTGGCTTCTATTACTACTCTGGTTTTTTGTACTACTCTGGTTTTTTGAATCTTTTTCATATATCCCATTCCGTCAGAATCACAGAGAAGAGTGCATCAAAGGCGATCACAAAAAAGATTGAGTTGACGACACTGGCAGTGGTTTGATAACCGATACTCTCCGTATCGTCGGTCACTTGAAAACCTCGAAAAGATCCGATCATTGCGATAATTATCGCAAAGATCGGTCCCTTGATCATCCCGATCCAAAAATGTTTGGCCTCCAGTACCTCCTGCAGTCGATCGACAAACTGCGTATAAGAGATACTCAACTCCAGGTTGGCAGCAAACATGCTTCCAAAGATCCCTATGATATCAGCGAGGAAGATCAGCAGAGGCAAGGCGATCATCAAGGCGAGGATGCGCGGAAGGACAAGGAAATAGACAGGATCAAATCCCATGGTCCGCATCGCCGAGATCTCTTCCGTGATCTTCATGGCACCGATCTGTGCCGTGTAGGCTGAACCGCTCCGTCCTGCTACAACGATCGCTGTGATCAACGGTCCAAGTTCACGCGTGATGGAGATCCCCGCCATATCAACGATAAAGATATCTGCACCGAATTTGGCCAATTCCACTGCACTCTGATAAGAGATCACCAACCCTACCAGAAAGGCTGTCAGTGCAATGATAAAGATGGCATTCATACCTGATCGTTCGATATGGTAAATGATCTCTTTGTATCTGAGATTTTTTGGATTGACAATATAGCGAACAAATGAGGTGGTAACAAGTCCGGAGAACTCGAGGAAGTCCATAAATTCCCCATAGGCAGTAACTGCTGCTTTTCCGATACGATGGAGAAATCCTTCGGCACGAACAGGAATCGCCTCTTGCACTCTATTTTTCATCAAAAGCTCATACATTCGTTTCTGTTCCCCGGTATACCCGACAACTTCCACTTCACTCCTGGCTTTGAATTTTTCATAAAAGGCAATGAAGAGCAGTACCCCTGAACTGTCAAAATCTTTAATACCCGAAAAGTCCCAAATGATTTTTTTATCAGGAGTGATCTGCTGAAGCATCTTTTCTATCTTCGACTCATGATAGAGTGTCCACTCACCCAAAGAGATGATTTTGATATGATCGCTGTATTTTTCAACTCTTAGATAAGCTTCATTCATAGAAAATATTATATCCAATCTCCCTGTTATTATGGCACCCACAACTACCTCAATCTTTAATGTAGCGATTTCGTTCATAATCAAGACAGATTTTTGAAGGACTCACCTTAGTGAATTCAAGAAAATTTAACAATATCTCAAAACAAGGGATACTAAATGTATCACTTTTTTGAGATACAGTATGGGCGAAAGCACTACACCCTTCGGGAAGAACGAGAAGAGGCAATCTGCAAGCAAATAAATCTTTAAATTAACCAGTTAGTCCTACAGATTTCCTTACTTACATCTTACCGCTTTTCATTCTTTTAAAGGTTGAGGTAGTTATGGGTGCCATAATAAAATAGTGTATAATACGCGCAAAAACAGAAGTGGGGAGGATTGATTGATGCACAATTTCGGTCTGGATATCTGGGGTGATAACAACTTTGTGATCAAAGAGGGAAAAGTGGCATTGAACTATGCAGGAAATTCCTCTCTCCTTGAGATCAGTACCAGAATACGGGAAAAAGGCTATAAGGGGCCGCTGCTGCTTCGTTTTCCTCATTTGATCCAAAAACAGATCTCTGTTCTTTTTGATACTTTTGATCGTGCTATGAAGGAGTTTGACTACCAGGGAAATTTCCATGCTGTTTTTCCACTCAAGGTCAACCAGTTCCCCAACTTTATCCATTCGCTGATGAAAGTCTCTGCCCCCTATGGCTATGGTCTGGAGGCTGGAAGTAAAGCCGAATTGATCATTGCCATGTCTGAAACCCCTATCGGAGCCCCCATCACTGTCAACGGCTTCAAAGACAAGGAGATGATCGCCCTGTGCTTCATTGCTGCAAAAATGGGACATAATATCACTATCACTATCGAAGGTATTGGAGAGCTTGAGACGATCATTGAAGTCAATAATGAGTCAAATGAGGGAAGTCAGAGACCCGTTACGCCTAAAATAGGTATGCGCATCCGACTCCACAGTTCAGGGATCGGTATTTGGGCAAAAAGCGGCGGATATAGCTCCAAATTCGGCTTGACTTCAACTGAGCTGCTTGAAGCCTATGAACTCTTGAAAGATAACGGATTACTCGATCAACTCTCGATGATCCATTTTCATATCGGTTCACAGATGAGCGAGATCGCACCGCTTAAAAAGGCGCTCCGTGAAGCGGGCAATATCTATGCCGACCTGAAAAACCGAGGGGCCTCATCTCTCTCTGCCATCAATATCGGTGGCGGTCTGGCAGTCGAATACAGTCAGCATAGCCACTCTCAGGAACGGAATTACTCCCTCAAAGAGTTTGCCAATGATGTTGTCTTTCTGATGCAGGAGATTGCCAAAAGCAAAGGGGTAGATGAGCCTGATATCTTTACCGAATCAGGCCGCTACATCGCTGCAAGCCACTCAGTGCTGATCGCACCGGTACTGGAACTCTTTTCCCAGGAGTACCACGAAAAGAGTCTCCGCCTCAAAGAGAAAAATCCGCCGCTGGTACAGGAGCTTTTTGATCTTTTTCAGTCGATCAGCCGCACCAATGCACGAGAGTATCTCCATGATGCCCTGGATCATATGGAGTCTCTGCTTACTCTCTTCGATCTGGGATATATCGATCTGGAAGACCGCTCTAATACAGAGATTCTGGTCAATCTCATCATTAAAAAAGCGATCATGCTTCTCAAAGATGAAGATGCCGATGAGCTTAAACGCCTTCAGAACCGCATCCAGGAGAAGTATCTTGTCAACTTCTCAGCCTTTCAGTCTTTGCCGGATTTCTGGGGCCTTGCACAGAATTTTCCAGTCATGCCGCTGGATAGGCTTGATACCAGGCCAACCCGTCCGGCAAGTATCTGGGATATCTCATGTGACAGTGATGGGGAGATCGGATTCAATTCCCAACTTCCGCTACATCTGCATGATATCGATGTGGCTGAAGAGGAGTATTTTCTCGCATTTTTTCTGACCGGGGCTTATCAGGAGGTGCTTGGGATGAAACACAATCTTTTTACCCATCCGACAGAAGTGATTGTGGCTTTCGATGAGAAGGGTAACATTCAATTGCAAAACCTCATCGAGGCACAGAGCCTGATGGATGTGCTTGATGATCTCGATTATGATACCGGAAAAATGGATAAATCACTCAAGCAAAAGATTGAAGGGTCATCTTTGATAACAGATGGGGAAAAGAGGGAACTTTTGGGTAAACTTTACCTTTATTTAAGTGAAAACAGCTATCTTAAGACCATTCAAGCGACTAATGAATACAAAAGGAAACCAAGTGACACTCTATGGTCTTATCAAAGAGGATTTTCTCAATGTTAAGAGAAACGACCCTGCCCTCCACTCAACTTTTGAACTCTTTTTCAACTACCCGGGGCTCTGGGCAATCTTCTTCTATCGGCATGCACATTGGCTCTACAGCAAAGGTCTACGCTTTCTTCCCCGTCTCATATCGGGTCTTGGACAATTTTTGACAACGATCGATATCCACCCGGCAGCCCAAATCGGAAGAAGAGTCTTTATTGACCATGGTGTCGGCGTAGTCATCGGTGAAACCGCTATCGTCGGAAATGATATAGTAATCTATCAGCAAGTCACTCTCGGAGGGGTGAGCCTTTCGCACGGCAAACGCCACCCGACCCTGGAAGACAATGTTGTAGTTGGTGCCGGATCAAAAATACTTGGAAATATCACGATCGGGGAAAACTCCAAAGTCGGTGCCAATTCTGTCGTCGTCAAAGATGTGCCTGCGGACTCTACTGCTATCGGTATCCCTGCACGCGTGATCCAGAGAGGTTTTGACAAAACACCGCTCAGCCACAACAAGATCCCCGATATCAACAAAGAGATCTTTGAATACCTTGTCAAGCGTCTCGCCGTACTTGAACATGCTGTCAAAACAGGAGATACTCTGTCAATGGAGAAAGAGGATCATGAACTCGCCGAAGTCTATAATGCCTTCCTCAAGTCAATGGATTGATTTCAGGATGACAACAGTATAATAGTAAAAAATTTTCACAAAGGTTTCACATGCTATCCAAGCGTATCCAGACACTCTCTCCATCATTAACTATTGCTATTTCCACTTTGGCAGGCGAACTCAAAGCTCAAGGAAAAGATATTCTCAGTTTTTCTGCCGGTGAACCCGATTTCGGTACACCTCAGCGCATCAAGGATGAAGCGATCAAGGCAATTCAAGACGGCTTTACCCAGTACACCGCCGTTCCCGGTATTCCCGAAGTTCGTGAAGCGATCAGTGGAAAGCTCAAAAGGGATAATGGCCTTGAGTACACACCCAACCAGATCATTGTAAGCAACGGAGCGAAGCATTCACTCTTCAACCTCTTTCAGGCTGTTATCGACGAGGGGGATGAAGTGATCATTCCTGCACCCTATTGGGTCACCTATCCTGAACAGGTCAAATTCAGCGGCGGTATACCGGTAGTCATCGATACGGAAGAGATCAACGGTTTCAAGATCACTGCAGATCAACTGCAGGCGGCCATTACACCCAAAACCAAAATGCTTGTACTCACTACGCCATCGAATCCTACCGGATCGATCTACACCAGAGAGGAACTCGAAGCAATCGGTGAAGCTCTCAAGGGAACGGATATTCTGATTGCCAGTGATGAAATGTATGAGAAGCTGGTCTTTGGAGATAACAAATTTGTTGCTGTGGCAAGCATCAGTGATGATATGTTTCAGCGTACCATTACGATCAATGGCCTCAGTAAATCTGTTGCCATGACCGGATGGCGTTTCGGATATCTTGCCTCACCGAACAATGAGTTGATCTCTGTTATGAACAAGCTTCAAAGTCAGAGTACTTCCAATATCAACTCCATCACCCAAAAAGCTGCTATCCCTGCACTTAACGGTGAAGTAGATGAGGAAATTGAAAGTATGCGCCAGGCCTTTGAATCCAGAGCCAAAGAAGCGTACGAACTCATCAATGCGATTGACGGCCTCAGTGTGATCAAACCCCAGGGGGCATTCTACCTCTTTATCAATATCAAAGATGTCAGCAATGACTCTATCGAATTCTGCAAAGATCTTCTCAAAGAGACAGGCGTCGCTGTTGTTCCGGGTATCGGATTTGGCAGCGAAGGATACTTCAGATTCTCTTATGCAACCGATATGGTTACGATTCGTGAAGGGGTTCGACGCATCGAGAAATTTGTTAAAAAACTGCGATCATAGATTAGAGACTGCCGGACTTGACTGATTGAAGCAAAAAATTCGGCATAAATCTGACAGTTTCTTGGGCGGCAGAACTATCTTTGCTCCCTATTTCCATATACGGAAATAATTATCAGGGGTACTTATGAAAAAGCTAACCACACTCTTTCTCTCTATTATTCTCACAGGCAGCATACTCTATGCAGCAGAAAAAACAAAATCCAATTCTGTCGACTTTTCGATGGTCATCAGCGGTGGTGTCAGCCTTGGTGCCTATGAATCAGGCTACAACTGGGCAATGGTCAGAATGTTGGGAAAAATAAAAAGTTTGCATAGCGGCATTGATCCGGAACTTCGATCAGTGGCAGGTGCCTCTGCCGGTTCGATCAATGCCCTGCTCACAGCGATGTACTGGTGTCAAAAAGAGTCGATACCCTATAAAAACAGCGTAGAGGACAACCTCTTTTATGAAACCTGGGTCAATCTGGGTATCGAAGATCTGCTCATCAAGGGAAAAGACCCTGAGAATAAAAGTACTCTCTTCACCAGAAAAGAGCTGAGAAACAAAGCCGCTCAGATCATGGAGCAGATGCGTCAACCTATCTATAGGGAAAATTGTGAAGTTCCGATGGGATTTGCTGTCACCAAGGTGACACCGATTGTTGAAGAGTTCCAGGGTATCAAGATCAAAAACCAAAATTTTTCTATACCCTTCACTCTCAAAATTAAAAATAAGAAGGTTGCAATTTTTAACAGGGAGATGCCGGCAGAGAGTACAGCATTCCACCTCTCTATTCCAGGCATTGAAAAAGATCCGACAAAAGTCACAGACGTACTCTTTGCTTCATCTGCATTTCCGGGTGCCTTTCAACAAGTTAAACTGCAATATAAATACAAGGGAAAGATCCGATCAAGCTACTTCATCGATGGCGGTGCCTACGATAATATTCCTTTGCAGCTGGCGACTGAACTAAACCCTGAAGCAAAGCTCTTTATCTTCATGGATCCAAACAATATGAGGAAGGAACCCAGGCTGACAGAGAAAGAAGAGGAGGAACAGCCGCCTGTAGGATTTTTGACCTCCAGTGCATCACCTCTTTCCAGTTCTGTAGAAATTTTTCAACAGATGAAGCTCTACCAGGCGATCAACCAGTATTTCAGAGGGCATCCGAGCCGAAAGCTTATACTCTCATCAAGATATCACCCATTGACAGCCGGATACCTGGAACATTTTGGTGCTTTTCTGGATAAGAACTTTCGTATCTATGACTATCATGTAGGAGTCTATGATGCTATTTACCATTTAGCTATAAAGTTAAGAGCAAAAGGCGGATTTGGACATAAGTCTCAGATTGAAGTTATGAATATACTCATGAAGGACCTCTATATCGATAAAAATTCGGAAGCACTGACGGCTTATAACTTTTTTCTCACAACAGAATTCAAAACCGGCAAACCAAGAACTGACAACCGCTATGCAGCAATATACTATGCCTTCAATACAAAAACCACTGATGCAAAAAGATATACCAACACGGAATTCAAAAGCTTTCTCTCCAAACTTGACATGCGCTATCTTCCGGTTGAAAAAGGATCTTTTCTTGAATATGCCAGAAGTGATCTTGACCACTGGGGAAAACGTCCGCTCAGACATCTGGTCAACCGTATTACAACACTGGAAAATGAACGTGCAGAGGTTTATCCAGATTATACGCCAACCGCCAAATCGATCAGTATCGCTGCATGGGCGGGGGGATCATTCCTGAAGGAAAAAGAGGG
>JAYEND010000100.1:0-3577 GCA_034721895.1 Campylobacterota bacterium | reverse complement strand
TTTCGTAGCTCATCGTTTCTCCCTCCTATTGTAATGTAATAGTGTGACACAAAAAAGGAGAAATAGTAAAAATCATTTCATATTGAAATTTTAGAGTGGTTGGTGCTTATGGATGAATCTGATGTATTGACAAGACATCTACAATAAGATACAATGCATCAAAGGATGCTAGCAGATGAAGTCGGTACGATGGTACGAAGAAAAGAATCAGCTTTTGATCATTCAAAGAGGATTAAGTTTTGAAGCGGTGAAAAATAATAAATTTGTATATGATCAGGAAGAATTGGTATTATTGGATGAGATAAGCAACAGTGAATGGATAGATGCACCTTTGATAAAAAAGGAGAGTGAAGCGTATGCACAAAGTGCAGCATATACTAAATCATTGCAGGAAAAAAAACAGACAACAATCCGATTTGCCGTAAGCGACCTGGCCATCATAAAAGCAAGAGCCAAAGAGATGGGCATAGGATATCAAAATCTTATACAGACACTTGTACATAACTATGCACACGACAAAATAAAGTTAGGACTGTAGCACTCTTTTTATCTATGCCTTTATCGCAAGCTGTTAAGCAATCTCAAACTTTTCTATCTCTTCTAAAACATCATGTTTTTTCACACTTACCTTGTAGAGGCCGAACTGATTTTGCAAATTTAGCCATAGTTGAGGTGTTGTGCCGAAATATTTGGCAAGTTTAAGTGCCATCTCTGTGGTGATTCCCCGTTTTTCATTGACCAATTCATTGATGGCACGAAATGATGTATGCAGAGCTTTTGCCAAGTGACTCTGTGCGACTACAATTATCGCTGACCGGTCTTGTTCTGTTTAAACGCTATCGTTGCAAGAGATATGTAGATTTTGTTTGCAAGTAGCCTTTTTTTGTGGCGATATTCCTGGGCCAATAGGGGCTTTAGAATGAAACAGCCGTGATCCCACGATGGATGTTCAAAAGTAAAAAGTCCATATTCAACGCCAGACCCATAACTTAGTTCTGACTCAGAAAGAAAGCAGCGAACCTAAGATTATTGACTCACCCGAAAACCTTATAAATTTATATATTTTATAAGGTTTTCATCAATTTATTTTCTAGACTATTAAATCATCTTCTGTACACTCTTCTTCGTGTACGTCGACGAACACCTCCAGCAGATACAGGAGTTAACGGCATACCTACTACATCGATAAAAAGTGAAGCATGTTCTGCTGATGCAGGTAGATCACCATCTATAATATCAACGCGATAGGTAAGGTTTTCTCCTTTAAGGACTGGATCATGCAGTGTGACGACCACATCCTCCATCTTTTCATGATCCAAAAATGAAAGGGCTGCATTAGGAGGATCTTTTAGAAAGCTCTCTTTCCCTTCACTCCAGAAAGGTATGAACTGCTCGGTTTTCATATGTTCAGCAGCACGCACCGGTCGGTCGGTAAACATAACTGTAACAGGATTGACTCCTTTGAGTGTGAGCTTCCCGTCAGCATAAGTGATGCTTTTTGAGTTTTGTACGAAGAGCCAATCAGCCATGATCGTCTCACCTTCTTTAGATTCAACACTTTTAGTAACTTCAGCAGCTAAAGCTATAGGTCCAAATAAGGCTGTTGCAGCCATAAAATTTCGTCTGTTCATTTATCATACTCCTTGTATTTAATATTATCATATATAACCCAATGTTAAAACTTAAATGTTGCTCCAAGAACTGCACCGCTTATGGCAAGATCTTCCATGAACATCTCATCTTCAAAGTTATAATCTATGTGTCTATATCCAAACTTGACATCACCCCAGTCGTATCTATATCCAATTCCTGCAAAGACCTGCCATGTAAGCTCAGAGTCACCTGCACCGATATCAGCTGCATAAGGTATATACCAATTGCTGTTGATATTGTAGTACCCTTTCACTCCAACCACAAAATCTACAAGGTCATCTGAAGCTGTATCTCCAGGATGTCTCGAAAGATTTGTACCAACATCAACCTCAAGATCCATATAACGCACACCTGCTGCTATATCAAGTATTCCCTGCCCGGACTCTATAATATTGTAACCAATCCCTGCGTTAATAAGCATCGTCTTGATATCCAGGTCAACTGTAGCAGTTGGGTTATTTGGAAGTGGAAGTGTTTGTGATTGACTGTCGCCCACATTCATATAAACAAGATCACCATAAAAAGACCACTTGTCATAGCGAGCCGCGTAGGTGCCCATTAGAACCATCTTTAGGTTTTCAATAATATCTGATGTCTCTACAGAACTGCTTACAGAGCCGAATGGAAGCTCAACTGCACCATCAATACCGGCAAGCCAGCCATAGATAGTCAACTCTTGCTGCCATCCGCTTACCTCTTCAACTACCGGTCCTACGACCGGCTCCACCGGTGCGATATCTCCACCTGCATATACTATCTGTCCCATTGTCATCATTGCGATGATGGAAAGTGCTGTTTTTTTCATTTTTTCTCCTTGTTTTATTTATACATTGTCTTTATTGTGAAGATGAGACACCTCCTCTTCACTCTACTCTATCCGATATCCGTCAGATACTATTTCACCACACCGGCTTTTCCCATAGGACCTACTTTGATCTCTATTTTTGGAATGTGCCCTGTAAACTTGGACGTCTTCTCTGCACCGATCGCTTCTACCACAGGTGTAGCAAGGTCAATGCCGACATCTGCTGTTTCATCTGCTGAGAAGATCATCGGTTGCGTACGCTCAATGCGTCCTTCTCCTACCTTCTTGTCATTGATATAGATCGTACCTTTACCACCTTTTGCCATTCCGCCACCGTCATAATCAAATACGAATTTGATCGTTGATTTTCCAGGTTTTAGTTTCTCTTTTGAAGAAATTGTGAAACGTTCAAGCCCAACAAAGTTATAGTTATACCCAGGTTTACCATCTTTAACATAGAGTGACCAACCGCCAAATCTACCACCCTGAGCGATGATCGTACCGTTACCGCCGTCTTCACCTACTTCCACTTCAGCTGTCACGGTTTTAGATCTGTTCTTAATGTTGAGGAATACATTTTCCGTCATTCCTACCATTCCCTTTGCCAATGTAAGCGAATCACGACCTGCCATCAAGTCAGGACGTCCTGCGATGACAGGGTTAAAACGTTCAACCGTTCTGTCATCGATAGGAAGTACATAGTTCTTCTCAGCCTCTTTGAGGAAGAGTGCCTGCAGCTCTTTAAGTTTCTCAGGATGCTTCTTAGAGAGATCATTGATCAGACTGAAGTCTTTGCTTGTATCGTAAAGCTCCCAGATATCTTCTGTCAGTCCACGTCTTGGCTTCCTTTCCCATGGTGCTTTATGGATCGTACGTGCAAACCACCCTTCGTGGTAGATCGCTCTGTTACCGAACATCTCGAAGTACTGTGTCGTATGCTTCTCTTTGGTTTTGGCATTGTCAAAGCTGTAGAGCATACTTGTTCCATCCATCGGACGCTGTTTGATACCATTGACCTCTTTTGGCTCAGGTAGCTTGGCAGCTTCAAGGATCGTCGGTGCTACATCGATAACATGGTGGAACTGCGTACGAAGCTCACCTTTGGACTTCATACCTTTC
>JAYEND010000099.1:0-65695 GCA_034721895.1 Campylobacterota bacterium | reverse complement strand
ATAATATTCAAAATGTAAGCGCACTAATTACACACCAAGTTTTAACCCCGTCTATCACTTTGCCATCTTCGGCAGCTTGGAAAGAAAACTATATAAAACCAAATGGATTTAATATTGGATTTGCTGTTGGAAGTGGAAAAGCACAGAAGTTCAAACGTTGGGACTTTAATAATTTTGTTGATCTTGCAAAAAGACTACAGGCTGACAACATTAATTGTCTCTTGATTATAGGGCCGGATGAAGTTGATTTGCACCAAAAAGCACAGGTAGAAAACATACAAATAGTAGAAGAATCACTTCTTCAAACTGCTTTGGTTATATCAAAGCTAAATATGCTTGTAGGTAATGATAATGGTATGATGCATATTGGCTATGCTACAAACATTACAACACTTACTATATTTGGGATGACAGATGAACGAATTATTGGCGGTTATAATGACAGAAACCATGTTTTTTCATTGCCGATGGAATGCCGTCCATGCTTTAGAAGCGAAGTAGGTAAAATTAAGTGTGATAATACTGTCTGTCTAAGTAATATTGATGTAGACAGTGTTTATAAAAAAATAAAAAAACTATGCATAGATAAGAAGTTATGAATCAGTTAATTTCTATCATCATGCCCTCATATGGATCGGCGACTTTTCTGCCTGCAGTGATTGACTCGGTGCTTGATCAAACTTTCAAGGAGTGGGAATTGATCATCGTGGATGACTGTTCGCCGGATAATTCCAACATGATCGTTGAAGAATATATGCAGCATTGTGAAAAGATCAAGTTGGTTAAGTTGGAGAACAATAGTGGTCCAGCTGTGGCAAGAAACAGGGGTATCAAAGAAGCAAGAGGACGCTATATCGCATTTTTGGATAGTGATGACCTGTGGGCACCTGAAAAGCTTTCAAGGCAATTGGCTTTTATGGAAGAACATGATGCCGCTTTGAGTTTTACGGGATACTATCGTATCGAAGAGGATAGCAACAAAGTAATCGATCAAATGCATGTCCCAAAAAAAGTAGACTATAGCGAGCTTTTGAAGCAAAATATCATTGGTTGTTTGACGGCAATGTACGACACAAAAATTCTGGGGAAGGTTTATATGCCTGAAATTCTTAAGCGCCAGGATTTTGCCTTGTGGCTGGATATTCTTAAAAAAGTTCCTTGTGCTTATGGACTGGATGAGCCGTTGGCATATTATAGGGTACGCACAAGTTCTTTGTCCAGCAACAAAATTGCTGTAAGTAAATATAACTGGAAAATGTACCGTGAGATAGAAAAACTTCCAATGTATAAAGCGGTATATTACTTTGGGTGGTATACTTACAAAAGTATTTTAAAATATAAATAATAACAGTAGTAGAGGGAATAATGCATAACGATCGAGAAAGCAGTGAGAAGGTCACACTAAAGTATACTTTGATTTTAATAGGTATTGCCTATATTTTCAGTTTTGCAATACGTATGATCTGGGTCTATCAGTTTCAGGGGAATGAGTCGTTTATGTGGCATGGGCAACTGATGATCAATACCAATGATGGGTATTTTTTTGCTTCCGGGGCTCAGAAGTGGCTGGAGGGGACACTTCAGTACAATCCCCGTGTTCCTGAACTTTTCTATACGGCTACAGTGACATTATCAGCATTTACGGCCAAATATTTACCTTTTTCTCTGGATACCGCGATACTTTATATGCCGGCGATCATCTCGAGTTTGGTTGTGATCCCTATGATTTTGATAGGGCGTCTTTTTGGGATGATTCAGGTTGGCTTTTTTGCTGCTCTTTTGGGTTCTATTGCCTGGAGTTATTATAACCGTACGATGATAGGCTATTTTGATACGGATATGTTTTCGGCCATGGCACCGATGTTTATCCTCTACTTTTTGCTGGCAACGATCAAAACAGAAAAGAGGATCTATGCACTACTCAGTGCGCTCGCCTTTCTGATCTATCCGTTTTTGTATGACCAGGGACGTACGATCGTCTATGCGATGGGGCTGCTCTATATGGGCTATATGATTCTCTTTCATCGCAAAGATGACTTTACCTATCGCTCTATTTTGTTGATCACCATCGGATTGATACATTTTAACTTTTGGGGCCAGTTTTTGGCTATCGTCCTGGTCTATTTGGCATTAGAAAAAAAGATGATCACAGCCAAGCAGGCAATTTACGGTTCAGTAGTTCTGGTACCGATTTTTCTCTATACCGGTAATGTGCATGGACTTGTCCTTGCTAAAATTGCCAACTATTTTGAACGGGGGACTGTGGACCAGGGGTTGAAATTTCTTCAGGTTTCCCAGACGATACGCGAAGCGGGGATCATTCCTTTTGATGTGATGGCCAATCGCATCTCAGGCTCGGTATGGGGCGTGTTGCTGGCGCTTGCAGGATATGTGGTCCTGGTGATAAGACACAAAGAGTTTATTTTGGCATTGCCGCTGATCGGGATCGGCCTCTTCTCTTTGGTGGGCGGATTGCGTTTCACCGTCTATGCGGTACCTATGGCAGCTATCAGTGCCGTTTATCTTTTTCATATTATTGCTTCCTATGCACAGGACAGAAGAATTTATTATCTTGTATTGGCGTCTTTTACAGCAGTGATGATTTATCCGAATATTGCCCATATTATCGGATATAAAGTCCCGACAGTTCTCAATAAGCAGGAAGTAACGGTTCTGGACAAACTCAAAGCCAACTCATCCTCAAAAGACTATGTGGTGACTTGGTGGGATTATGGATATCCCATCTGGTATTATGCGGATAAGAATACTCTGATCGACGGTGGTAAGCACAATAATGACAACTTTATCGTTTCGGAGATCATGCTGACATCATCACCTTTGGAGGCTGCGCGTCTTTCACGGTTGGCAGTAGAAGGATATGTGTCTTCGAATTATCAACTTATTACAGATACGCTCTTCAAGAACAATACAGCAGAGCAGGTCAATGTGAATGATTATCTCGATGAACTGCGCTATGGTGATGTTGCAATGCCCCCCAAGACAAGAGATGTCTATCTCTATTTTCCCTGGCGTATGATGCGCATCCTTCCTACGGTCAAACTTTTCAGCAATCTGGATTTGAATACAGGGAAGGCTTTGAGTAAACCGTTTTTCTATTCGACTCAGTATTTTAAACAAGAGAAAGATGTCATATTGTTGGGGCAGAATCTTGCATTGTTGACAAAAGAGAACAAACTGCAGATAGGCAGCGAAAAAGTAGATATCGGCAAGTATATCACTGTGGGATATACCAAAGAGGGTAAAGTCAAGGTTGATCAGGCAACACTGAATCCCTCAGGCAGACTCTCTGTCATCTATATGAGCAGTTATCGTACGTTTCTTATAATGGATGAGTCCTATCTCAATTCGCTTTTTATCCAAATGTTTGTTTTGGAAAAGTATGATCAGAATCTTTTTGAACCGGTTATTTTGGATCCAATGACGAAAATATACAAACTGAAGATATAGCTATCTCTCTTCCTGGTTCCTGGCAGTTTCTTTCCGATAAAGATATCGGTAGAGCAGAGTATAGAAGATGATAAATATCAGTGATGTGGCAAAGTTGGCTCCTGAATTGTTGGCATAGAGGGCAGGAAGCAGTATAAACGGGCCAACACCTGCCAGAATGACTACAGCAGTCAGGGGATTGTTGTGTGTCACATGTCGATAAATAAGCATATGCATATGGTAGGGGTCCGGCTCGAGAGGGGATCTGCCCGCTTTCATTTTCCTGTAAACAGAAAAAAGTACTTCCCATGCAGGATAAATTAATACGGCGAGTATGAACCAGGGGCTTACTTTTTCATAATTTCCGGCAAGAAAGATACCGGTAAGTGCCGCCATAAATCCTAGAAGATAGGCTCCACCGTCTCCCAGAAATATTTTTCCCTTTGGAAAATTGAGCAGGAAAAAACCGAATACTGCCGAAGCAGTTACCACAATGATAGCCAGGATTTGAGTATCTCCTACTTTGTCTGAAACGAGTCCGAAAGAGAGAAGTATCAATAGGATGATGCCGGAAGCCAATCCGTTGAAGCCATCGATGATATTGACGGCATTCATCATTCCAATGATCGCAAAGATACTAAAAACCACGCCCAGCCAATAAGGCAAATAAATACCAAATCCCAGATAGGTCACGACAGAATGTGTCAGGAGGACAGCTCCTGTGGCAGCGACAAACTGAAGGAGCAGACGCGTTTTCGGTTTGACGGAAAGATGAAAATCTTCAACAATACCGCTGGCAAAGGCCAGAAGAACAGAAAGAAAAAGTTTCCAGCCAAGTGGCGTCAGCAGGAGAGAGAGCATGGCGACGACGATACCGATACCCCCCGCCCTTGGTGTCGAAAAGGTGTGGAAATTCTGAGGTTTCTCATCCGTATGGGAATCAATGAAGAAATCATGCTTATGGGAAAGGTAGATAACAATAATCTGAATAACGAAAGAAGTAATCAATGTACCACTAGCTATCCACCACAGTTTATCCACATTTCAGCCTTTTTGCAAAGAATTTTAGCATACCGGACTTCAAATTGGGCAGCAAATCAGTAATAAGTACTAATATAAAACATGTCAAAATGCAATATTGCCACCTATTGTAAGAAAATATTGATAAAATCTTTTTGTCATCTTATTGAAGTGACGCAAATTTTACTAAAAGGAGTAGTAATGTTCAAAAAGATCATTACAGGTTTTCTGATTTTGGCAACGACCAGTGTTTTCGGTATGAGCCTCAACCAGTTAAACAAGGCAGACAAGCAGGAGTTGATGGAGATTAATGGTATTGGTGAAGCGAAAGCTGAAGCAATTATCAAGGAGCGGAAAAAGGGTCAATTCAAATCTTTTGAAGATTTTCAGAGAGTCAATGGTGTAGGTCCATCACTGGCAGATAATGTCAAAAAAGATGTGAAAAAAGCGAATAAGCCCAAGAGCAAGTCAAAAGCGAAAAAGAAAGTAGTCAAGAAGAATTAAGACAGAGGAGAGCTTTCTCCTCTGTCTGTAACACATCGTATAATCCTCTTTAACCACAACTTTGATACAATTCAATATCTATTTTAAGGCAATATATCATGACAATAACACGATTTGCACCTTCACCAACAGGATATCTGCATATCGGAGGCTTGAGAACAGCACTTTTTTCTTGGCTCTGGGCGCGTAAAAATAAGGGAAAATTTCTTCTGAGAATCGAAGATACTGATCTCTCGCGTAACAGCGATGGGGCTCTGCAGGCGATTATTCAGGCCTTTGACTGGGCAGGAATGGATTATGACGCTGAAGTGATTTACCAATCCAGGCGTTTCGACCTTTATAAAAAATATATTGATCAACTTCTTGAAGAGGGGAAAGCTTACCGCTGCTATATGAGCAGAGAGGAGTTGGATGCGCTGCGTGAAGAGCAGATGGCGCGAAAGGAGCGTCCGAGATATGACGGACGTTACAGGGATTTTTACGGCATGCCCCCCGAAAATATCGAGTCGGTAGTCCGTATCAAGGCACCACTGGATGGTGAAATTATCTTTGAGGATGGGGTAAAAGGTGAAATTTGTATCGCCGCAGATGAAGTGGATGATTTTATTATTGCCCGGAGTGACGGTACGCCAACCTATAATTTTGTCGTAGCGATCGATGATGCGCTGATGGGTTTGACGGATGTGATCCGGGGGGATGACCATCTTTATAACACGCCCAAGCAGATCGTTGTGTATGAGGCATTGGGATTTGCATTGCCACGTTTTTATCATGTTGCCATGATCAACAACGAACAGGGGAAAAAGCTTTCAAAACGTGATGGTGCGACAGATGTTATGGAGTATCAGAAGATGGGCTTTCTGCCTGAAGCGCTTCTTAACTTTCTGGTCAGACAGGGGTGGAGTTACGGAGATCAGGAGATATTCTCCCTTGAAGAGATGATCGAACTTTTTGATCCCAAAGATATCAACAAAAGTGCTTCCAGCTACAATCTGGATAAATTGCTCTGGCTCAATTCCCACTATATCAAAAATATGCCAAATGAGAAATTGGCCATAGAACTCAAATCGTATGGGGTAGAGATCGAAGGACATGATAAGCTCGAAATTCTTTTGGATGCAACGAAAGAGCGCGGCAAGACACTGGTAGAATTGGCAGGGCAGATCAACCTGGTTTTAACGGCACCCAAAGAGTATGATGCCAAAGCCGCAAAAAAAGCTTTTAAGGGTGAAGCACCTGAGATATTAAAGGGTTTTTCCGAACTGTTGCAAAGCTGGGATGAAGAGCTGCACCTTCCAAGCGATTATCATGCTGTGCTGGAGACGTTTGTGGAAACTAAAGAGATCGGTTTCGGGAAGATCGGACAGCCGTTAAGAGTCAGCCTGCTTGGCGCCATGACAGGTTCCGGACTGGATGAAGTTATGGCAATTATAGGGATGGAAGAAACAGTTCAGCGAATTGAGAAAGCCATTGCATTTATCGTAAATAGTGAGTAGCAACTCCTCCCTCTGTTGCCAATCAATACTCTCTTGATCTTTGCCATACGCTACATTTTTTCTATGATAAAGAGTGGTTTGTCATACTCTACAGGGTCACCATCGTTGACCAGGATGTCCAGAATTTTACAATCATACTCTGCTTTAAGTTCATTCATGATCTTCATCGCTTCGAGAATACATAGAACGGTTCCTTTCTCTACGGTATCACCTACCTGAACAAAAGCCGGGGAATCGGGTGACGGAGAGGCATAATATGTTCCAATCACAGGAGAAGTGATGGTTTCGCCTGAAACCTTCTCGCTCTCAACAGTAGATATAGTGCTTACTGTTGCCACTGGAACTGCTGATGATTCAGTGGTAACAGTAAGAGCCTTTGGCGCAGCTTTTGCGACGATGGTGCCAGACTCTTTGACCATCTCGATCTCAAAATCCTTCTGTCTGATTTTTATTTTTCCCAGTTTACTTTTTCCAAATAGTTTCATCAGTTCTTTAATCTCATCAAGTTTCATTCTGTCTCCCGCATAAATTTAATTCGATATAATATCATAATCAATTTACAGTGGCTACCTATAAAAAAGACCACTTTTGCTATTTTTCATCAAAAAGGAATCAAAACAATGGGATTGAAATCAGATAAGTGGATACGGGAAAAATCACTCAATGAGGAGATGATCACCCCCTTTTGTGAAGGATTGGTAGGAGAAGGCGTTGTCAGCTATGGTTTGAGCAGTTACGGATATGATATCCGTGTCAGTGATGAATTCAAGATCTTTACCAATATCAATGCCGAAGTGGTCGATCCAAAAGATTTCAGAGAAAACAATGTCGTTGACTTTAAAGGAGATGTCTGTATCGTTCCACCTAATTCTTTTGCATTGGCTCGTACCATCGAATATTTCAAAATGCCCGAAGATACTCTGGCGATCTGCCTTGGGAAAAGTACCTATGCCCGTTGTGGGATCATCGTCAATGTGACCCCGTTTGAACCTGGTTTTGAAGGGCATATAACCATCGAAATATCCAATACTACACCCCTTCCGGCAAAGATCTATGCCAATGAAGGGATAGCACAGGTACTCTTTCTTCAAGGGGATGAGAAGTGCGAAACGACCTATCGTGACCGTAAAGGAAAATATCAGAGCCAAACGGGGATCACTCTGCCGAGAATTCTGAAAAACACTAAGCCGTGATTTTTTTACTCTTCTTTAAAAACAGTTTCAATGACTTTTTTGCCTGATGATCCATTTTATATTTGATGTGATCAAGATACCAAAGAAGCTCTTTTGGGGTGATCCCTCTCTTTTTTGCCTCTTTTTTGAGGATGGTCTGCGGAACTCTGATTTTCTGTTTTGCAAAATTGACAGCAAGCGATTTGACTTCTCTCCCATAATCGTTGTAGCATAACCGGGCAAATACAAAAGGAAGACCGGTTTCTTTTTTCCATTGCCGGGCGAGATCGATTCCTTCTCCGCCTGATAAAAAATGTTGCAGTGCTTTATCTCCGATGATGATTTTCCCCTGTAATCCCAGAATGTGTGCCAGAACATTGGAAGAGGCTGATTCACGGTCGATCTCATTTTCTCCGGGTATGACAAAAACGCTGTAGACAGGGCCATCTGCGATGATACCCAGGTCAGTACAGCGGCATTTGGATGAGGTGACACTGGAAATAAAAGCGGCATTGATAGTGTGTTTTTGAAAGGCGCTGTTGATGCGACTGGGGACACCCCTTCTGTATCTGATCGATTGTTTGAATTGTGAATTTGGTACTGCACGTTTAAGGAAGACTTGAAAGGGCAGAAGATTGAGATAGCTGATAGAGCCAAAGATCACACAGAGCCTTTTTTTGAGAAAGTATAGCAGAAGGGTACTTTAGAGGTACCCTTAAGCGTGATTATAGAGAAGAGCTTTTATAATCAACCGAAAATATAACTAAAAAGATATCAGCTCTTTTAGATATCTAAAAGTGAGAAGATATGGTAAAAATAGAATTTTTAGGTCCTATCGGTAAAGCACCTTTGGAGATAGAAGCTGCAACACTCAGAGAAGTTTCTGATACGTTGAAAAAGGACGAAACTCTCTCATCATGGCTCCCCAAATGTGCTGTTGCGCTCAATGATACCATGGTCAGTGATCTGGAAACACCTTTGAAGACAGGTGACAAAATCTCTATCCTGCCCCCTGTTTGTGGCGGATAAGGGATGGAACTCTATCAGGGGCCGCTGAATGTCAAAGAGATCTTTGGCAGATGGCTGGATGAACAGGCTGAATCGAACTATGGTGCCTATATCCCTTTTGTCGGTACGATACGGGCAGAGAATGGGATAGAGGCACTCAGTTTTGATATTTATGAGCCGATTCTTCAGAAATGGTTCGATGAATGGCAGGAGAGGGCAGCCAAAAAGGGTGCGATCGTTAAAATGGCCCACGCGATGGGAAATGTTCCGATACACACTTCCTCCTATATCTCGGCAGTATTTTCCCCAAAACGTAGAGTGGCACTTGAACTGATCGATGAATTTGTCGAAGATTTCAAAGCCAATGCCCCTATCTGGAAATATGATGTTGTGAATGGAAAAAGAATCTATGCAGCTGATCGCAGCACGCCGATGGATGGTGCTGGGTTATTAATGTAGGGTGCGTACTCACGTACCAATACATATATTAAATTTAAGGTGCGTGAGTACGCACCCTACACGAAGAAGGATAATAAAAGATGGCATTTATGCACTTTGATGAATCGATCGAAATGATTCGTGATCTTGAGATCAGAAGCTACAAGACCAAAAAACTCTATCTCTGCGATGCGTTTGGTTATGTTCTGGCCGAGGATATTGTGGCTGATCATAACTCTCCGGAGTATCCTACCTCAGCCATGGATGGCTATGCTCTTCGTCATAAGGATATACAGGTAGGAAAAGTGAAAATATCAGGTATTAATCCTGCGGGAACAGATCTCAGTGATCAGGTGACAGAAGGTGTCTGCATCAAGACGTTTACCGGTTCTTTGATGCCGGAAGGGAGCGATACGCTTATTCCTGTTGAGAATGTGGAAGTAGAGGGTGATGAGGTCATTATCAAAGAGGAGGTGCCCAAAGGATTTTCTGTCCGGGAAGTGGGTGAGAATTATGCCAAAGGCCAATGCCTGATCCAAAAAGGTACGAAGATCGATTTCGCCCAAATCGGTGTTATGGCAAGCCTCAACATTGTTACTCCTCTTGTCTTTGACAAGCCAACCGTTTCGATCCTCTCTACCGGAAGTGAACTTCTGGAACTGGGGGAAGTTCAAACCGGTGATGCGCAGATCAGAAGTTCCAATAACTATATTCTGGAAGCCATTGTCAAAAAATATGAGGGTGTACCGGTCCAGCATGGTTGTATCCCGGATGACAAAGAGAGTATTACGGTGGCTATAGCGGCTGCATTGGCACAGAGCGATATTGTGGTGACGACCGGTGGTGTCAGTGTCGGCGATTTTGATTTTGTAAAAGATGTGATCCGGGAGCTTGGATGCGATGTTGTCTTCAAGGGTGTTCGCGTGAAGCCGGGACAGCATATCATGGTGGCACGAAAGGGCGATAAATTTATTATCGGCTTGCCTGGCTTTGCCTATTCTTCAGCAGTGACGGCACTGCTTTATGTTGTACCGCTGATCGCCAAACTACAGCAGGGGAAATGCACACTTCGCAAGGTTAAAGCAACACTGAAAGAACCTTTCATCAAACGTGCAAAAAAAGCGGAATTCACTGCCTGTAATATTTCTTTGGCTGATGGGGAATATTTAGTCGACTTCAAAGGAAAGAAGGTTGGCTCCAGTGCGATCCTTACCAATATGCTGGGTGACACGGCATTGCTTGTAACAAGTGAAGAGGAGTCGAGCAAAGAAGCAGGGAAAAAGGTAAATGTCCTACTTCTAAATTAATATCCTTAAGCGTGTACCAAACCTCTAAGTTTGAGGTAGAGTGCCAGCTCTGCCATGGTTCTACATCCTGAATTGAGCGCTTCATTCATCAGTTTTCTGTTTCTTTTAAAATCCATTTGAGATCCTTTTTTGAATAAATATGTCAAATTGTATGAAAAAAATAGAAATAATTATAAAATTATTTCAAATTGTAATATATTAAGGATTAAAAGGTTACAATTCTTTATATCTATAGTCATAAAGGAGTCAAAATGATCGAGTTTAGTGAAATTATTGAGAAATTGAAAGATGTGATCTCTACCAAAAAGATCGGGGGGAAGGTCTTTGATAAAGATGTGGCAATGGAGTTGGGTATCCCTCAAACGTCATTTGCAACGATGAAGAAGCGTAATTCTATTCCCTATGAAGAGTTGATGCAGTTTTGTGCGGCTAAGAAGCTCAGCATCAACTGGCTCTTTTTTGACCAGCC
Organism: Campylobacterota bacterium; assembly: GCA_034721895.1. Lineage (GTDB taxonomy): Bacteria > Campylobacterota > Campylobacteria > Campylobacterales > Sulfurovaceae > SZUA-451. The sequence goes on along the minus strand of JAYEND010000099.1, from coordinate 54,834 downwards.
TGTAGAGATGCTGATCGAAGAGACCAATAAGTTTTTCCAAGTACGTTATTTTGCAGAGCTTCGTGCCAGTGCCGGAGGCGGAGCGGAGGTCTTTGATGAGAATTATGAGTTGATCACAATCGATGAAAAGATCGTTCAAAATATGGTCGGCTACGGCAGTACCAGCCTGGAAGCGATCCATGTCGACGGCGAATCGATGGAGCCTACACTGCAGGATGGTTCGATCGTATTTATCGACAGGGAGCAGACCAATATCAACAAAGATGGAGTATTTATCGCCGCTACCAACGCAGGGCTCTTTATCAAGCGAATTCGACAGAGAGCAGATGGCATGGTGGAGCTTATCTCAGACAACAAAGCCTACTCGCCAGAGGTGCTTGCTCCGGATGAGGTGAGAATTGTCGGAAAAGTGGTGGGAAACATAGAGAGCCTGTAGGGTGCGTAACCACGCACCGCTCTTGTTGTGTGTAAGATTTAAAGGTTTGTTATCTTGTAAAGGTGCGTGGTTACGCACCCTACGTGTGTATATTGGCACACTCTACACATCTCACGCTCTCCGGGCGTGCCATCATTCGTCCGATGGGGATCTCTTCCTCGCATTCGATACAGATACCAAACATGGGTTTATCGATACGCAAGAGGGCATTCTTGAGTCTGGTAAATCGCAGTTTGGACTCATCAAGGACTTTGTGATTGACATGCTGCTCGCCCATCGCTTCAAGGCGTGTCAATCTTCCCAGTGAACAATCAGGCGAAATGGGTTTTGTTTTCTCTTCAAGTACTTTGATCTGTTCTGCCAATAGGGCGATATCAGCCCGGATCTTCTCTTTGATTTCATTTTTTTCTTTTTGTGTCATAGTTGGCTCGCAAATATGGTATATTTAGAACGATTATACATTAAATGGATAAAAATGAAAAAGTATATTTTTCTGATAATAATTTTTAATTTTTTATGGGCAGAGCATCAATTCACCAATACCCTGATCCATGAAGATTCGCCCTATCTTCAGCAGCATGCCCATAACCCTGTCAATTGGTACCCTTGGGGGGAGGAAGCTTTTGCCAAGGCAAAAGAAGAAAATAAACTGATCTTCCTTTCCATCGGTTACAGTACCTGTCACTGGTGTCATGTCATGGAGGAGGAGAGTTTTGAGAGTGAAGAGGTAGCGGCATTGCTCAACCGGGACTATGTCCCTATCAAGGTTGATAGGGAAGCGTTGCCTCAGATAGACAAAAAGTATCAACAGCTTTTTAAATTTCTCAATGGAAGAAGCGGAGGATGGCCTCTGAGTGTTTTTTTGACATCGGATCAAAAACCGTTTTATGTGACGACCTATATCCCCAAAGAGGAGGGATATGGTTCCAGGGGAATGATGAATCTGTTGCCTTACTATGCCGATCTCTCGCGTCAAGAACCGGAAAAGATCATGAAGTTGGCCACTGCTTATGAAAAGATTGCCAAAAAGGGATCTTCAGAACAAAGTCAAACGGTAAAGTTTGATCAGAAAATAATTGAAAAAATACTCAAAGAGATGGAAGACCATTTTGATGCACAGAATGGAGGATTTGGAAAGCGGCCCAAATTTCCGGAAGCATCAAAAATCGCACTCCTACTGGATATCTATCGTATCAATGGCAATCAAAAAGCATTGACAATGGCCAGAGAGACACTGGTCAAGATGGCTCAAAGTGGGCTTTATGATCAGATCGATGGAGGATTTTTCCGCTACACCACTGACCGAAGATGGCAGATACCCCATTTTGAAAAGATGCTCTATACCAATGCAGAGCTGATCCCTCTTTATGTACAACTCTATCTGGTCGACCCGCAACCCCTATTCTTCAAAGTTGTCAATGAGACTATCGGGGAGATGGATCGGCACTTGATGCAAAAAGGACTCTATTATTCTGCGAGTGATGCTGATAGTGGCGGGGAGGAGGGCGGTTACTTTATTTATGATTATCGAAATGTTATGAAGGAGTTGAAAGAGAGAGGTTTCAACGAGACAAAAATCAAAAAGGCGTTGGCATATCTCGGGATAGAAGAGGATGGGAATCTTGATGGGGACTTTTCCCATATCCATATCACTTCAGATCAGCCACCTGCTGAAATTGATCAGATCAAATCCCGCCTTAAGACATTGCGAAGCAGCAGAACTTTCCCTTTTGTGGATAGGAAAATCATCACAGCCTGGAATGCGATGATGGTCAAGGCATTTTTTTCTGCCGGACGAATAGAAAAAAGATATATCAAAGAGGGTGAAGGCCGGATGAAGCAATTGTTGGCCCTGATGTCAAAAGAAGAGACACTTTATCATCAGGTATTATTTGGTAAAAAACCGGAGCAGGAGGGACTTCTGGAGGATTATGCCTTTATGGTTGATGCTTTGATCGAGGCATATCAGGTGACACACAAAGAGCGTTACCTGCATCTTGCCCAGAGCTTTGCAATGAAAGCACTATCACTTTTTTACTGTCAGGGAAGATGGTATCTCAGTAGTGATGGTATTGGTGTAATAGCAGATACTGATGACAAATATTACACATCTCCCTTGAGTGTGATGCTCTCAGGATTGACTTCGCTGGCTGTTTTGACGGAAGATTTGAAGCTTAGTGAAATAGTCAACAAGAGTCTGGAGAGTTATGGTGCGATTCTGGCAAACAGTCCGGCAGAAGCTCCAAAATTTATGACGGTTTTTCTTCGTCAGGAGATTGGGGATATTGTGATCAAGTCCAATTCTGAGAATTTAAGCAAAGCAGAAGCAAAAATAGTGAATATTGACTATCCTTTTGTGCTGACCAAGGTACAGGATTCAGAGAATTATCTTGCTTGTAAACTCAACAGTTGTTTTGCAGAGAGTAAAGCTTTGGATGAATTGATCAAAAAGATCGAAGTAGAAAAAGCGATGATAGGTACCAAACCGGCGATGAAATGGAAATAGGATATGAAGGCAACGAATGCTCAAAGAAAATAATGATTTAGAGGGTGCTTTGAGAGAGTATTTGCTGCTCTTGGGGAAGCAGGAATATTTTGATGCCCATGAAGTACTCGAAGAGGCTTGGCATCCTTTGCGTAGAGCAGATCACCCTTTGAAAAATCTCACCAAAGGGCTGATCAACGGGGCGATCAGTTTTGAGCATCTCAAAAGGGACCGGAAGAATGCACATATCAAAGCGCAAAGAGTGATCGCTTCTTATGAGCGGCACAAATACCTATGCACGAGTGAAGTAGACCATGCAGATTTGTTTGGGAAGGCATGTATAGAGATAGAAGGGCTAAAGCAGAAATACAAAGAGGTCTTTGATGTTTTGGTATCATAAGCAGACCAAACACTCCTACAATTCTGTACGAACCAATCCCAATAGACTCTCTTGGGAAAACCAGCCCAGTACCTATAAAAACTACCCGGAAACATATACGAAACGTAAACTTGATTTGGATTATGAAGAAGATCAGTTTCTTTATCATATTGCGGGTTTGACAGCCAAAAAAACTTATCCGGGAGCAGAGTACTATCTCCGTATCAATCCCAGTGCAGGAGCGCTCTATCCCAATGAACTTTATTTTCAGGCAAGAGGTGTCGAGGGGATAACAGATGGTATTTATCATTATGAGGTGAGCTCACAGTCGATTACTTTGCTTCAAAGCATTGATGGGAGTGAGGGGATAGAACCCTGTCTTGGATACAAAACAGCCATGAAGGGCTATCTATTTCTTGTCTCTGCTATTTACTATCGCTCCAGTTGGAAATATAAAAATCGTGCTTTTCGTTATTGTCTTTTGGATGGTGGACATCTTTTGGGAAGTATTGAAGCCAGTGCATTGCTCAAACCCCATGCTGTACAGGTGATTTATAAGATCGAGAGAGCAAAACTCAACCGCATGTTTGGTTTTGAGGGAAGAGAGTGGTTTCTTTCTGCTGCCAGCGTGGCTGTGCCTCTCAAGGATGAGGTAAAAGCTATCCAGTTTGAACTCCCTTATGTAGAAGGGAGTCGTACTTTTGAGCCAAACCCTCTCATCGAACAAGCCTATGAAGAAACGATGCTTCCGGAAGGGTGCAAAAAAGAGATAAAAGCATCGAAGTTTAGTTACCACACGCAAAAACTACAGGAAACCATCTTTGCCCGTAGATCTCAACGAGGATTCAATGAGGGTGCCATAACCAAAGGCCAGTTTCACTATATTATGGATGTTTTGCATCAACCTATTTTAAGTGATTGTGATGAGGAAATATCCATTTATGCCGTAGTGAACCGTGTATTTGATATGCCTCTGGGGCTCTATAAGGATGGAGACTACCTCAAATATGGTGATTTTTCCAGACAGGCAGGCTATCTCTGCCTGGAACAATACTCGCTGGCCGAGGAAGGAGCTGTCACTTTCTTTCTTACGTCAAGCGCCAAAAATTATCAGGCACTTTATCAAAAAGCAGGGATCATAGGCTATAGACTCTATATCGCATCAAATTATCTGGGGATCGGTTGCAGCGGTATCGGAGCCTTTTATGATGATGAGGTCAATGTCTTTGTGGACAATGAAGAGATGGTGCTTTATGCTTTGGCAATAGGGAAATAACCTATTTTTTAAATCGATACTCCAATTTCTCAAATTGTACTCTCAACTGATCCTCCAGCTCTCCCTGAAACTCCAGACTGTTTTCTTTCAGTGTGCCGCCGGTACCCAACTTTTTCTTGAGTGTTTTCAGGAGGGACTGCAGCTCTTTTTTCTCGAGACAAAAAGGTTTGACAATGGTTACCATTTTACCCCTGCGTTTCTCTCTGGCAAAGTGGAGTTGATGTTTCTGGGGTGTCAAAGTCTCTCCACAGGGATTTGAAGAGTTTTTGGAAGATTTTTCTTTGTTGTCTGATGACCAGCCATCTTCAAACTTGGCACCGATTTCAAACAGATTCTCTTTCATCTATCAAGCCTTTTTGTCATATTTTATCCATAATGCGTATCAAAAAGAATACCGATTATGACAGTAAGAGTAAGAATGATGATATAGATCCAATAAACACGGTCAAACTCTTTCTCATACTTGTTATTATCCTGCATCATTAAATACTTATCGTATAGATAATCTCCATTTTGTTTTTTCTGGTTTGGATCTCATCGATCTGCAGACCTTCAATAGGCAGTTTCATGAATGCTTCTATTGTTTCGACACCTGTTTTGGCAATTTCCCGCAGTACAATACCACGATAAGCCTTTGCCCAGTGGCTGACTACTTTGCCCTCTTTGATAAATTTCAATGAGGTATAGGCTTTTTTCGGTTTGTAAAATTTATCGTAAAAACCGGCACGCAGGTCAAGTATCTCTTCGTTGGCCAAATATTCCTCCATGAGTGCAGTGCCGTGTTCCCGGTAAAATTTTTCTACTTTGATCTCTCCCACGGCTTCTCCCTGTTTGAGTCTGTATTCGGGTATCATATCACTGGCTCTGATAGGACCAAAGAGGTTTGAGAAGAGGATGACATGTTCATCGATATATCGTTGTGCCTTCTCTCCCAGATCAGTATAATCAAGGTAATCAAAAGCTACTCCGGTATATCGCTCTATTGCTTTCATAGTCAATTCGTGGACAATATCTTTTTTATGTGCAAGGATATCAGACTCTTTTTTCAGACCAAACATTTTGCTGAGAACCTGCAACTCACCTTTTTGCAGGATGTTGGTATAGTGATGAAGCAGCAGTGTTCTTTGGGATTTTAATGGCTCAAAGAGCAGGGATCCGATATCAAAGTTTTTGCTTCCCCCACTTTTTTTTGTTTCACTCGGCGCTAAAAGTATTTTCATTATTTGTCCACTTTAGAGGTTGTATGTACAGCATTATAGCCAATTAGATCTCTTGATCTTGATCAGGAAATTTTTAAAAAACAAAAAAAAGAATGAATCAAAATGAAATACTGGAAAAGTTAAAAGAGGATACAGTAGTACGTATTATTTGCAACCATTTGTCTTTACAGAGAATACAATCGGAAGAGTTAAAGAAGAAAAAAAATCCTTTTGATATATCACGGCTCTCCAATGGCCTGGAGGTTATCTGGAGATAAAAACACCTCCAAAACCCCCTATGTACTTATAAATTTGGCCATCTGTACAAGCTGATAGGCATATCCATACTCGTTATCCTGCCATGCTGAAATTTTGACACAATGATCATCCAAAACTTCTGTAAGGGACAAATCTATCGTTGCGCCATGCCTGTTTTGTATATAATCCGAGGAGACTTTATGAGTATTGTCTGTATCGATAATATTGTGTAGAGAGCATTGGGATTTTTCAATAAAAAGAGCATTGAGTTCTTCTTGATTTGTCGGGTTCTGGATAAAAAGTGTAAAGTCATACAGTGTTGTCGCATTAACGGGTACCCTGATACTTTTTGTATAAAGTTTGTTTTTTAAATGCGGGAAGAGAGAAGCCAGAGTCGAGGTTGCCGTGCTGTGCAGGGGTAAAATATTTTGTGTCGCCGATCGAGATCGTCGCAATTCATTGATTACACTTTTCCCATCCAGCAGGTTTTGATCACTGGTATAGCTATGTATCATGCTGATGCAAGCATGCCGGATGCCATAGTGATTTTCTATCGTATGTATGATAGGAGCAATTGCATTGTTGCTGCAACTGGAGTTTGAGATGATTTTTTCATTTTGATAATTTTGGTGATTGAACCCCATGATATAGGTGGGCATACTGTCCTGTGCCGGAGTAGAAAGGATGACTTTTTTTACTCCCTGTTGAAGATAAGCCTCATTTGATTGGAGCGTTAAGAAATGACCGCTGCATTGCAATAGCAGATCAATATTCAAAGCAGCAAGATCCAGATCGGAAGGATCCTTTTGGCAAAAGAGTTTGATTTGATGCTGTCCGACAGTCAGCCTGTCATGTTCAAGTGTAATTTGTTCAGGGAGGCTCTTGTAAAGAGAATCATATTGCAGCAGATATTTGAATTGAGAAACAGGAAAAATATCATTGATCCCCACTACTTCAAGTGCATCATCTTCAAGCATGATACGTAAAGCACTTCGACCGATACGACCAAAACCATTGATAAAAACTCTCACTTTATGCATTCGACCAAAGCCTATATGAGGCACATTGAAATCTATTCGTGCCTTTAGTTATAGCTATTTTAACAATCTTGTTAAATAGATGACGTAATATAGCAAAATTTTAGAAAAATAAAGATTTTTTGAAAAAAGCACAAATATCCCTTGACATTATCTGGCTTTTTCCCTATAATTGCGTTCCATTTTTAGTCTATATGGCTTCAAATGCCGGAGTGCTGGTGTAGCTCAGTTGGCTAGAGCAGCTGATTTGTAATCAGCAGGTCGGGGGTTCAAGTCCCTTCACCAGCTCCACAAAATAATTATCAGTGTTTGACCAGTAATCAATGATGATAACTTGGTAGGGTGGGTTACTCAAGCGGCCAAAGAGGGCAGACTGTAAATCTGCTGGTTTTTACCTTCGAAGGTTCGAATCCTTCACCCACCACCATTTTAAGAGTCATATATAACGACGCGGGAATAGCTCAGTTGGCTAGAGCGTCAGCCTTCCAAGCTGAGGGTCGCGAGTTCGAGTCTCGTTTCCCGCTCCATATACTGGGAGCTGTGTGAATTATCATTAAACATACGATAAATAACTTCACATTCAAAAGCTTTCAAAAACCTGATATATTACTATATAAAATATGATAAAACAATGCCCAGATAGCTCAGAGGCAGAGCACTTCCTTGGTAAGGAAGAGGTCGGCGGTTCAATTCCGCTTCTGGGCTCCACGACATATGGACAGAAGTGCTACCAGGTGCAGCCTGTAGCAGTTCTGTCCATATAGAGGGTATGGGGTCCGAAGAGTACTTTAAAATATTCTCAAGGAATATTGAGTAAAACCTGATATAATATCAGCCGTAATTTTAAACATAAAGCTAGGAGAAAAAGATGGCTAAAGAAAAATTTGAACGAACTAAACCGCATGTAAATATCGGTACAATCGGTCACGTTGACCACGGTAAAACAACACTTACTGCTGCAATTACTGCTGTACTTGCAACTAAAAACAATACAGCACTTATGGATTATGATGCAATTGATAATGCTCCGGAAGAGAGAGAAAGAGGGATCACGATCGCTACTTCTCACGTAGAATACGAAACTGATATTCGTCACTATGCTCACGTTGACTGTCCAGGTCACGCCGACTATGTCAAGAACATGATTACCGGTGCCGCTCAAATGGATGGAGCGATCCTTGTTATTGCTGCGACTGATGGTCCAATGGCACAAACCAGAGAGCATATCCTTCTTTCTCGTCAGGTTGGTGTACCTTACATCGTTGTATTCTTGAACAAAGAAGACCAATTGGATGACGAAGATAAAGAAGAGATGCTTGAGCTTGTAGAGATGGAAGTAAGAGAACTTCTTTCAGAGTATGAATTCCCGGGCGATGATACACCAGTCATTGCCGGTTCTGCATTCCAGGCACTCGAAGAAGCCAAAAGTGGTACCCTCGGACCATGGTCAGAAAAAATTATTGAACTTATGGATGCGGTTGATACTTATATCCCTGAGCCGGTAAGAGAGACTGACAAAGAGTTCTTGATGCCAATCGAAGATATCTTCTCTATCCAAGGCCGCGGTACAGTTGTTACCGGTAAGATCGACAGAGGTACAGTATGTGTAGATGATAAGATCGAGATCGTTGGGATCAAAGATACTCAGACTACTACAGTTACCGGTGTTGAAATGTTCCGTAAAGAGATGGATTGCGGTCAAGCCGGTGACAACTGTGGTGTTCTTATCCGTGGTATCGACAAAGAAGCTGTACAAAGAGGTATGGTTCTTTGTAAGCCAGGTTCGATCACGCCACATACCAAGTTCGAAGCTGAAGTTTATGTATTGACTAAAGAGGAAGGTGGTAGACACACTCCATTCTTTAACAACTACAGACCACAGTTTTATGTACGTACAACAGACGTAACAGGCTCAGTTGTCCTTCAGGAAGGTACTGAAATGGTTATGCCAGGTGATAATGTTAAAATCGATGTTGAGCTTATCGCTCCAGTAGCACTTGAAGAAGGTACTAGATTTGCTATCCGTGAAGGTGGTAGAACAGTTGGTGCCGGTGTTGTAAGCAAGGTAATCGCATAAGGTTTACTCAGAGGCTTCGGCTTCTGGTAAGTTTAGCGTCTAGGAGACACAATGAGAGAAACAGTTCATTTAGGTTGTGAGAAGTGCACAAGACGTAACTATCACACCACAAAAAATAAAAAAACAACAACAGAAAAACTTGCACTGAAGAAATATTGCAGATGGTGTAAAGAACATACTGTTCACAAAGAGATGAAGCTGTAATAAGCTCCACTCTTTTTTAGGCCAATAGCTCAGTTGGTAGAGCACTGGTCTCCAAAACCAGGTGCCGGGGGTTCGAGTCCCTCTTGGCCTGCCACAATTAAGGTAAACAATAATGGGAAAACTTTCAACATTTATAGCACATGCTAGAGAAGAGATTCATAAAGTTATATTTCCGACAAAAGTACAAGTTAGACAAGCATTTTTAGCGGTTATTCTCGTTGTAACTGTTATATCAATATTTTTAGCATTGGTTGACCTCATAATGTCATCAATTGTCTCAACAGTTTTATAGGATAAAAGATGGCCCATCAATGGTATGCAATCCAAACTTATGCAGGAAGTGAACAATCAGTCAAAAGAGCGATTGAACAGCTGGCGATCGACTATGGAATGGAAGAGAAAGTCGATAAGATCGTCGTTCCTACCGAAGAAGTCATCGAAGTCAAGAATGGAGAGAAGAAGATCACGGAACGATCACTCTATCCGGGCTATGCATTCGCCCATGTTGATCTTGATACGGCACTTTGGCATAAGATCCAGAGCCTCCCAAGAGTCTCACGATTTATTGGTGAGCAAAAAACACCGACACCACTCAGTGAAGTGGACATTCAAAAGATCCTTGAGAAGATGGAGCAAAAATCAGCTCCACGTCCAAAGGTTGACTTTGAAACCGGTGAAATGGTGCGTATTATTGATGGACCATTTGCAAACTTTACAGGAATGGTTGAAGAGTATGATCTCGATCATGGAAAGCTTAAACTCAATGTCTCAATATTTGGTAGAAATACTCCGGTTGAGATACTCTATACACAAGTAGAGAAGATAATTTAGGTACAAATTAAACAAAGGAAGAAAAGATGGCAAAAAAGATCGCTGACAAATTCAAGCTGATGATCCCTGCCGGATCAGCAAACCCATCACCACCTGTTGGCCCTGCATTGGGACAACGCGGGGTGAATATCATGGAGTTTTGTAAAGCATTCAACGAAACAACAAAAGACAAAATGGGATTTAAAATCCCTGTTGAGATCACTGTTTATACAGACAGAAGTTTTACATTCATCACCAAGCAGCCACCGGCAAGTGACCTGATCATGAAAGCGGCCGGTATCAAAAAAGGTACAGATAATCCTATTACAACCAAAGTAGGATCTATCAGCAAAGCAAAACTGGACGAGATCATCGATCAGAAAATTGCTGACCTTAACACGAATGACAGAGAGATGGCGGCGAGAATTATTGCCGGATCTTGTAGAAGTATGGGTGTAGAAATCACAGACTAATCTTTAATGACCACATAGATTTAAAAGAATGTGGGAGCAAATATAGCGGAGAAGAGAATGGCTAAGAAAACAAGTAAAAGAACACAACAACTATTAGAAAAAATTGACAAAACCAAAGCATATGGTGTTGATGAAGCAATGAGTACACTCGTAGGGCTTAAATCAGCAAAATTTGATGAGACTGTTGAAATCGCATTGAACCTGAATGTTGACCCAAGACACGCAGATCAGATGATCAGAGGTTCGGTTGTCCTTCCAAACGGAACAGGTAAAACAGTTCGTGTTGCAGTCTTTGCAAAAGGCGAAAAAGTTGATGAAGCAAAAGCGGCAGGTGCTGACCTGGTTGGTTCTGATGAACTGATCGAGATGATACAAGCTGGAAACCTTGATTTTGATACTGTTATCTCTACTCCTGACATGATGGGTGTACTGGGTAAAGTAGCAAGAATCCTCGGACCAAAAGGTTTGATGCCTAACCCGAAAACCGGAACAGTTACAATGGACGTTACAAAAGCGGTTGAAGATGCCAAGGGCGGTCAGGTCAACTTTAGAGTCGACAAAAAAGGTAATATCCATGCAGGGATCGGCAAAGCCAGCTTTGATGAAGCAAAGATCAAAGAGAACTTTATCACCTTTATGGAAACGATCAACAAAGCGAAACCGGCATCTGCAAAAGGAAAATTTATTGTCAATGCGGCGATCTCTTTGACAATGAGTCCATCCATCACACTTGATACGGCTGAACTGACTGAGATCAAGTAAGCGTAAAACAGATTTAATCTTAGGCTGAAGATAACGGGGGCGGAAGCTTAATGAATGCTGTTGCCTGCAACAGCAGTTTTCTCTGAGAGAGGAGACAACCCGGTTAGAAGTCGGAAGGAGAAAAAATGACAAGAACAGAAAAAGAAGAGTTGGTCGCAGAGATGACAGCCGAGTTTAAAGAAGCCGGCGCAATTATCGTTTGTGATTATAAAGGTCTGACTGTTGCTGAACTTGAAACTGTAAGAAATCTTGCAAGAGATGAAGAGAGTAAAGTTAAGGTTGTTAAAAATACACTTGCCGCCATCGCATTGAAAAATGCAGGATGTAAAGCAATTGATTTGAAAGATACCAACCTTGTTATCTGGGGTGACACACAAGTACTTCCTTGTAAGATCGCAGATAAAGCAGCAACAGAATTTGAAGAGCACTTCTCTATCAAAACTGGTTTGATCCAGGGTGAAGTTGCCAGCATGGAAACGATCAATGCAATGGCTAAACTTCCTACCAGAGATGAACTTCTTGGTATGTTGCTTAATGTCTGGAATGCACCGGTTCAGAACTTTACGATCGGACTTCAGGCGCTTGCTACCAAAAGAGAAGAAGAAGCTTCAGCCTAATATAGCTGAATGGTGTGACCCGGGCCACTATAGTGTATCACAGGTCACTACAGTGTATCAATAGATGCACTAATAACTATAAATATTAGAACCTAATTAAGGAAATAAAATGGCAACAACTAAAGAAGATGTAATTGAATTTATCTCTAACATGTCTGTTCTTGAGCTTTCTGAGCTTGTAAAAGAATTCGAAGAAAAATTTGGCGTATCTGCACAAGCAACTGTAGTTGCTGGTGGCGGAGCTGCTGATGCAGGTGCTGCTGTTGAAGAGCAAACTGAATTTACTGTTGTATTGACTGACGCCGGTGCGAAGAAAATCAATGCAATTAAAGTGGTTAGGGCAATCACCGGTCTTGGCCTCAAAGAGGCTAAAACTGCAGTTGAAGAGACTCCAAGTGTTCTTAAAGAAAATGTTTCCAAAGAGGAAGCTGAAGAGTTCAAAAAGCAGATCGAAGAAGCCGGCGCTTCTTGCGAACTTAAATAATTTTCCATCTTGCAGGTCCGGCTCTGAATACCAGACCTGCAAGATACTCCAAATATCCCAGTGGGATATAGTGACAAACTATTAAGGGTTAATATTTACGCTCTTTACAATAGTTTTTTTGTATATCCTTTAATACATCCATAAACTACAAACCCTATAAGGTTAGCCCATGTTAAATTCTTTACATTCCGGAAATAGATTACGTGTTGATTTTTCCAAAACACCGCGAGAAATTGAAATCCCCAATCTTTTACAACTTCAGCAAAAGAGTTATGAAAACTTTTTGATGCTTGGTGAAAAAGACAGAAGGAACAGTACGCTTGAGAAGGTTCTCAAGTCAGCCTTCCCTATCCATGATCAGCAGAACCGTCTGACCCTGACATATAAAAATAGTGAAATTATTAAACCCAAATATACCGTCAGAGAGTGTATGGAAAGAGGATTGACCTATTCTGTCTCTTTGAAGATGAATATTGCACTGACCATCTGGAACAGAGATGAGAAGACAGGTGAAAAACTCGATCCCAAAGAGATCAAAGAGCAGGCTGTCTTTGTCAGGGATATTCCTTTGATGACGGAGAGAACTTCCTTTGTTGTTAATGGCGTAGAGAGAGTAATCGTCAATCAGCTTCACAGAAGCCCCGGCGTTATTTTCAAAGAGACAGAGGCGACAACGGTTGTAAACAAACTGATCTACTCTGCGCAGATTATTCCTGACAGAGGTTCCTGGCTCTACTTCGAATATGATGCCAAAGATATTCTCTATGCGCGTATCAACAAACGAAGAAAGATACCGGTCACGATCCTCTTCAGGGCACTTGACTATTCCAAAGAGGATATTATCAAACTCTTCTATCCAACCAAAGAGATCAGTATCAAGGAGAACAGATTCCTGACAAAGTTCGATGCAAATGATTTTCTTGGACGTACTGAGTATGATGTCAAAGATACAAATGGAAATATCATTGTTGCGGCAGGTAAGCGTCTGACGAAGAAGCGGGCACAGAAACTGATCGAAGAGGGACTTGAGTGGATAGAGTATCCGCTTGAGATTCTGATGGAGAGATATTTGGCTAAAGCAGTGATCGATCAGGAGAGTGGCGAAGTACTCTATGACGCTGTTTCTTCACTCGATGAGGCAAAACTCAAAAAAATGATCGAACAGGGCATTGAAACAATTGAAATTGCCAATGACCTTGCGGAAGATACCGATAGCTCTATTATCAAAGCATTTATTGCCGATCAGGAGAGCTTGAGGCTGCTGAAACAGATGGAGGGGATAGAGGATGAAAATGTTCTTGCAGCAATTCGCGTCTATAAAGTAATGAGACCGGGTGAACCGGTAACACCTGAAGCGGCAAAACAGTTTCTGAGACAACTCTTCTTTGATCCTGAACGATATGATTTGACCAAAGTCGGTCGTATGAAGATGAATCATAAACTGGGGCTTGATATTCCGGAGTATGTAACAGTGATGACAGCAGAAGATATTATTTATACTGTCAAATATCTGATCAAAGTCAAAAATGGTCAGGGGCATATCGATGATCGTGATCACCTCGGGAACAGAAGAATCAGGGCTATCGGCGAACTTTTGGGGAATGAACTTCATAGTGGTTTGACCAAGATGCAGAAGGCGATCAAGGATAAGATGACAACGATCAGCGGTACGTTCGATGAGTTGATGCCGCATGACCTGGTTAACTCCAAAATGATCACCAATACCATTCTGGAATTTTTCTCAAGCGGCCAGCTGAGCCAGTTTATGGATCAGACAAACCCGCTCTCGGAAGTGACGCATAAAAGAAGACTCTCTGCACTTGGAGAGGGTGGACTGGTTAAAGAGCGTGCCGGTTTTGAAGTCCGTGACGTTCACCCGACACACTACGGACGTATCTGTCCGATTGAGACACCGGAAGGTCAGAACATCGGTTTGATCAATACCCTGGCAACCTATGCAAAAGTGAATGAACTTGGATTTATAGAAGCACCGTACAAAATCGTCAAAGAGGGTAAAGTCACTGATGAAATCGTTTATATCACTGCCACCCAGGAAGAGGATAAGTGTATTGCCCCTGCATCGACGGAAGTTGATGAGAGTGGCTATATCGTTGAAGATCTGATCGAAACAAGACTCAACGGAAATATCGAGCTGAACACTGTTTCTAGAGTTGATTTGATCGATATTTCGCCATTGATGATCTCCGGATCAGCAGCGGCATTGATCCCGTTCCTTGAGCACGATGATGCAAACCGTGCACTCATGGGGTCAAACATGCAGCGTCAGGCAGTACCTCTTCTCAAAACAGAAGCACCGGTTGTCGGTACAGGAATGGAAGCGATCGTAAGTCGTGATGCCTGGGAATCCAGCAAAGCGAAGCGTGCCGGTAAAGTCGAGAAGGTTGATGCAAAAAATATCTATGTCATGGGTGAAGATGAGAGTGGTGTCTTTATCGATCACTATTCGCTCGAAAAGAATATGCGTACCAACCAGAATACTACTTTTACACAAACACCGATCGTTAAGTTGGGTGCTGAGGTTAAAGCAGGGCAAGTGATCGCAGATGGTCCGAATATGGATCAGGGTGAATTGGCCATTGGAAAGAATATTCTGGTTGCCTTTATGCCGTGGAACGGGTATAACTACGAAGATGCGATCGTTATTTCTGAAAAGTTGATCCGGGAAGATACCTTTACTTCTGTGCATACCTATGAAAAAGAGATCGAAGCACGAGAGCTGAAGCACGGTACAGAAGAGATCACACGCGATATTCCCAATATTCGTGAAGATGAACTGCTTCACCTTGATGACAGCGGTATTGTTAAAATGGGTACCCACGTCAAACCGGGGATGATCCTTGTGGGCAAAGTCAGTCCCAAGGGTGAGATCAAACCGACTCCGGAAGAGAGACTTCTCAGAGCGATCTTCGGTGAAAAAGCGGGACATGTAGTTAATAAATCACTCTACTGTCCAGCCTCAATGGAGGGTGTGATCGTCGATATCAAAGTCTTTACGAAAAAGGGCTATGAGAAAGATGCACGTGCTGTTCAGGCCTTTGAAGAGGAAAAAGCGATACTCGATGGTGACCACCATGATCAGCTTTTGATGATCGACAGGGAAGAGATGTTGAGAATTACATCACTACTGTCAAAGAGTGACCTGGCCCAGGATGTTTCTGTGGCCGGTACAGAGTATAAAAAAGGTGAAAAAATTCCTGAAGAAGTTGTCAGAGAGATCAACCGTTTTGCTCTTAGAAGCGTGGTGCAATCATTCAGCGAAGAGATCCAGGCAGAGTATGAGTCTCTCAAGAACTACTTCCTTAAGCAGAAGAAGAGACTTAAAGGCGATCATGAAGAGAAGTTGAGTGTTTTGGAAAAAGATGACATTCTCCCAAGCGGTGTCACCAAACTGGTCAAGGTTTATATTGCTACGAAGCGGAAACTTAAAGTAGGGGATAAGATGGCAGGTCGTCATGGAAACAAAGGTATTGTTTCCAATATCGTTCCTGAGATCGATATGCCATATATGGAAGATGGAAGGCCTGTTGACCTGATCTTGAATCCTCTTGGGGTGCCGAGTCGTATGAATATTGGACAGATCCTTGAGGTTCACCTGGGGCTCATCGGCAAGAAAATGGGTGAACAGATCCAGGAGATGTTTGAGAATCAGAAGGAGAGCTTTATCCAAGATCTCAGGGCAAAAATGACAGAGATTGCTGATATCGCAAAACTGATGAACGCCAAAGAGACACTTGCGAAGATCAATGATGAAGAGTTGCTGGTTTATGCCAGAGACTGGAGTAACGGTGTAAAATTCGCAGCACCGGTTTTTGAAGGGGCAGATCGTGAAGAGTTTGCCAAACTCTTTGAGCTTGCCAAAATTGACAGCGATGGCAAGATGACACTCTTTGATGGCCAGACAGGTGAGCAGATGATCGAACGTGTCAATGTCGGATATATGTATATGCTCAAACTTCACCACCTGGTTGATGAAAAGGTCCATGCACGCTCAACCGGGCCATACTCACTGGTCACACAGCAGCCGGTCGGAGGTAAGGCACTCTTTGGTGGTCAGAGATTCGGAGAGATGGAAGTCTGGGCACTCGAAGCCTATGGCGCATCCCATATCCTCAAAGAGATGCTGACGATCAAGTCGGATGATGTTGAGGGTAGAGCACGTGCCTACAGAGCAATCACAAAAGGTGAGAGTGTACCCGAGTCAGGTGTTCCTGAAACGATGTTCGTATTGACAAAAGAGCTGCAGGCACTTGGTTTGGATGTAGAACTTTATGAGAAGAAAAAAGAAGTAGAGGTTGAAGATGAGTAAACTATTAGAGAATTTAACGCCAATTGATCTCAGCAGTGAAGAGAGACCGAAGGATATTGAGGCACTTCAACTCAGGGTGGCAAGTCCTGAAAAGATCCTCTCATGGAGTTATGGTGAAGTTAAAAAACCTGAGACGATCAACTACCGTACCCTGAAACCGGAGAGAGATGGACTTTTTTGTGCCAAAATTTTTGGGCCGATCAGAGACTACGAGTGTCTTTGCGGTAAATACAAAAAGATGCGATATAAAGGTGTCGTATGTGAAAAGTGTGGGGTTGAAGTCACGACATCCAAGGTAAGACGAAACAGAATGGGCCATATCGAACTGATCGCCCCTGTGGCACATATCTGGTATGTGAGTTCATTGCCGTCACGAATCGGTACACTTTTGGGTGTGAAGATGAAAGACCTTGAGAGAGTACTCTATTATGAGGCTTATATTGTAAAAAATCCTGGTGAGGCAAGTTACGACAGTGAAGGTCTCAACCCTCTGGTGAAATTTGATGTTCTCAACGAAGAGCAGTATCAGCAGATTGTACAGCGATTTGGTGAAAGCGGTTTTGATGCGCGTATGGGTGGAGAAGTGATTCAGGAGCTTCTGGCTGAGCTTGATCTTGTTGAAATGTTTCAGCAGCTCAAAGAGGAAATTTCTGCGACCAAATCCGAGGCGAAGAGAAAAACGATCGTGAAGCGATTGAAAGTGATCGAAGCATTTCTTCACTCCGGCAACAGGCCGGAATGGATGATGCTGACCAATCTGCCTGTCCTTCCGCCTGATTTGAGACCACTTGTCAGTCTGGATGGCGGTAAATTTGCCGTTTCTGACGTGAATGATCTCTACAGAAGAGTGATCAACCGTAACCAGCGTCTGAAGCGTCTGACAGAGCTTGATGCACCGGAAATTATCGTTAGAAATGAAAAAAGAATGCTTCAGGAATCAGTCGATGCACTCTTTGACAATGGTCGTCGCGGCAATGCCGTCAAGGGTGCTAACAAACGCCCTCTTAAATCACTTTCGGAAGTGATCAAAGGGAAACAGGGGCGATTCCGACAGAACCTCTTGGGTAAACGTGTTGACTTCTCAGGCCGTTCGGTTATTGTTGTCGGTCCTGACCTGAGGATGGATCAATGTGGTCTTCCAAAGAAAATGGCATTGGAGCTTTTCAAACCACATTTGATGGCGAAACTCGAAGAGAAAGGCTACGCGACAACTTTGAAGCAAGCCAAGAAGATGATCGAAAAGCAGGTTAATGAAGTTTGGGAGTGCCTGGAAGAGGTGGTTGAGTCTTACCCGATTCTTCTCAATCGTGCACCAACACTGCATAAGCTCTCTATTCAGGCTTTCCACCCCCGCTTGATCGACGGAAAAGCAATTCAGCTTCATCCGCTTGTCTGTTCAGCCTTCAACGCTGACTTCGACGGTGACCAGATGGCAGTTCATGTACCGCTGAGTGATGAGGCAATTGCAGAGGCGAAAGTCCTGATGCTCTCTTCGATGAATATTCTGCTTCCTGCATCCGGTAAGGCAATTGCGGTGCCGTCTCAGGATATGATTTTGGGACTTTACTACTTGACGCTTGAGAAGTCAGAGGTCAAAGGAGAGCACAAACTTTTTGCCAACGTTGATGAGGTGGTAATCGCATTTGAAGAGCATGCTCTCGACCTCAATGCACGTATCAGAACAGTTGTGGATGGCAAGATCACAACATCGACGGCAGGTCGTTTGATCCTCAAGTCGATCATTCCTGATTATGTTCCTGAAAAGTACTGGAACAAGATTTTGAAGAAAAAGGATATTGGCGCTCTTGTAGACTATGTCTATAAGGTCGGCAGTATTTCAGATACGGCTGAATTCCTGGACGACTTGAAAGACATTGGTTTTAAATATGCGACAAAAGTCGGTGTTTCGATTTCTATTGACGATATCAAGATCCCGGAGATAAAAGAGCAGAAAGTCTCTGAGGCAAAGAGTCTCGTCAAAGAGATCCAGCAGCAATTTGGTGCCGGTCTTTTGACAGAGCAGGAACGGTATAACAAGATTATTGATATCTGGACTGATACGAACAATGGAATTGCAGAAGAGTTGATGAAGCTGATCCGTGCAGATAAGGAGGGGTTTAACTCAGTCTTTATGATGGCGGATTCCGGTGCGAGGGGTTCTGCTGCACAGATCAGACAACTCTCCGGCATGAGGGGTTTGATGGCGAAATCTGACGGATCGATTATCGAGACACCGATTACCTCCAACTTCCGTGAAGGTTTGAATGTCCTTGAGTACTTTATTTCGACACACGGTGCGAGAAAGGGTCTTGCCGATACCGCATTGAAAACGGCGAATGCCGGTTATCTGACCCGTAAACTGATCGATGTTGCACAAAATGTCAAAGTCAACATGGAAGATTGCGGGACACATGAGGGAGTCGAAGTTGCCGATATCGTTGTGGGTAATGAAATGATCGAGCCTCTCAGCGACAGAATCTATGGACGCGTGGTTGCCGAAGATGTGATCGATCCGATCACCAATGAAGTATTGGTAAGCCAGGGAACACTGATCGATGAAGAGATGGCAAACCGTATCAAAGATGCAGGTGTCAGGTCAGTGGTCATGAGAGCGCCTTCCAGCTGTAAAGCAAAGAAGGGAATCTGTGCGAAATGTTATGGCTTGAACATGGCAGAGAATAAGCTGGTCAAACCGGGTGAAGCGGTCGGAGTTATCGCGGCACAATCAATCGGCGAACCGGGTACACAGTTGACGCTCCGAACTTTCCACACAGGCGGTACGGCGACAGCCGGCAAAGAGGAGCGGCAGGTCGTAGCAAGCAGAGAAGGATTTATCCGATATTACAACCTCTCTGTTTATCGAAACCGCGAGGGGAACCTGATCGTTGCCAACAGAAGAAATGCCGGTATACTACTGGTTGAACCAAAGATCAAAGCAATTGTCGACGGCACACTTTCCGTATCGGTGACACATGATGAAATTGTGATTTCTGTTAAATCTGACAAAATAGATGAAGTCAAGTACAACCTCAGAAAGAGTGATGTGGCCAAAGCCAATGAACTTGCCGGTGTAGCGGGCAAGATCGAAGGAAAACTCTATTTGCCATTCAAAGATGGAGAAAAAGTTACTGAAGGTGAATCAATCGTCGAAGTGATCAAAGAGGGATGGAGTGTACCAAGCCGTGTGCCGTTTGCAAGTGAATTGAAAGTGGAAGATGGTGCACCTGTGACGCAACAGGTTGTTGCTGATGTCAAAGGTCAAGTGAAGTATTTCATCCTTAAAGGAGATTATCTTGAATCGATCAATACGATCAAAGAAGGTGCTCCTGTAGAGGAAAAAGGTCTCTTTGCCGTGATCGTTGATGAAAGTAACAGAGAGGCTGCAAGACACTATATCTCAAGAGGGTCGGTCATCAAGATTGCCAATGACGGTATGGTAGAGAGAGGTGGTTTGATCTCTGCACCTGTGACGGAAATACAAGTCGTGATCGCCGAGTGGGATCCCTATTCTGAACCGATCATTGCAGAGCAGGGCGGTACACTGAAGTTTGAAGATATTATTCCTGGCATTACTGTGGCAGAGCAATTTGATGAAGTGACCGGGGATACAAGACTGGAGCTCAATGAATATATTCCCGCAGCCTATAAGCCAGCAATTATTCTGGCAACCCAATCAGGAGAAGTAATCCGTTATCAGCTGGATCCGAAAACGATCCTCTTTGTTAAGGATGGTCATGATGTCAGTATCGCTGATATTCTGGCGAAGACACCGAAGGCAGCAATCAAGTCAAAAGATATTACCGGGGGTCTTCCGCGGGTTTCCGAACTCTTTGAGGCGAGACGTCCAAAAGATATCGCACTGATCGCACAGATTGATGGTGTGATCAGCTTCGGCAAACCATTGCGCGGCAAAGAGAGGCTGGTCATTACCGGTGAAAGCGGCCAGGTGACGGAACAATTCGTTGATAAGGGCAAAATGATTCTTGTTCATCCGGGAGAATTTGTCCATACAGGTGAGAAATTGACAGATGGTACGATCTCAAGCCACGATATTCTTGCTGCTATGGGAGAGAAGGCTCTTTATGAGTATATTGTCAGTGAAGTCCAGCAGGTCTATAGAAGACAGGGGGTTAATATCTCTGACAAACACATCGAGATCGTTGTTTCCCAGATGATGAGACAGGTGAAGATCGTTGAGAGCGGGGACAGCAAGTTCATCGCCGGCGATATTATCTCAAAACGAAAGTTCCAGGAAGAGAATGAAAGAGTCATAAGTCTTTGGGGAGAGCCTGCGATCGCGGAGCCGATGTTGGTAGGTATCACCCGTTCTGCGGTTGGTGCAGACAGTATTATCTCTGCGGCATCTTTTCAGGATACAACGAAAGTATTGACATCGGCATCGATCGCCGGTACAGTCGATGGTTTTGAAGACCTGAAAGAGAATGTTGTTATCGGTCGACTGATCCCTGTGGGAACCGGTATGGTGGATTCAGAATCGATCAAATTGACAGTGACAGAATAAGTAATTTCGGCTTCTTCCACCAGTGAGAGGGAGAAGCCGAACATTAATATATAAGTTTAAGTAAAGTTATTTTAACTATAATATGCCTCCATTTTTCTGACTATACATTTCAATAAAGTGCAATTTCATCCGATTTTCTTTGAAAAAAGCCCTTTTTTGAGGTGTAATAGCCCAGATTTAAATTCTCATACTCAGTTATGAAAATAAAATACATAGAAAGGAAAACGATTTGCCAACCATTAACCAGTTGATTCGCAAAGAGCGTAAAAAGGTGATCAAAAAATCAAAATCACCAGCACTTGTAAAGTGTCCTCAAAGAAGAGGTGTTTGTACCAGAGTTTATACAACAACTCCAAAGAAACCTAACTCAGCATTGAGAAAAGTTGCCAAAGTTAGATTGACCAGCGGATTTGAAGTAATTTCATACATCGGTGGAGAGGGTCACAACCTTCAGGAGCACTCAATTGTGCTCGTAAGAGGCGGCAGGGTCAAAGATTTGCCGGGTGTGAAGTATCACATCGTTCGTGGTGCGCTTGATACATCAGGTGTTGCGAACAGAAGAGTAGCTCGTTCTAAATACGGTACTAAAAAACCTAAATAGTAAATAGTTAGTTTTAAAGTCGTAAAGTTTAGTCTAGTGATAGACTTATGCAGGTGTTGTCGGCAATCCTTAGGGGACAAGACTTGAGTAAATCAAATGTAAAAGATTGAAGGAAAATCATGAGAAGAAGAAGAGCTCCCGAGAGACCTGTTCTCCCGGATCCTGTTTATGGATCAAAAGTTTTAACAAAATTTATCAACGCAGTCATGCTTGATGGTAAAAAGAGTACAGCGCAAAAAGTAATGTATGGCGCGCTGGAGAGAATCGAATCAAAATCTGGTGAAAAAGGTATTGAAGTTTTCAACAAAGCAATGGAAAACATCAAGCCTGTAATGGAAGTAAAAAGTCGAAGAGTCGGTGGAGCTACCTATCAGGTGCCTATCGAAGTAAGACCTGTCAGACAGCAGTCATTGGGAATCAGATGGATTGTTGATGCAGCAAGAAAAAGAAATGAAAGAACAATGATGGAGCGTCTTTCAAATGAGTTGATGGATGCAGCAACTGAAAAAGGTTCTGCATTCAAGAAGAAAGAAGATACGTATAAGATGGCTGAAGCGAACAAAGCGTTTGCTCACTATAGATGGTAAGGAAGTAAAGTATGGCAAGATCACATCCACTTGACAAAGTAAGAAATATCGGTATCGCTGCGCACATTGATGCAGGAAAAACAACCACAACGGAAAGAATCCTTTTCTACACCGGTGTTTCACATAAGATCGGTGAAGTACACGACGGTGCAGCGACAATGGACTGGATGGAGCAGGAGCAGGAGAGAGGGATCACGATCACTTCAGCTGCGACAACTTGTGAATGGGAAGGCCACCAGATCAATATCATCGACACTCCGGGCCACGTTGACTTTACGATTGAAGTTGAACGTTCTATGAGAGTTCTCGATGGTGCTGTCGCCGTATTCTGTTCAGTCGGTGGAGTTCAGCCTCAGTCTGAGACAGTTTGGAGACAAGCAAACAGATATATGGTTCCCCGAATGGTATTTGTCAACAAAATGGACAGAACAGGTTCTGATTTTTATGAAGTTGAGAGACAAATCAATGAAAGATTGAAGTCAAATGCAGTTCCCATTCAGCTTCCTATCGGTGCTGAGGAAAATTTCCAGGGAGTTATAGACCTTGTAACAATGAAGGCAACTATCTGGGGCGATGATCAGAGTAAAATGGGACAAGAGTTCGAAGTTGTCGATATTCCTGAGGATCTTGTTGAGTTGGCTGAAGAGTATAGAGAGAAGTTGATCGAAGCGATCTCTGAAACTGACGACACACTCATGGAGAAATTCATGGAGGGCGAAGAACTTACAGAAGAAGAGATCAAAGCAGGTATCAAAGCGGCAACTTTGGCGATCACTATGATCCCGATGACTTGCGGTACTGCCTTTAAGAACAAAGGGGTACAGACACTGCTTGATGCTGTTGTGGATTATCTTCCTGCTCCTACTGAAGTGCATGAGATCAGAGGTGAATATGAGGATGGTGAAGAAACGACTGTAGAATCTACTGATGATGGCGAATTTGCTGCGCTTGGATTCAAGATCATGACAGACCCGTTTGTCGGTCAGTTGACATTTGTCCGTGTTTATCGCGGTGTACTTAAGTCCGGTTCGTATGTTTATAATACAACCAAAGGCAAAAAAGAGCGTATCGGCCGTCTCCTCAAGATGCATGCCATTAAGAGAGAAGAGGTTGATTCCCTTTATGCCGGTGAGATCGGTGCGGTTGTCGGATTGAAATCTACACTGACAGGAGATACGCTTGCCGGTGAAAAAGACAAAGTTATTTTGGAGAGAATGGAATTCCCGGATCCGGTTATCTCGGTAGCGGTTGAACCAAAAACCAAAGCAGACCAGGAAAAAATGGGTATTGCACTCGGTAAATTGGCACAGGAAGACCCTTCATTCCGTGTTGCAACTGATGAAGAATCCGGACAGACGATCATCTCTGGAATGGGTGAGCTTCACCTCGAAATCCTTGTCGATAGAATGATGAGAGAGTTTAATGTCGATGCTGAAGTCGGTGCACCGCAGGTTGCTTACCGTGAAACGATCAGAAAAGCGGTTGACAAAGAGTATAAGTATGCCAAGCAGTCTGGTGGTCGTGGTCAGTTTGGTCATGTCTATCTCAAGATTGAGCCGCAAGAGCCTGGTGAAGGTTATGAGTTCATCGACTCTATCAAAGGCGGGGTTATTCCAAAAGAATTTATCCCTGCTGTCAACAAAGGTATCGTTGAAGCGATGGGTAGAGGTATCCAGGCCGGATATCCTATCGAAGATGTCAAGGTGACACTTTATGATGGATCATTCCACGATGTTGACTCCTCCGAGATGGCATTTAAACTTGCCGGTTCTATGGGATTCAGAGAAGGTTGTAGAGAAGCAAATCCTGTCATCCTTGAACCGATGATGAAAGTCGAAGTTGAAGTACCTGAAGACTATATGGGTGATGTCATCGGTGACATTTCCAAGAGACGTGGACAGGTCAGCGGTATGGGCGACAGATCCGGCAACAAGATCGTTGATGCCTTTGTGCCACTCTCCGAAATGTTCGGTTACTCCACTGACCTGAGATCAATGACTCAGGGACGTGCAACTTATGCCATGGAATTTGATCACTATGAAGAGGTTCCTCAGAATGTTGCCAAAGAGATCATCGAAAAGAGAAACGGCTAGTTTCTTTCGCAGTATTGCACTGCATCTCCGGTCGAATGGAGCCTGCTCCATTCGACCTGTACTATCAGTAAACTCTCTCACTTTCACAAACTATATTCACCCAAATCAACAGTAAACTACTGCGAAATAATACATATCAGCCTATAATTTTATTACCTTGGTGTACGAGCGTATCAATGTCCGCTTATGCGTAAACAGATACTTTACCAAAATTTTTAGCCAAGAGTGCATAAAAAAGTGCTCTATATTTGTGTTTATTGGAAGTTCCCATCATTTCACATACATTTTGGATAGCGGCATTGAGTTCATCATCCGACTGTGTCAGTCCCAATTTATTCTTGAGAAAGTTCTCACGGACAGTATCGACCTCGCTGCTGTTGCTGCATGCGACTGTTTCGGAATCATGCTTGTATATTGATGGTCCCAAGCCAACAGTGACTTTGGTAATGAGCTCTTCACTCAATCCCAGATTTAACTCTTTGTTGGCAGCCACATAGTGTGCGATCTTTTCTGTTTGTTGACTCATTGACTCTCCTTTGGTATATTTAGTTGGTGCGGTAATAATTATAGCAGGGAAAAAGAAGATATTCAAGCAGAGTATTTTTTTTTCTTTATGCTAGAGGTGCCCTAAAGTTTTTTGGGTTCCTGCCCGAAGAGTACCCAGTTGATACTGATTTTCCTGTTCCGGCAGAAGGTGGCAATGGCTTCATAGGGAATTTTCCCTCTTTTTTTGATGACGGCAAAGTATTCCGGAGTCAGACCAAGTGCCTGGGCGATCTCTTTGTTGTAGATTCTCTGCTTTTCTTTGTTTGCAGCGATAATTTGTTTGATTCGCAGCATGACGTCGTCGAATGTTATCATAGGGCTCCTTTTGCGGCACGCAATAGTGTGCTGAGGCAATTTTCCTGTTATGATAGTAGTTTTTTGAGGAGGAGAGGGAAATGTCTGTCAAATTGATATATTTCCCGGTTGAAAAAGTGTTAGTTCTTACTGCTGTCTATCTCGATCACTGTATGGACATTGCCTCTTGGGTTGAAATCCGCAGTGAGTTTCATCCATTTGGGCTTGAGTTTTCCATAAAGTGTGTCATAGATTTCGTTGGCAGAGTTCTCATGGGAAATGTACCGATCGCTGAAACTGTTAATGTAGAGTTTTATCGCTTTGAGTTCGATCACTCGCTCTGACGGCGTGTAAGAGAGTTTGACTGTTGCGAAATCCGGGTATCCTGAACGTGGGCATCGGCACATAAATTCCGGAAGGTTGATGTTGATCACATAGTTTTTTTTGTGCTCATTGGGCCAGTAGTGCTCTTCTGCATTGATATCAAACTCTTTGATCTCTTGTTCTCCGTACTTCATGATTCTCCCTGGTTATTGTATTTTTGAATGAGCTGGCGTTCTGTTAACTGTTTCCCTACGCCAAAGCCCTGAAGATAGTCGATCCCCAAATCTTTCAGAATTTGCTTTTGATTCTCTTTGTCAACCCATTTTGCAACAGTCGTAATCTTCAATCCTTTGGACATTTCGATCAGGGATTTGAGTATCGAGAGACTGTTCTGGTCATCCAACCGGGTGACAAAGTCTCTATCGAACTGTACCACATCAAATTTAAAATGTTTCATATACTCCATGGAAGCATTGGAGGAGCCGAAATTGTCGATACATACCCGGATCCCTTTTGTCCTGATCCGGGAGAGAGTTTTGAGATAGTTGCTCAGATCATGGTGTGCTTTCCGTTCATAGATTTCAAAAATAAGTCTGTTTGCATCGATATTTTTATCTTCAATGATGCCAAAGATCGTATCAAGAAAATCCCTGTCACGCAGAGAAAAAGGCGAGAGATTGAAACTAAAGGAGATATTGTCATCCGTCAAAAGAGCAATATCGGTTACATGCCTGAAGATAGAGAGGTCATAGGAGCGACCCAGTCCGAGACGATTGATGATCGGAAGATAATCACGGGGGAGAATCTCTTTTCCTGTTTCTGATCGAAGTTTGATTGAAATTTCATAACTGTCAACTTCATCTTTCCTGACATTGAAAAGCGGCCTGAAATAGAAATTCAGTGTTTCATCATCGAGTGCCTTGAGAATGGACGTTTCAAGTTTGGAGAGTGCCGCAGTATCCTTAACCGCTGTTTCTCTGGCCTCTGGTTTGATCTCCTGGGCTTTCAGCTGATCCCGGAGATGGGCAATGGTCTTGTCCGGATCATCACCTGTGTTGTGAATGACAGCAAAACGGTAATCTATCTCTATGGTATCAATTGTTCTATTGTCCCGGACAAATTTCTGCATCATATGCTGAGCTTCAGTACTCTCTCTGTCCATAGCGATGAGAAGTTCGGCACCGGAGTGTCTGCCGATCCACAAATCTTTGATCCCATACTTGTCTGTATAGTGGTTGAGTCTGGAGACAAGCGTGTGAAGCAGGTCATTAGTGGCAGCTGCACCATAGTTTTCATTGACGGTAGAGAGATTGTTGACAATGAGGACTGCAACCGTCTGAGGCTGATGTTTTTTCAGTTTTTTAATAAAGGTTTCCTGGTTAAACCCCTCTGTGGTCTGATCAAGTAGAGTCTCCTTGACATCGAGTTCCAGAAGAAAATAGATAAAGTAGACGGTGATGAATACCAGTCCTCCCATCAGCATGGCATGTTCGAGTGTTATTTTGTCAAATCCATCCCCGGAAATAGTAGTATAAAAAAGAAGGAAAATAAGGAGAAAAATAGGAATACCGGCCCGAAGAGCCAATTTAAAACGTCGTTCTCTCTCTTCGCGTGTTGACAGTAGCATTAGACATCCAAATGTTTGACATCTTTGGCGTGGCGTTCGATGTAGTCGCGTCTGGGTTCCACTTCATCTCCCATAAAGAGAGTAAAAGTATCACTGGCATTTTCTTCATTATCGATCTTAACCTGGAGAAGTCTTCTGTCCTCCGGGTTCATTGTGGTTTCCCAGAGTTGTTCAGGGTTCATTTCGCCCAGACCTTTGTATCGCTGGATATAAGCACCTTTTTTGGCTGAACTCTCAATACCGGCAAGCATTTCCAGAAGATCTTTATCTTTGAACTCGTCAGTGATCCGCTCTTTGATATTGTTACTGATGTAGACTGCCTCATTATAGTGTGGGTTGGTGAAGAGGACATCGTCAATGATAAGCTCTTCAAGCCCATCATTGGTTTGCACAAAGAGATGGATTTTCTCATCATTGATAGTTTCACTGAGGATATTGTATCCAAGGTCTGAAATGAATTTTTTCACCGTCTTGGCAAGAGCAGCATTATCTGTTCCCAGAATATCCGGATTTTCAATCATATAACGAAGCACCTCAGGCAGGGCAAAACGCTTTTCAATTTCGCTGAGTGTCATTTTGTAGTAGGCAACCATTTTAAAGAGGTCTACGAGATCGTTTCGTCCCATGGTCTCACTCTCTACAGCGGAGATGCCATTCTCTATAAGGAAATCATTGAGGGATTTATCATCTTTGAGATAGGTTTCATTTTTCCCTTTTCTATAGAGGTAGAGCGGCGGCTGTGCAAGGTAGAGATACCCCTTCTCGATAACCGGCTGAAGGAAGCGGAAGAAGAAGGTCATTAGAAGTGTCTGAATATGACTGCCGTCAACATCCGCATCGGTCATAATGATGATCTTGTGATAACGCAACTTCTCTTCATTAAATTCTTCTCCGATACCACAGCCCATGGCAGTGATCATATTTTTGATCTCATCAGATTTGAGGATCTTTTCAAGACGGGCTTTTTCAACATTCAGAATTTTACCTTTGAGAGGCAAAATAGCCTGGAAAACACGATCACGGCCCTGCTTGGCTGAGCCGCCGGCAGAATCCCCTTCCACAAGGTAAATTTCAGAGAGTGCAGGGTCTTTGCTCTGACAATCAGCCAATTTGCCGGGAAGGGTACCGATACTCATCGAATCCTTGCGTTTCACGAGATCCTTTGCACGCTTGGCAGCATCTCTGCCTTTGGCAGCCAGGATGACGTGGCCCATGATCGCTTTGGCTTCGATCGGGTTCTCTTCAAGGTATTTGTTGAGACGTTCATAGATGAACTTTTGTACCAGTGGACGGACATAGCTGGAACCAAGTTTTCCCTTGGTCTGCCCTTCAAACTGAGGTTCGGGAACCCTTACAGAAACAACGGCAACCAGACCTTCCTTGCTGTCGTCACCTGTGATCTTGGTATTTTTCTCTTTGGCGTTGGCATTTTTGGAGATATACTGTGAGATGGAACGGGTCAAACCGGCTCTAAATCCAGCTTCATGGGTCCCTCCGTCTGCCGTTTTGATGTTGTTGACAAAAGAGACCAGCTTTTCACTATCCGCATCACAATACATGATAGCAATATCCATCTCTATATCATCGGCTTTTCCCTCAAAGAATTGAGCATTGGATAGGGGTTCTCTACTGTTCAGGTCTTCGACAAACTGCTTGATCCCTCCCTCGAAATGGAAAGTCTCTTTGATCCCTTCGCGTTCGTCGGTAAAGATAATCGTGATCTTTGGGTTGAGGTAAGCCAGTTCTTTGAAGCGCTTGGTCAGAATGGCACTCTGAAAAGAGACGGATTCAGTGAAGATAGAATCATCCGGCCAAAACTCGATTTTGGTCCCCTTTTTTCTGCTTGTTCCAGTAGTTTTCAGCGGTTCCTGAGGGAGACCTTTTGCAAAATCCTGTTCATACATACTTCCATCTCTGAAGACAGTGAGGTGAAGGTCTTTGGCAAGTGCATTGACAACAGAGACACCCACCCCATGAAGACCGCCGGAGACTTTATAAGTGTCTTTGTCAAATTTACCACCGGCGTGCAGTACCGTCAATACAACCGTTGCCGCCGAGATTTTTTCTGTGGGGTGTTCAGTGACAGGAATTCCCCGCCCATTATCTTCGATGATAGCGGAACCTTCTTTGGTCAGCGTCACTCTGATCGTATCGCAATAGCCTGCCATGGCTTCATCGATCGAGTTGTCGACTACTTCATAGATCAAATGATGGAGACCTCTGATCGATGTATCACCGATATACATTCCCGGTCTTTTTCTTACTGCTTCAAGTCCTTTGAGGACTTTAATATTGCTGGCACCGTATTCACTCATTGAAATTCCCTCGTTTGTTACTGTAATTCCTTTTATTTTACCTAAAAAATGGTAAGAAGAGAGTTAAGAGTTAAGAGTGAAGAGTGGAGAGTGGTGGCAGGCATTGCCAGGCAATGCTTTTATTGGGGTTGAGGGGGCTATAAAAGAGTGCCGCTTTGCTGTTTTTTATTGCTGATGATGTCGATTTTGTCAGGGTCGATAAAATCATCTCGTTTATAGGCTTCTATGGCATAGCGTCCAACCATGGCGGCGTTGTCTGAACAGTATTCCAGAGCTGTGGTATGAAGGGTTTTGCCATACTGTTTACAGAGAGCATCATAGGCATCCCTGATATAGAAGTTTGCACTGGCACCGCCGACGATGGCAAACTCCTTGATCGGCTCCTTTGCAAAGATCTTTTTACTCTTTTGCAGAAGATGAAGTTTAACTGCTTTCTGGAAGGAGGCAGCAATATCGCACTGATCCTGTACAGTGAGTTCTCCCTGGTTGGAGGTTTTGCATTTTTCGATTTGCAAGCGTACCGCATTTTTGAGGCCGGAGAGAGAGAAAGCGATCAGCGGTGAGTTGCGCAGAGGAACGGGGAGGTCGAAGCGATTTTCATCTCCCCGTAGTGCCAATGATTCTATGACCGGTCCACCCGGGTAGCCCAATCCCATCATCTTGGCACATTTGTCAAAGCTTTCTCCAACGCTGTCATCCATGCTGGTGGC
Source organism: Campylobacterota bacterium (assembly GCA_034721895.1). GTDB lineage: Bacteria > Campylobacterota > Campylobacteria > Campylobacterales > Sulfurovaceae > SZUA-451. The sequence goes on along the minus strand of JAYEND010000099.1, from coordinate 24,391 downwards.
CAGGATCTCCATCTTTTCGAAACTTTCGACACGGATGATCTGCGTATGGCCTCCTGAGATCAGCAGTACAAGAAGGGGTGTAATGGCTTCTTTTTCTATAAAGAGAGAGTAGATATGGGCTTTGAGGTGATTGACGGCTATCAGTGGAATATCAAGCAGCACAGCAAGGGTTTTTGCCATAGCGATCCCTTCCATCAGTGTGACGCCAAGCCCAGGCTGGTTTGTGACAGCAATGGCTTTGAGATGTGAAAAGAAGGGTTCCGTCTCTTTTAGGATCTCAGGCAGGGCAACCGCATGAAGTCTGCTGGCCAGTTCCGGTACCACGCCGCCGTAGCAGGAGTGCTCTGCCTCCTGGGAAATCTTTTTGTGGAAGAGAACTTTTTTGGTTGCGATTTCTGTAATGGCGATAGAGCTGTCGTCACAGCTTGATTCGATACTGAGGATCATTTTTGATCCTCAGAAAGTGAATAGTGTCGGTAGGCATTGCTTTGCAATGCTTCTATTCTGAACGCTGAACGCTGAATGCTGAATGCTTTCAAGACTTATTCTTTATAATGAGTTTTTCGATATATTCCCATTTTCCATACCCGCTGTCAGCATTGATGTGTCCTGCATTTTCAATGATCGTAAGCGGTGCATGATAATGCTTTGAGAGTTTTTGTGCTTCGTTGATCGTAATATAGGGGTCATTATCTGAAACGATCATGATGGTTTCTTTTGCGCAAAGTATTTGTGGCATGGGGCAAGGGAAAAATGTTTTAATCGTATCGACGTTCGTTGTAAGACTTGGCGGAGAAACCATAATCAATTTCTCAACAGTTCTCATCTCCTGTTGGCAAAGCCAAAACCAAAGGGTGTTGGCAAGGGAGTGGCAGACAACTGTATCGGGTTTAAAATCTTCCAAAATTTCTTTAACCTGCCGTACCCATCTGTTTTTGCTTGGGAAGTGGCAATTGTCCAGCAGCGGAAAGCTGACGGTTCCATAGTCTTTGGCCAGTGTGCAGGCAAGTTCAGCCTGCCAGTGCGGGGTATCACTTCCGCCCCAGCCGTGCAAGATAAGGACTTTCATTGAAAGTCCTTATCTTGAGTGAATAGTGAATAGTGAATAGTGAATAGTGTTGGTATGTATTGCGCTGCAATACTTTTATTGTTTCTCAAACGCTGAACGCTGAACGCTGAACACTTATTGATTGACATAGCTTCTCACCTCTTTGTCTATCTCTATGATTTCGCCTATGTCTTTTGCATGTACAGAGTCAAATTCTTTGTAGGCATCGAGAACCATATCCGCCATGCCGAAGAAAGTGCTTTTTCCCGATTCGAAGGATTTGATGGCTTCTTCATTTGCGGCATTGAGGATAACACCCAAATGGGGGTTTTTGAGCAAATGTTCTTTGATCTCCCAAATAGGATATTTTTCTTTTGAAATGGACTCGAATTGAAGGTTTCCAATCTCAAGGAGGTCAAGAGGGGGAAGAATCTCCTCCTCTACTTTTCCTCTCAAGGCAAAGGCGATAGGAAGTTTCATGTCCACACCGGCAAAGTGGGCAGTGGTAGAGCCGTCTTTGAATTCTGCCAGGGCATGAACGATCGATTTGCGTTCGATGACTGCATCAATATTGCTGGTATCAAAGAGCCACTTGGCTTCGAGAAGTTCGAAAAGTTTATTGGTCATCGTTGCAGAGTCGATAGTGATCTTGTTGCCCATTGACCAGTTGGGGTGTTTGAGCGCATCAGCGAAGGTTGCATCAGCGATCTTTTCTCTCTTCCAGTCACGGAAAGCACCGCCGCTTGCAGTAATATAGAGTTTATTGATAGGTCTCTCGTTCATTAGATACCAGAGGCCGAAGTGTTCACTGTCAATCGGGGTAATTTTGCCTATATCGATAAATTCCCCGCCAACGACCAGAGATTCTTTGTTGGCAAGTGCGACTCTTTTACCAAGTTCGATGGATTTCAGGGTTGGGGCCAGTCCGGCATAGCCTACCAGTGCGTTGACAACAGTCGGACTTTGGGTTTGTTCCAGAAGTTCCAGAATTCCCTGTTCTCTGCAGTAAACATGGGTATGATCGATACGGCTCCTGTGTATTTCATTGGCAATAGCGACATAACGGGGATGGTATTTTTTAATCTGTTTGTTGAGTAGATCAATATTATTCCCGGCAACAAGCGCTTCGATGGGAATTTTATACCGGGAAGCGATCTCCAGGGTATTGACCCCTATTGAACCGGTTGAGCCGAGCAGTACAATCGAATCAGGCGAATCAGGCATGGGTCTTAGAGAAATGACCTGAGGGTAATGACCATGATAACGGCGGCAAAGAGATAGCCATCGATCCGGTCGAGGATACCACCATGTCCAGGCAGCAGATCTCCACTGTCTTTGACACCCGCTTCACGTTTGAGATAACTTTCAAAAAGGTCGCCGAAGACAGATGCCAGCGAGGTGAAGAGTGTCACAAATAGAGCTGTCCAGAACTCTGCAATATAGAGACCGGTATAGGTTCCAAACAGTGTGGCGAAAACAACCCCGCCGATGACACCTTCAATGGTTTTGTTGGGCGAGGTATCCGAGAATTTGGTGCGTCCGATCAGTTTCCCCACAAAGAAAGCACCCATATCTGTCATTGCCACAGTGACAAGCAGCCAGAACATCGCCTGAATACCGAAATCCTGATAGAGGATCAAAAAGAAGAGGATACCGCTGACCGGATAGAGGAATGGCAGAAAAAGTCTTTTGTCAAAGTTGTGTGTATAGGCCAGGGTACTGGCAAAAATGATCGCGATCAAAAAGAAGAGATCATCGGGGTTGGGGTAGAAGTAGGCTAAAATCCAGAGCAGCAGTGCCCAGAAATACATTGATGGGGCTCTAAGTTTGAAGAGCTGCATCGCTTCGTAAAAAGCAAAGATATAAACGACTCCCAAAAAAGCCCACATAATAAAAAAGTTGTCGATCCAGCCAATAATGCCCACAATTGCAAGGAGTGCAATACCGGTCAGCCATCGCTCCTGATAGTCAGTAAAGATTCGTGTCATTTTGTTTTCCTCGTCACACTCGTTCCCAAGCTTCAGCTTGGGAATGCATACTTGGGCATGATATGTAGTATTTACATTCAAGTATCTATAATATACATTCCCAACGAGGATGTTGGGAACGAGAGAAATTATCAGATTATTATAACCAAAAATTCTGTTACTCTCTAATCTCAACACCCTCTTTCCGGACACGCAGGGTGTCATATTTGTTATAGAGGACATTAGAGCCTTCCTGTATCTTGACAAATTTTCGTTTGGTATAGTCGACGTCGTACTCGCCGGGATTTTTCACTGAGAAGTCAACACAGAGTTTGGCCGCGGCTTCGATGACATTCTGCGGCAGATTCTGCTTGTCTGTTTTGATAATGACATGGGAAGAGGGTACATCACGGATATGCATCCAGAGGTCATTGGATTTGGCGATTTTGAGCAGTTTCTGGTTTTCGCTGCTATTGCGTCCGACAAGTACTTTATAATCTTCGATCCAGAAAAATTCACACTCTTTGAGTTTCTCCTTCTTGCGCTGTGATTTTCCTCTCCTTGGGACGAGAAGTTCGAGTTCATAGGCATCTTCGGCATTTTCTACGGCATAGTGGATATTTTGATAAAAAGCCATTTTACTACTGAGGTTCTCTTTTTCGATATGGATATTTTTGGCTTTGTTCCTGGCCCGTTTGGCAAGATTGAAGAAGTGTTCACTGATTCGATTGGTGACAAGTCCTTTTGGTAGAGTGATGGTGACCTCCTGCCCGTCAAAATCATAAGTCTTCAGTTTTGTATCATAGGGTTTGATCTGGTAGAGGTTTGCCAGTACGATATTGCCATAGTTCCGGTACTTCTTCTCTTCCTCTTTAAGCTCATTTTCGTCAGGTAGTTTGTCAAGCAGTCCGGCAAGTTTGTCAATCTTTTTTTTGACTGTTGACAACTTCTGTTTTTTAAGTCCTTCGATCCGTTTGCTTTCAAATTTTCCCCAATTTTCCCGGAGCAGGGTATCGATATTGTCGATGGAACGCTGCTCTTCTTTTCGCTCATAAGGAGGCAGGGGAAGAAGTGCTGCACCGGGGCGGATGATCCTGAAAGAGCGCTCTGCGTCGACGTGTCTCAGGGCTTCGATGATCGTTTCACCCTCATCGATCAGTATGGCATTGGTATTTTTGCCTGTAAATTCAAACTGCAGTGCGATCTTCTTGTCTTTATAGCTGCTTTTGGGCGCCAGAGTGAATCGAAGTATCCGGTCATATCCCTGGGTTTCGATTGTCAGGATTTTGCTGTTTCCGACAAGTGAATGCAGCAGGTTGTCGAACGGGGCCTGGTAACTCTTGAGCGGTCGTTGACTTTTTGTTTTGTAAATGAAGCTGTGGCCCCGTGTCATATTGAAGAAATAGCTGTTCTCCTTATCGAAAATCAGTTCAATGGTATTATCATCCACCCGTTTGGCATTGCGAATAAAATCAAAATGGGAGAGGTGTTCTGCTACTGCCCGGAGTTCGTAAAGTTTCATTAAAAACCTTTCTCTTTGGGCAGAAGCAAAGCTCCTTCCCAATTCCTCTCACTTCTGTGCTAAAGCACGATGCAAGAAAATCACTAAATGATTTCTCGTAAAAGCTACACCTTTGGTGAGAGAAGTATTACTATGTTTTATTAACCGCATTCTATCATAAATATTTTTTGGTATAATTCGCAAAATTAATAAAACTAGGATCATAAAGCAGTATTTAATGCGACCAGTCGCGTGAGCCAACTGCTGAAGTTAACCCAGTGTTAGCGTCCTATCCGAAGGATGTCACAATGAAACAGACCATTACGGAGAAGATCTTTTCGGAACATGCCGGAGTTGACGTCAAAGCCGGAGAGATCGTCAGGGTCGATATCGATATGATCATCGGGAATGATATCACGACACCGATTTCGATCAGAGCATTTGAAGAGAGCGGAGCAGAGAAGTTGGCCAGACCGGATAGTTTCAGTATTGTCTTGGATCACTATATCCCTGCCAAAGATATTGCTTCGGCGAACCAGGCAAAGATATCCAGAGAGTTTGCCTATAAGCATGACCTGAAGTATTTCTTTGATGAGAAGGATATGGGGATCGAGCATGCTCTGCTTCCGGAGAAGGGATTGGTCATTCCCGGAGATGTGATCATCGGTGCGGATTCTCATACCTGCACCCATGGTGCACTCGGCGCCTTTTCGACGGGGATGGGAAGTACGGACATTGCCTTTGGAATGATTACTGGAGGCAACTGGTTCAAAGTGCCTGAAACGATCAAAGTTGTGTTGAACGGCGAACCTGGAGAACATATCTATGGAAAAGATATCATTCTTGAACTGATCCGTATTCTGGGAGTGGATGGCGCACTTTATAAGGCACTGGAATTTACCGGAGATACGATCAAATATCTTGGGATGGATGATCGTTTTTCCATGTGCAATATGGCGATCGAAGCGGGCGCCAAGTCAGGGATCATTGCAGTTGATGAAGTGACTCGGGCCTATCTCGATGAGAGGGCAGAGATAAACGATGGATTGCGTTCCGAGCCGAAGATATTCACTTCCGATGAAGATGCGGAGTATTGCCAGGTCGTTGAGATCGATGTTGCTAAACTGTCGCCCGTTATTGCTTATCCATTTTTGCCATCCAACGGCAAGCCGGTGGAGCAGGCGGTAGCGGATGATATTGCGATCGATCAGGTAATGATCGGTTCCTGTACCAACGGCCGTATCGAGGATTTACGTATTGCTGCGGAGATCATGAAGGGCAAAAGGGTAGCGAAGCGTACCCGTATGATCGTGACGCCTGCGACACAAAAGATTTTGATGCAGGCACAGCATGAAGGATTGATGGATATCCTGATCGAAGCAGGCGCCGTAGTCTCTAATCCGACCTGTGGTGCCTGCCTGGGCGGCTACATGGGTATTCTGGGTGACGGAGAACGCTGTGTTGCAACAACCAACCGAAACTTCGTCGGCCGTATGGGCGCAAGGACTTCAGAGATCTATCTCGCCAATTCTGCTGTAGCTGCAGCCTCTGCTATCGCAGGGAAGATCGTCGATCCCAGGGCGCCAGAAAATTCCTGAAAACCTAAAAGTGTAAGATTGGGTAATTGCTATCGCCATTCCCATCTTCGAAGCTTCTGATGGCACTTGACACACTCTTTCATAATATTGGTATATCCTCTTACCACTCTGTCATAATCCTTGTTTGAAAGGATGTCGCTTCGCATCTCTCTGGTATATCTTTCGATATTTATTTCACTCTGTTTTGCCATACTTATGGCATATTTCGGATTTTCCGGCATATACTTTTGCATGGCTTCTCCATGACTTGTCAAAAAACCTTCTTCGGTCCGCTTGAGCATGCGTACGCCTGTGAGGATATCCTCTTTGCTGTTAGTTAAAATACCCTGTTGAATATGCATCAACCCCTTCGAAAGCGTCAGCATTGTACTCTGCAGTGCTTTCTGTTCCGGGTTTTCCACCTTTTCTGGCTGTGCAGCAAACAAAAGCGGAGTGACAATACCCAGCATCAAAATTAATTTTTTCACAATAGCTCCTTTTTTTGATATTATTACATTCTATCTATTATTTATCGAATAATAAATAATATATTAAAATTAATAAAACAAATAAAGAAATATCTAATAGTGAAGAAGGCATGGTATCAAAAATACCGAACTGAGTCGGGTGAGCCGAGAATAGATTGGAGGCTGCCTGTTCATACCTGGCTGAGTGTCGGGGCAAACGCCTTGGTGCTGACCCGTACGGCATCACCGATTTTAAAGAAATTTGCCTCCTGCTCGTCCAATACCACTTCGACGATCTGCTGGCCGATCGCTACAATGGCGATATGGATCACATCCGCTTTGATAATATCGAGCAGTTCGCCTGTCAGTGAAAACTTCTGGCTTCCCTGTGTTTTCAACAGCACTTCTTTGGGGGTACTGTCTTGAACTATTTTGCCTTGATCAAGCAATATAGCGCGATCTGCCAGACGATAGATTTCGCTGGGATCATGGGAAACCATGATCGTCGTGGTGCCAAACTCTTTGTGTAGTGTCAGAATGTCCTGCTGCAGCTTGGTGCGCATGGCAGGGTCCAAAGCCGAGAGCGGTTCATCCATCAGCAGGAGCTTGGGGCGGTTCATCAAGGCACGACACAGGGATACCCGTTGTTTTTGACCACCGCTGAGTGTGGCAGGCAAACGATCTTTCAATTCAAACAGATCGGTCATCTCCAACAGGTGCTTTGCAAGGGTTTTGTCTCTGCTTACATACAGTAGATTCTCTTCCACACTCATATTGGCAAAGAGAGCATAATCCTGAAATACAAAACCGATACCGCGTTTTTGGGGCGCTAAAGCGGTTGTCTCTTTTTGCCAGACTTTATCGTTGACGCTGATAGTGCCATCGGCCTTTTCCAATCCCGCTAAAATGCGCAGCAGTGTCGTTTTCCCACTGCCACTTTGTCCGGCCAATGCCACAAACTCATGTTCTTGGATATCAATATCAATATCCAGGTTCATTTGACCAGCACTGCCCTGAAGTACTTTTTGGATCTTGATCTTGATCATTATGACACTCCAATACGTCTGTTGTGGTGTTGATTAAAAAGATAGACACCCAACAGTACCACAAAACTCAGTACCAGCATGATCGCACTATAGATATGTGCCATGCCGTAATCCATCACTTCGACAAACTCATAAATGGCCACCGAAGCCACTTTGGTCTCACCCGGGATAGAACCTCCGACCATCAGCACTACTCCAAATTCACCAACTGTATGCGCAAACGTCACGATCAATGCGGTCATCAATGCCGGTTTGATATTGGGCAGTGCCACGCGCCACAGTGTTTGAAATCTGCTTTTTCCTGCGATATAGGATGCTTCGAGCATATTTTTATTGAGCGCTTCAAAGCCGCTCTGAAGCGGTTGCACCATAAACGGAAAAGAGTAAAAACAGCTTGCTACGACAAGACCGGTGAAATTAAAGACCAGTCTGATGCCAAAGGTCTCTTCAAAAAAGGCACCGATGGGGGAGTTTTGGGAGAGGGCAAAGAGGATATAGAATCCCAAAACAGAGGGAGGCAGAACAATGGGCAGTGAAGTGACCGCCTCGACAAAGGGTTTGCAGCGGCATTTTGTCTGGCTCAGCCACCAGCTCACCGGCATTGCCACGATAAATAAAATCAGCGTCGTAATACCCGCGAGTTTAAAAGAAAGTATGAAAGGGCTAAAATCCAATGCATTCCAATTCATTATCCGACCTCCAAAATAGAGAGTTCACTCGACTTGATAAGAGCGATGATACTTTTCCCGGCTTGAAGATCCATCCGCAATGCTGATTCTCTGGTAATAATACTCTCGATCAGGCTGCCTGCAAAAGAAAACTTGATACTACTGAGAAGTTTACCGTTGTTGATGCTTTCTATAGTAACATTGAGTTGATTGGAAATACTAAGCATGCCACTCAACTCTTTGGCAAGAGCAATATTGGATGCTTTGATACCCAGTGTGACCTTTGAACCAATGACAAGCGTATCATTCAGCTCAAGTGCCATCATGCGCATCGGCTGGTATGCTGCTTCAAAACTGACGATATTGATGTTGTCGACACATTCAATGGCAGTAACGATGGCGTTTATCCGGTTCATTTGACAATATATCCATATTTTTTGAAAATCATCCTGGCTTTGTCGCTGAGGACAAAGTCATAAAAAGCTCGGTACTCCTTATTATTATTGCTGTATTTCAGCAGTACGATACCCTGCTTGATGGGTGTGTAGAGTTTGGGGTCGACCGGTGCCCAGTTGACATTTTCTTTGTACTGACTCATTTTAGAGCTGTAGAGTGAGGACTTGGCGATGAAGCCGATATCGGCTGCCGTGACGGCATAGGCGACAGTTTGAGAAATCGATTCACCATAGATAAATTTTGTTTTGACGCTATCATATACTTTGGCGTTTTTCATTGCTTCGACTGCTGCTTTGCCGTAGGGTGCTGTTTTGGGATTGGCGATGGCAATTTTAGTGATTTTTTCACTTGTCAGCAGGGAGATCCCTTTGGTATAATCCAGAGGTTTTATACTGAGATAAGCCAGTGCTCCCTGCGCATAAACAACCGGTTCGGTAATGGCTATTTTGTCGCTGTAGAGTGCCTCGGGGTACTTCATATTGGCAGACATAAAAAGTCCGTAAGGTGCACCGTTTTTGATCTGTGCCGTCAATTTTCCGCTGCTGCCCAGTGTGACCTGCAGTTTGGTATCAGGGTCTGTTTTTGTGAATTCAGCTTTAAGTTCATCGATGGCGTAGCTGACATTGGCGGCGACAGCGATTGTGATCTCCCCTGCTGTGAGGAGAGAGAGTGTCAGCATAAGAACGGAGAAGTATTTTTTCATGATTGGTATCCTTTAAAATAGATAATTGAGCTCAAAACGCCCATCAAAAAAGTTATAGTCGCTATCGTCACCATTCAGAAACTGCGCATACCCCAGACGCAGTCTCCACTGAAGTGACGGCATATTCGGGACATTCTGAACAAAGCCCAGATAATAGAATATCTCATCTTCAATAAACGGGTCCGTTTTTTTCTCGTCCCCGTCAACATAGAGGACGGAGGCCTGGATGAACAGGTCTTTATAGACTCCTTTGTTATTGGCATTTTTCTGTATTTCGAAACGGTAACTTTTGGTATTGGCCCGCCAGTTGTAGGTAATCATCGAACGGGTATATCCGGCAGTGGGAAAGCCGCGCCATGGAGTGATCAGGTCGGCTTCGTCAAAGATATAACTGTAGCTGAGATTGAATTTGTAGTTGTCCATCCTGGCAACCAGTCGGGCTGCGATCATCTGGGCATCAAGGGAAGCAGGATCATTGTAGCCGGTAAAGTTGCCGGTGAATGATGCCCCGCCGATTGCCCCTGCACCGTTGTCGAACTGTCTGATGTATCGTACTCCGGGAGTGATAGTGAAATTCTCTCCTGCTGTAAAGGTATAGTTGAATTCTGCCATGGCCTGCGAAAGCAATTCCGGTACGACATAGAATGACGCATCGATTTTCAGATCGGGTATGGAATGGTTATATAGATCACCTACGATGAGCGGTGCGTCTGTCGGTTTGCCTGCCGCTCTGAGTGCTGTATAGGTCAATCCTCTATGCATTGCCGCATCGTCATTTTCACTCCATTGCGGTTTGATGGCCGAAGTACTGTTGGCATCTCCGTACATCAGGAGTGAGTGTGCCCGAGTATGGTCGCGCAGTTTTTGCCTCTCAAGGTAAGCCAGTTTTATCTTTGTCTCCGGAATCGTTTTTGTTTCCGCGACGATTCCATCGAAAGTGTTGGGAATCATTTTGCTGTCATTCGATTTGGTATAGAAGGTTTCGACGAGCTGCCGCCCCAGTATGATCTTCGTCTTATCGATACCCTCGTAGCGCAGATAAGCCTGCCCGACTACCCCCATGGATCTGGTTCCGGTATTGGCATAGTCATAACGGCTCAGCAGGTCTTTTCCGGGTTTGAGATGGGCGATTGGGTCTTTCTTGTCATCGAAAAAAGCCTGCGAACCGTAAAGCCCAAGGGAAAAATCATAATCATGATAAATTGCACTTTTGTAAATTATTGAGGCACCCAGTCCTGTGATCAGATTGATGGAGCGGTCTTTATCTTCCTTCTTCCAGTCAAAATAGAAGGTGTTGGAGCGAAGCCTTCCATAAAATTTTCCTTCCGAGAACAGTTTGGCAAATGTATCGACGCTTTTAGGTAGATCATTGTAGATGATTTGGTAGTTTGTTTTGAGAGTTTGTTTGGGAAGTTTGTTTTCCTGGGCCGATGTCTGAATTGACAGCCCAAGCAGACAGGCTGTCAGCAAACTGATAAACTTGCAGGAAAGCTTCATTTAACCTCCCTTTTTCTTATTCGAATGAATTATATATATTTCTATATAACGCTGGGTTGAAAAATAGATAAATACACTATTTTTCATAACTATTGCATTCCCAAAATAATACTATTTGCTTGACAAAAAGCAAGCGTTTCCATATTTTCAGCTAATTGTAGTTCATCCAGTGCCGAAAGTGTGATCGTAGAACAGATGGTATTGCCGCCCTTGAGTTCAATGATCACTTCCGCATTCACGGCGCCGCGGCTGATACGTTTGATCTTTCCCTGAAAACGGTTCTGTGTGCTGAGTTTGCTGTCAAGATCGGTACTGATCATAACCGAACCTGCTTTGAAAAGGGCAAAAAGTTCTGTATCGATCCCCAGATCAAGTGCACCAAGGGAGTCGTTGGTAATGATGGCAGTGACAGTATCCCCGCCCTGCATCTGCAGTACCACTTCGCTGTTGACAGCACCTTTGTGTATCTTGATCACTTTTCCTGCCAGTTGGTTACGTGCAGAGACTTGCATGGTCATCCTTTTGAGAAGGCGGATATGTCCGTTTTTTCCATTGATACGCAAAGAGAGATTGTTTAAAAAACGCTCATGCTCTTCATGTAGTACTTCATAGGTTGCGATGATCTCCCTGGCATACGCTGTCAGATGTGTTCCTCCGCCTCCTTTGCCGCCGGCAGAACGCTCCACAAGTGGCTTTTCCGCGAGATTGTTCATCGCATCGATCGCATCCCAGGCAGCTTTGTAGCTCATCTTCATTGCTTTGGCCGCCCTGGTGATCGAACCGGTTTGACCGATCTGCCCCAGCAATTCGATACGTCCTTTGCCCAGAAAGTTCTGCTCCTCTTTGCTGATCCAGAGCCTGCCGTCGATATTGTTATGCATATTCCCTCGTTTTTCACTGTTATAAATGGTAGTATACAAAAATATATAACGGTATTGGCTTAAGGTGCCCTATCAATCATATTGTTGAAATTTGAGCTATTTTGTAGAATATTTGTAGAAATAGTTGATTTTTGCAAATAAGATATACTTATTTGAAATTTATGTATAATCAGATACAATAACTAAAATATGAATTATTATATAAAATAAGGAGGGTAGGATAATGCTAAAGGATTTCATCAAACTCGAAACATTTCTTACGGTCGTCCGGGAACGGAGTTTTTCCAAAGCTTCTGCCAAACTCGGAGTTTCGCAGCCGGCAGTAACACAACAGATCAAGTTTATCGAGAAGTATCTTTCGGCAAAAATAATTGAGAGAAAAAAAAATGGTATTAAATTGACTAAAAAAGGAGAGGAGTTCTATAAAGTTGTTTCTGAACTTGAAAAGTCAATCCATAGTGCGGAGAGAGATATTCTGAAGATCATCAATAAAGAGATTATTTTTCGTCTGGGAGCCTCCTTTACCATTGGAAATTATGTTATTCCGGGAAAGTGCCTCAATACCATTGGTGAAGCGATTAGTAACGAAATCAACCTGAGTATTGAAACCAGTGATGTCATTATCCAGCAGCTCAAAGATCATAAACTCGATGTGGGATTGATCGAATCACCTGTTATGGACGATAGTATGATCTACAGAGAGTGGTTAGAGGATGAACTTGTCGTCTTCAGTAATACACCGATCCCCAAGACATTGAAGACAGAAGATCTCTATGATTTCAAATGGATCTGTCGTGAAGAGGGAAGCCATACGAAGCGTATTATTTCAGACGTCTTTAAAGAGCTTGGTGTTTCATGTAAAAGCTTCAATGTGCTGAGTGAAGTGAGCAATACAACCGCAGTGCTTCAGATGATCAAAAAAAGCAGGAAAGATGCTGAAACACCGGTTGTTTCGATCATTTCAAAACATGCTATTGTTGATGAGGTTCAAAACGGAGAGTTGTTCGAGGCACGTCTCAGAGGCTATAAGATGACACGTAAATTCTATATCGTTTACTCCAAAGAGAATAAGCATAATGCTTATATTGATAAAGTTGTCGACTTTATCATAAGTGGCTATTGCTAAAAGAGAACTCGTTCGGAGCCTCCTCGGATTAAAATTCGGTTATTCTTTGGTGCAGCAATAAGGAGTATTTAACCTTAAGACATTTAGAATCTATTAACAGAAATACTAAAAGAGATCAAAAATTAATAAAAAGGGATTCCTATGAACGTTTCAAAACTTGTTTTATCACTCATTTTAAGCATAACACTGTTTGCTCAGGTTTCATGGGCACAGATGGCTTCCACGGGAGTACTTTTCGAACGGCCGGTGACGGCCTCTTCAAAAGAGAAAGTCATTCAATTTACTGCACGTGATGATGTAGCCAAAATATTGGAACAGATGGATGTCGATCAGAACATGATCGAGCAGAGGGTTGCTTCGATGACGGATGAAGAGGCATCGGAGATCGCTTATCAAATCGAGACATTGCCAGCCGGCAGCAGCGCTGTCGGTACGTTGATCGGTGCCGCTGTTTTTGTTTTTGTAGTCTTGCTGATTACCGATATTCTCGGATTTACAAAGGTCTTTAAGTTTACCCGCTCTGTCCGGTAACGTGGGAATAAGCTACCACCTCTCTTTCCTGTTGGCATCATCTGCTTTGATCATAACGAGCGGTTGTGCGCCGAAAGAGCCTTTGCCTTCAGGTAAATATTATTCTTCGTCAAATATCAAAGTCCCTTTTGTCTCTCCGCGCTCAGACCTGTGTGGTTCAACATCAATTGAGATGATTTCTTCGTATTGGCAATCAACAACATCCTATGTCCCCTATTTATCACGGAAGGAGTTGGACGGACGGACATTGATTCCTGCAAAAAGAGGTACGCTACAGGTAGAGCTGGCTGCCACTGCACGGGCCAGCGGCCTGCTTGTCTATCCTTTGGAGCCAACACTTGATGCGCTTTTCTCCGAACTGGGCAAGCAGCATCCCGTCATTGTGCTGCTAAACCGCGGTTACTCCTGGTATCCACTTTGGCACTACGCACCCGTGACAGGATATGATGGAAAAAAACGAATGATTTTGATACATTTTTCTGATCGACCGAACGAAGCATTGCCCATCGCGACATTTGCGGCATTGTGGAAACGAAGCGGTAATTGGGGAATTGTGCTTCTGCCGCCGGGTCATCTGCCGGCATCAGCTTCATCCAAAACATTTCTGCACTCTGCATACGAGCTTGAAAAAACAGGGATGATGGATGAAGCCATCATAGCTTATCAAAGTGCCCTGTTGCGTTGGCCGAAGGATGTGGATATTCTTTTTGCATTGGCCAATGCCCATTATCATTCACAGCATCTGGCTGAGGCGGAACAGAGCTATCGCAAGCTCTTATCTCTTGAACCGGGGCATCCCCTTGCGCTCAACAATCTGGCTGACCTTCTGTGCCGTACGGGTAGATCAGGTGAGGCATTGGGGCTGCTCGGACAGGCTGCGACGGCTGACGCTGAGATACGATCCATCATAAGAGCTACACGGAAAGAGATCGGTAACGGATGTACTCCCCTGCCAAAAAGATAATAGGACTCACCTAAAATCCACCACTGGGGTCAAAGCCAAAATTCATCGAAGAGAAGTTGGGATCGCTGTATCCATATTGGCTGCTGGTTCCGCGTAACAGTGTGATATCCATCTTGGGATCAATACCCTGCGGGCAGACGGCGGTACACTCTCCGCAAAGGGTACAGTCCCACACGCCGTTGGTTTGAATGTTGTCAATCGTACTTTTGATATCACCCTCTCGTTGGTCTGCCGTATAGCGATAGGCGCGTGTCAGAGCAAAAGGCCCCAGAAAGTCAGGGTTGACGGCATAGACCGGACAGGCAGAGTAGCAGCTGTCACACAGGATGCAGTCACTTTGCAGCTCAGTGCGTTTTTCCTCTTCGATGGTGATAGTGGCCGGCTGGCTTTGGTGGAGCCAGGCGGTGGCAGTTCTAAGGGTTTCTTTGGCTTTGTTTTTGTCTACGACAAGATCACGCAGGACTTCGTGATATTGCAGAGGTTCAATCAGATCGCCTTCTTCAGGTTTGCAGCTGCAGGCAAGCTCTTCCCTGCCATTGACACGGACAGAGCAGATGCCGCAGATACCGCTTCGGCAGCCTGCCTTGAAGGTAAGTGTCGGGTCAATCGTACCTTTGATATGCTGAAGTGTCTGAAGCAGTGTCATCCCTTTGGGAATCTCATAGGGGATTATGGCACTTTGAGGGTCTCGTGCTTTGTCAAATCGCGCGATTGAGATTTTCATACATACCTCCTTTCAAAATCGGCACAGAGGACACCATCCTCTTTCCAGAAGATCGTATGGGCACCATAACGTTCATCGCTCTGCTCGGGAAAATCTTCTCTGTAGTGTGCGCCGCGACTTTCGTTGCGACTGATGGCACCGACCAGCAGGACTTCGCTGAGTTCCAAAGCATTCCCAAATTCGATAAAATCGACAAGGTTAGTGTTATTCTCTCTGCTTTTATCTCCCAATCCCATGAAAGGGAGCTCTTTTTGTATCTGGCGGATCGCGGCAAGAACAGCAGTGAGAGAGCTTTTACTGCGGACGATACCGGCATTATGATAAAAGATCTTTCCTATAAAGTCACGCTTCTCGTAGAAATTGATCTGATTGGTAAAATGGAAGATCCCATTGATAAAGTTTCGGTCAGAGTTCAGCTGTGTATCGTCTGCAGGGGTGTTGCCAGCTTCTGTAGCATAGGCAGTTGCATTTTCACCGGCGAGTTTTCCGAAAGTAATCAGTTCCAGAAGAGAGTTGCCGCCCAGCCTGTTGGCACCGTGGACTTTCGCATTGCTGCATTCACCTGTTGCGAAACATCCTTTGATCCCTCTTGCTTCCAGAGAGCGTTTGACATCGATACCGCCCATCGAATAGTGTGCTACCGGTTTGATGGGGATAAGTTCTGTGGCCGGATCGACATGCTCATGTAGTTTGCAGAGATGCACCTCCTGAGGGAGAAGCTCCATCAGTTTCTCTTCTCCCAGATGTCTGATATCCAGAAAAACTTCCTCGCCATTGCCGATCTGTTCGTAAATGGCCCGTGCGACGATATCTCTGGGTTGCAGCTCATCGACGAAACGTTCTCCTTTGCTGTTGAGCAGGTAGCCTCCTTCTCCTCTGGCACTCTCGGAGATGAGGATCGCAGAGCCTTTGAGCGCGGTAGGGTGGAACTGGACAAACTCGATATCGGAGATATACCCGCCTGCACGGATCACGGCCGAGATCCCGTCACCGGTCGATCCAAAGGCATTGGTCGTAAAGCCGTGATAGATCGAGGAGTAGCCGCCTGTCGCGATGATGACTGATTTGGCATCGATCTGTTTGACCTCTCCTGACACGATCTCCAGAAGTGTCGCTCCCTTGATCAGCGGATCAAGTTTAGGATTTTCCTGCTCCTGTGTGATGAGGTTGAGAAAGTAGTGCTCATCCAGAAATTCGATCCCCTCTTTGAGACAGGTGTCATAGAGTGTATGAAGAATTTTTAAGCCGGTATAGTCCTGACTGTAGCAGGCACGCTTATTGCGGGTACCGCCCAGCTGCCGCTGCGCGATCTTCGCCTCTTCTGTCCGACTGAAAGGTACACCGATCGCTTCAAGCCAGCTGATCGCTTCGGGCGCGTTTTCGCACATTGTACGAACCATTGTTTCATCACAGAGGTTTCTGGAGGATTTCATGGTATCGGCGATATGATTCTCTATTGAGTCTTCTCCAACATTCCCAAGGGCTGCATTGATCCCTCCCTGAGCCATGGAAGTCTGAGAATTGGTGGGGTGGAATTTGCCTGCGACGAGGACTTTTGCCCCTTTGGCTTTGGCAGAGAGTGCGGCGGTGAGACCTGCACCACCGGAGCCGATGATAAGAACGTCGATCATAAAAAACTCCTTTGGAGGTTTTTATGAAGTGAAGAGTGAAGAGTGAAGAGTGAAGAGTGTTGGTGGATATTGCCTGGCAATACTTTGATTGGGTGGGAGTAAACTCTCCACTTCCATCGTAACACGTAACACGTAACACGTAACACGAATAGGTTGACCATTTTATCTCTCCATATCTTTAATGAATGTTTGAATATTGTGCAAAATACCTTCAAAAAGCTTTTGTCTTGCTTCGATACTTGTCCAGGCGATATGGGGTGTGACGAGCAGTCGTTCGGGGTGCTTGATATGCATGAGTGAATTGACCGGATCGATCGGTTCTTTGGTCAGTACATCCAAACCGGCATAGAAACGTTTTCGGTCAAGTTCGAAGGCAAGGTCAGTTTCATCGACGATACCGCCGCGTCCGAGATTGAGCAGGATTGCATCCTCTTTGATGAGATGAAGGTTGTTTTCATTGATCAGTTCTACAGTATTCTCATTGAGCGGGGCATGGATCGAGATGATATCGCAGTCACTCAATATGGATTCAAGATGGAGGTGGGGATAGGCGTGTTTCAGGTTTTTTCCTGAAGTTGAGTGATAATAGACATCTGCACCAAAGGAAGTGGCTATTTTGGCAACTTCCTGACCGATGGCACCGAAACCGATGATCCCCCATTTTTTACCTGAAATTTCGGAAAAAGGACGGCTGACATTAGTAAAAAGCCCTGAGCGGCTCCATTCGCCGCTTTTGACATTATGATCATAGTAGGGAAGCTTTTCCAAAAGATAGAGTGCCATGGCAAAGGTGTGCTGGACAACGCTTTGGGTCGAGTAACCGGCAACATTTCTGACAGTGATCCCTTTGATTGACGCATGGTCAAGATCGACATTGTTCATCCCCGTAGCAGCGATACAGATCAATTTGAGATCGGGGGAAGCATTCATCATTTCAGCTGTGATCACTACTTTGTTGGTGATGATGATCTCCGCATTCTTGATGCGTTCAAGGGTTTGATCGGGATCGGTTGTTTGATATACTTCGACATCACCATAGTTCGTTAATGCACTCATATCCAAATCATCACCCAGTGTTTTCGCATCCAGGACTACTATATTCATCTTTCTCTCCTCCTATCATTTTGATAATGGTTTGTTTTTGGGCACCTACTGCTTTTCTCTGTGCAAAAGGGTTCTGGTATGGTCGTCTATATCATCCCTGATCACACTGCGGATATTCACTGGTTTGCCTTGCCCGTCTACGGCTACAAATTTAAATTCTGCGCTTGTTACTTCATACTCTTTGTTTGTATCCAGGTTTTTAACTTCAACAGAGACATAGACCGTGATGGATGAATTGCCAATGGCAGTGATTTCAGTATAGATCGTAAATATATCGCCATTGTGTATAGGTTTTAAAAAGTTGATTCTGGATACTGTCACAGTGACAGCCGGGGATTTGATGATATCATCAACTGCAATGCTTGCAGCTTTGTCCATTTTGGACATGACCCAACCACCAAATGCAGTACCTCCCGGATTGAGATCGGTCGGATAGGTTCGGCCTTTCAGTGAGAGATTTCTCAACTAGCTATCACTCATCTGATTGATGATCTCAAGTGCTCTCTTCTCTGCCTCTTCAACATTGTTATCGAGAACCAAAGAAATAGCCATGCGTCTTCCGACATGTGATTCCGGCTTGCCGAAGATACGAACATATGAGTTTTCACGGAAGGCACTCTCGGGTACTTCAATTTTTGGGTTTTTACTTTCTGAGGTCGCTTTGTAGGCACCGCTGGCACCGGCTCCATGGAAGGTAAAATCAAGCGGCAGTCCGAGAACCGCTCTGACATGCAGGGCAAATTCGCTTTGACTCTGCGTGATCAGCGTTACCATTCCTGTATCGTGCGGACGCGGACTCAGTTCGGAGAAGTAGACTTCATCTTCCTTGACGAAGAACTCTACGCCGAAGATCCCTCTGCCTCCAAGACCGTCTGTTACTGCTTTGGCGATCTCTTTGGCTCTGTCAAGTGCCACTGTACTCATCGGCATCGGCTGCCAAGAGAGGATATAGTCCCCGTCTTTCTGGATATGTCCGATCGGTTCACAGAAGACTGTCTCACTTTCCGTCCGTACTGTCAAAAGGGTGATCTCGTAGTCAAATTTGACAAACTCTTCCACGATCAGTTCACTGGCATCCCCTCTCGCCTCTTTGGCAACCTCCCAGGAACGGGGGATTTCGCTGGCACTTTTGGCGATGCTCTGTCCATGCCCCGAACTGCTCATTACCGGTTTGATTACACAGGGGAACCCTATACGCGCAGCAGCAGTATGCAGCTCCTCTTCGCTTGTGACAAATTCATAGGCACTGGTGGTCAGTCCAAGTTCTTCGCTGGCAAAAACACGAATATTTTTACGATTCATTGTTTTGTTGACTGCTTCAGCGTTGGGAATGACATGAAAACCTTCCGCCTCTGCATCGAAGAGCGCCTGGATACTGAGTGCTTCAACTTCAGGAAGGATGTAAGTAGGCTGCTCTTCTCTGATCAGGTTCATCAGGGCTTCCCTGTCCTGCATATCGATGACATGGGCACGATTGGCGACGAGGTGGGCAGGCGCATTTGCATACTTGTCGACAGCGATCACTTCGACACCGAGTCTTTGCGCTTCGATGGCAACCTCTTTTCCAAGTTCTCCGGAGCCCAGCAACATGATCTTGATAGAGTCTGATTGGAGTGGTGTGGTAAATGTCATTCCTGTACCCTTGTGATGATATAGAATGATTTTAACCAAATTTAGATTTGAATTAAAAGGGTTTTAAATAGATTGATATAATTTGCAGGGATAAAGGAGTTGTAGTGACTACAGGAGAACCCTGTAGCGGTGAGCAAAACTTACAGTCTTGACTCGTATCTTCTAAGCATAAAGAGCTTTTTGAGGATTTTCTTACGAGTAGCGATCTTCTCTTTCTTTCTCTTCTCAGTAGCTGTTTCGTAGTATTGTCTTGCTCTGGCTTCTGTGACGATCAGGTTTCTATCGCATTGTCTTTTGAATTTTCTGTACGCGTCATCAAAAGAGTCTCTTGGTGTTATCACGATTCCTGGCACGGGTCATCACCCCCTTCCTTCTCAGTTTTCTCCACCTTTAATAGGTCTTCTTGAAGCCAAACAAGTTCAGTTTCAATTCATCTCACCAAAGCTTTCGCCTTGCAAAGATAAAGACTATGTGGAAAATAAGTGGCGAATTATACCGAGATAAGTTTATAAGAAATTGAAATATGGGGGTGGTATGGGCCCTGCTTTTTAAAAACATTGCAAACGCAAGCGCCCTGACGGGTGGAGTGCAATAACTTTAAAAAGCAGGACCCATACCTTTGAAGGAAAAGAAAGACAAGTGTGAACGTGCGCCCTTGGCAGGATTGCGTGCAATAGCCTTGAATCCCACTTTTGTATAACTTATTCTTACCGCCATTCTCGGCCTGATCGAGAATCTACAAGTTTTTTAAACCTGCTTGAAAGCTAAGTCAATAACTTTAAAACTAAAAGTGAGCTTGGCTGAAAAACGCTGTGATATAATTGATGCAGAAAATGACTCAAAGGACTCCCGTGCAAAAAGTATTTAAAAACTGTTATGAGATGGATCAGAGATGCTATGATGCCTATGGATTGACAGAGGATATTTTGATGGAGCATGCCGCAGAGGGGATGGCAGACTATATCCGTGAATATTTTCCGGAGGGAAGCTCTGTGTTGATCGTTTCGGGTGTGGGGAACAACGGGGCAGACGGGATTGTTTTGGCGCGTCTGCTTTGCGGAAGCAATAGGGTGAAACTTCTGCTTCCATTGGGTGTCAAGTCCTCTATGGCAAAACTACAGCTTGAAAGAGCAGAGAAGACAGGCATCGTTCCCTGCGAAGAGATAGCAGAGTCCGATGTGATCGTCGATGCACTTTTCGGTGCCGGTCTGAACCGTGAGCTTGATGAGCAGAGTCAGGCTCTGATCGAAAAGATGAATACTTTGAAAGGGTTTAAGATCGCCTGTGATATACCCAGCGGCATCGGAGAAGATGGCAGGTTGTTGCCTGTAGCTTTTCGTGCCGATGTGACGATCACGATGGGTGCTTTGAAGGAAGCACTTTATCTGGATGCAGTCAAAGATTTTGTGGGTGAAATTATTCGTGTTGATTTGGGCCTTGACCGTATGCTCTATGAAATGGAGAGTGAGACATATGTGTTGGGAAAAGAAGACTTGAGGCTGCCGATACGGGAACAACAGGCAACCCATAAAGGGAGCTTCGGGCATGCGTCACTCTTCTGTGGAGAGAAAGAGGGGGCCGCGATCATTGCCGGGACAGCTGCTCTTCGCTTTGGTGCAGGGTTGGCAACCCTGGTGATCCATGAACAGGTGGATCCTCCTGCCTATCTGATGTCCTCGACCGTAGTGCCGGAGAGTACGACGGCACTGGCTGTTGGTATGGGGCTGGGGAGCTATTTTGAGAGCGAGTTTATTCAAAAGTATGTTTTGGATAACAGACTGCCGCTGATTCTTGATGCCGACAGTTTTTATTCTCAGGAGCTGTTATCTGTTCTGGAGCAAAAAGAACGGCAAATCGTTTTAACTCCCCATCCCAAAGAGTTTGCTTCACTTTGGAAAATTGTCACAGGTGAAGTGCTGACTGTTGCCGAGATCCAGGAAAACCGTTTGTCTCTTGCCCGAAAGTTTTCAGAGTATTTTCCGCAGGTGGTTCTTCTCCTGAAGGGTGCGAATATGCTGATAGTTCAGGATGGAAAAGTATGGATCAACCCCCTGGGCTCTTCCAAATTGAGCAAAGCGGGAAGCGGCGATGTATTGAGCGGTCTGATCGTATCATTGCTTGCACAAGGCTATAGTGCCATAGATGCAGCTATTCAAGGTTCTTTAGCTTTAGTGACTGCAGCCCAAAACTACGAGGGCTCAAGTTATGCAATGTTACCTACTGATTTGATTGAAGAGATTGGAAAATTAGAAATTAGAGGTGCCCATTAGAAATTTTGGTATGCCTTGTGTGGCAATGTTTTAATTGACTCTAAAACTAATAGAGCAATAATCATTATTATGCCACAATGCGCTCATGAAAAAGAATCTACCTCAAATCGCTGTGCTTTTTAGCGGTACCGGGACCAATATGGCCTATATCCTGGAACATTTGCACGAAAAGGAACTTGAAGTTGCTGTTGCTCTGACCAATAAACCTGATGCCAAAGGGATTGCAATTGCAAAGGCTTATAGCGTTCCTGTTGAGATCATTGATTCCAAATCTTTTCAGAAGAGGGAAGACTTTGATGTCAAAGTGGTGGAGAGACTTCACTTTTACCGTCCTGAGTTGACTGTTCTGGCAGGTTTTATGCGTATACTGACACCGGTTTTTACCGATCATATCCGAGCTGTCAATCTCCACCCCTCACTGCTCCCAAGACACAAAGGACTTAAGGCGATAGAAAAAAGTTATGAAGACGACTATCCTACCGGTGGAGTCAGTATCCACTGGGTGAGCTCTGAGCTTGATGGAGGAGAGATCATTACGCAAAAAGAAATAGCCAAAGAGGGATTGTCGTTTGAATCCTATGACAAAATGATACGCACGATCGAAAAGGAGGCTCTGGCTGAGGGGATTAGAGCGGCTTTAAGTTAGGGTGTGATATAAAACACGAATAAATATATCTCGCTCCACTCTTCTGAGTGGGAGCGAGGCTTTAAAAGGAAAAATATGAGCGAAATTTTAAAAATTGGAAAATATGAACTGGGCAGCAGACTGATCGTCGGAAGCGGAAAATATGACAGCTTCCAGACAACACTGGATGCAACACTGGCAAGCGGATCGGAATTGATCACAGTAGCGGTAAGGCGACTCAACATCACTAACCCCGAAGAAGAAAACCTGATGGATTATTTCAAAGATACCAATGTCAAGTTTCTTCCTAACTCGGCAGGATGTGTGACGGCTGAAGAGGCGATCACACTTTTTAGACTGACCAGAGAAGCGACAGGGATCGACTTGATCAAACTCGAAGTGATCGGTGATACACAGAAGACACTCTATCCAGATGTGATCGAAACGATTAAGGCCTGTGAAGTCTTGTCCAAAGAGGGTTTCACGATCATGGCATATACCAATGATGACCCGATCATCGCAAAACGACTCGAAGATGCAGGTGCCCATGCTGTGATGCCATTGGCAGCACCGATCGGTTCAGGCCTGGGTGTGCAAAACCGATTCAATGTCCTCTTCGTTCGTGAGGCAGTCAGCGTACCGGTGATCGTGGATGCAGGGATCGGTTGTGCCAGTGATGCCGCTGCTGCGATGGAACTGGGTGCCGACGGCATCCTGACCAATACAGCGATTGCTCAGGCGGACAACCCGATGATGATGGCAGAGGCGATGAAGCATGCTGTTATTGCAGGCAGGATGAGTTATCTGGCGGGAAGAATTCCGAAGCGTCCATTCGCCACGGCAAGCTCCCCAGTAGACGGCATGATATTTTAAATTTGAGATCTTTTTCGCTATATCACGCCATAAAGTTTTCTCTTCCTCGGGCACTTACCGGAGTAAGCTTCCTCGCCAGAAAAGACTTTCTGACGCAATTTAGCGAAAAATCCCCACAAATTTCATTTTTTATAATCAATCTTCACAAACTCCCGTTTACATTTTCAATTCTATTGCGTTCCACCTCTTCAGAGGTGGAACGCATATCAAACAATGAGTTGCAAACAGACATTTTTTTGATGATTGTATTCTCGTATGCATTCCCACTCAGGAGAGAGTGTGCAAGAACTTCTATTTTTGCTTTCGGGGCTTGGACTTCAGTCCAAGAGTCCCATGAAATGGGACATTGTTAATGCGACTGAAGTCGCATCCCCTAAAAATATGTAGTTCTTGCACACTTTCGGAGAGTGGGAACGAGGCTTACCTTACAGAGGATGCAATCTTCCATTTACACTGATAGTGCGGCCCTCCTGGTGTCAGCGTACTCTGATAGAGCGCAATCTCCGGTTTGATGATACCTAACACTTTTTCACGATAGCTTTTGAGTTTCTCTTTGTAGGATTTGTATTCATTGATTTTTTTGATACGGCATAGTGTGATATGCGGTTTGAAACGGTAGAGATCGAAGCCTGATTTCTTGAACTCTTTGGCTTTTTCATAAAGTAGTTTCTCTTCCGCCTTGGCAAAAAATACCCTTGGAGGCCGTCCAAAATAGCCCAGTTCAGCTATGCCTACTTCTCTTTCAAATGCTGAGACGCTTTGCATTTTTTCGATAATAGGCTTTTCATTTGCCACATCTCCCAAAAATACCCAGGTCAGATGTAAGTTTTCTTCCTCTACCCATTTGCCCTCTATGATGTCTTTAAAATCCTCTTGGATGGAACCATAGTCATCAAGTATGATTGGGGAAGCGATGAAGAGTCTCATGGGTTGCCTTTTTTCTTATTATAGCAAATATGATAATTTGCATTTCCAAATCAAAGATTGACTTTTATGGCAAAATAATATATACTGTTTAATATATATTCAAAAAGGAGTCCACTATGATCTCTACAGCAAAACTATTTCAAAATGGTCAGAGTCAGGCGGTCCGCTTGCCT
>JAYEND010000098.1:0-14693 GCA_034721895.1 Campylobacterota bacterium | reverse complement strand
TACTTAAAACAGATGTAACAGTTGCCAAAAATTACCTCACACAAGATGAACTTGATTCACTAGGTCGTATAGTCAATGCTTTTTTAGAGCTTGCAGAGAGCCGAGCTAAAAGAAATATACCAATGACAATGGATGATTGGGCAAAAAGGCTTGATATGTTTTTGGAATTTGATGAGAGAGATATTTTACAAGATGCAGGGAAAATTACTAAGAAAATAGCAGATGAAAGAGCATTTAGTGAATTTGAAAAGTATCGAATGATACAAGATAGATTATTTATGAGTGATTTTGACAGGCTACTGCTAGATATGGAAAATGACAATGTGTAAGAGACTTGCAAAATTTCAGAAAAAATGATATATTTTTCTGAAAAAATAATTTAGGATCAGTTATGAAATCTATCGAAAACAAGATACTCTCAACGATAAAAAATAAAAAAGTAGATGGCTATGCCTTTAGTTCTATTGATTTTATCGGTGATTTTTCGAGAGATAGCATAGATAAAGCACTCTCCACCTTGGTCAAGAAACATAAGATTCGAAGAGTTACTCGTGGCATTTATGATTATCCTGAGTATAGTGATTTTTTAAACCAGGAACTAAGCCCAAACATCGAAGAAGTTGCAAAGGCACTTGCAAGAAAGTTTAATTGGCGTATAGAGATATCGGGAGAGAGTGCTTTAAATATCATGGGTTTATCTACACAAGTAGCAGGCAGATATATTTACTTAAGTGATGGTGCAAATAGAACGTATGATATACAGGGGACAACATTAGAATTTAAAAAATCATCTCTTAAGAATATGGGCTTTAAATATGATGAGAGCAAACTCATCGTACAAGCATTAAAAGCTTTGGGCAAAGAACATATCACCAAAGATGTGATAGCAAAGACTAGAAGTTATATAGAACCTAAAATGTATAGTAAAATATTGAGTGATACCCAGACGACTACTATCTGGATATATGATGCTATTAAACAGATATGTAAATTTGAAAAAAAGATATAATAACTACAAGGAATTAAAATGAGCAAAAATCCAGTTGACCAGAAATACTTAAAAAAGATCATTAATACTACACAAAGTATCGAAGGCTATCAGGCAGCCAGTAAAGATGTAGTAAAGAAAGTAAAGAGTCTAAGGGAAAAGTATGGCATCAAAGTATCAATTAAAAGATAGCAGTTTATATATTGATGGCACAAGCATACCAAAAAATAGACTAACTATAGCAGACAGCGAAGAGATACAAGAGTTTGAAAAAGAGCTCATAGAAGAAGCATATACTGTTTTTTATGATGAGTTAAAAGAAGATACTGTTTTTGATGAAAAGTATTTTATAGGTCTACATAAAAGGACTTTTGAATCATTATATGAATGGGCCGGTAAATATAGAGATTTCAATATGTCAAAAGGTGATAGTAGATTTTGTCAAGGTGAGTTTGTGAAGAGTTCATCAAAAAAGATATTTGACGAACTGAAAGAAGATAATTATTTAAAAGACTATGAAAAATACTCCAAAGAAGTATTTGCCAAAAAATTAGCCTATTATAAATGTGAGATAATAGCACTACACCCATTTTATGAATTAAATGGAAGAATTACAAGACTGTTTTTTGATATGATGGCTGTTTATAATGGGTACAAATACATTGACTACTCCACCATTTCCAGTAAAAAGTATATAGAAGCCTCCATAGAGTGTGTGCAGTTTGCAGATTGCAGTAAATTTGAAAAGATTATCTTTGATGGACTTCATAAATGGACAAAATAACAGAAAATGAAATAGAACTCTTTACCATAGAACTTTTAGAAAAGCAAGGGTTCAAATATATCTACGCTCCTGACATTGCACCTGACAGTGAACAACCTATGAGGGAGTCATTTGAAGATGTGATCTTGAAAGAGAAGCTTCAAGAGTCTCTCATAAGCATTAACCCCACTTTGGACTATGATCTTATAGAAGATGCCACGAAGCAGATATTACGACTTAAATCTACAGAGCTTTTAGTGGACAATGAAGCCTTTCATGCAATGCTTACTGAGGGGATCACTGTTGAGAGGCAGCAGGATGGTGTGACTAGAGGTGAGATAGTGAAACTCATAGAGTTTGATGATGTCATGTCCAATGACTTTGTGGTAACAAATCAGTTTACCATAGTAGAGAACGGCATAAACAAACGACCAGACCTTATACTTTTTATAAACGGCTTACCTTTGGTTGTAGTGGAACTCAAAAACCCGGTAGATGAAAATGCCACGATCAGGTCAGCATATAAGCAAATACAGACTTATAAAAGTGTGATACCTTCATTGTTTACTTACAATGCTTTTTGTGTTATTTCTGATGGGTTGGAAGCTAAAGCAGGAACAATCTCGGCAGGACTTACTCGTTTTATGTCTTGGAAAAGTTCTGACGGTAAGAGCGAAGCTTCTAAGCTCATCTCTCAGGTAGAAACCTTGATAGACGGGATGCTTAACCCTGCAACACTCTTAGACCTTGTACGAAGTTTCATCGTTTATGAAAAAAGTACTCATGAAGACGCTAAGACTGGCATCACAACCATAGAGACTGTAAAGAAACTGGCAGCCTATCATCAATACTACGCTGTTAACAAAGCAGTACAGTCCACACTGAGAGCTACGGCGCTTGATGGCTATGTTGAACATGTAAATGAAGACCCGATTACCTATGGATTGAGAAGCGTTGAAAAACAGCCAAAGGGAGACAGAAAGGCTGGTGTGGTATGGCATACTCAGGGAAGCGGTAAATCGCTCTCTATGGTGTTTTATACGGGTAAGATAGTCCTTGCTTTAGATAACCCGACTATACTTGTCATAACAGATAGAAATGATTTAGATGACCAACTCTTTGATACCTTTGCTTCTTCTCAGAGTCTGCTGAGACAAAAGCCTGTGCAGGCTGAAGACAGAGAACATTTGAAAAGTCTGCTAAAGGTAGCTTCCGGTGGTGTGGTCTTTGCTACCATCCAAAAGTTTCAACCTGAAGAGGGGAATGTTTATGATGTACTCTCAGAGAGAAAAAATGTCATTGTCATAGCAGATGAAGCCCACAGAACACAATACGGATTTAAACCTAAAACAGTAGATGAAAAAGATGCCAAAGGCAATGTTATAGGTAAAAAAATAGTGTATGGATTTGCCAAGTATCTTAGAGATGCACTGCCAAATGCAACCTACTTAGGATTTACAGGTACACCCATAGAGAGTACCGATGTCAACACGCCTGCCGTGTTTGGTGACTATGTAGACATTTATGATATTTCACAAGCAGTTGAAGATGGGGCTACAGTGAAGATCTACTATGAGAGCAGGTTGGCGAAGATCACGCTTAGTGATGAAGGTAAAGAGCTAGTCAAAGAGTTAGACAGTGAACTTAAAAATGATGATTTGAGTGAAACACAAAAAGCAAAAGCCAAATGGACACAGCTTGAAGCGCTTATAGGAAGTGAAAATAGAGTAAAAGAGGTGGCAAAAGACATCGTGACACATTTTGAGAGTCGTCAAGAGGTGTTTAACGGTAAAGGGATGATCGTTGCAATGAGTAGAAGAATCGCAGCAAGTCTTTATGCGGAGATCATCAAGCTCAAACCAGAGTGGCACAGTGATGATCTAACTAAGGGTGTTATAAAAGTTGTGATGACGGCAAGTTCCAGTGACGGACCGCTTATGGCAAAACATCATACGACTAAACAGCAGAGAAGAGATCTCGCCAATAGAATGAAAGATGTGAATGATAAGTTGAAACTGGTCATTGTCAGAGATATGTGGCTCACTGGATTTGATGCTCCGTCTATGCATACACTTTACATAGACAAGCCCATGAAAGGGCATAACCTTATGCAGGCAATAGCAAGGGTTAGCAGGGTGTATAAAGATAAACCTGGGGGATTGGTTGTTGATTACCTTGGGATTGCCAGTGATCTGAAAAAAGCACTCTCTTTTTATAGTGATAGTGGAGGAAAGGGTGATCCTGCTTTGGCACAGGAACAAGCAGTTGCCTTGATGCTAGAAAAACTGGAAGTTGTATCTCAGATGTATCATGGCTTTGCCTATGAAGAGTATTTTGAAGCAGATACAAGAACTAAACTATCACTGATACTTGAAGCAGAAGAACATATATTGGGTCTTGAAGATGGTAAAAAGAGATACATTGATGAAGTAACGGCTTTGTCTCAGGCTTTTGCCATAGCTGTACCTCATGAAGAAGCTATGGATGTCAAAGATGAAGTTTCATTCTTCCAAGCTGTAAAAGCAAGATTGGCTAAGTTTGATAGTGCAGGTTCCAGTAGAACAGATGAAGAGATGGAAACAACTATCAGGCAAGTCATAGATAAAGCTTTGGTCACGGAACAGGTGATAGATATTTTTGATGCATCTGGTATTAAGAAACCTGATATCTCCATACTATCTGAAGAGTTCTTGTTAGAAGTACAGGGAATGAAGCATAAAAATATTGCCATGGAAGTACTTAAAAAACTTCTTAACGATGAGATAAAGACTAGATCAAAGAAGAATCTTGTTCAGAGTAAATCTCTTATGGAAATGCTAGAAAACTCCATCAAAAAGTATCATAACAAAATCATTACTGCGGCTGAAGTGATAGAAGAACTCATAAAGCTCAGTAAAGAGATCCATAAAATGGATGAAGAACCTAAGGCAATGGGGTTAACTGATTTTGAGTATGCATTTTATACGGCTATAGCAAACAATGATAGTGCTAAAGAAGTTATGGAACAAGATGTATTAAGGGAGTTGGCAGTTGTTCTTACAGAAAGAGTAAAAGCTAATGCATCTATAGATTGGACTATCAAAGAGAGTGTGAGAGCTAAGTTGAAGGTTATTGTGAAGCGAACCTTGCGACAGTTTGGGTATCCGCCTGATATGCAGAAGTTAGCTACTGAGACGGTGTTGAAACAGGCTGAGATGATCGCCAGTGAGTTGGCTGCATGAAAACCAAAGAACTTTTTATTGGTCTCATGTCCGGCACAAGTTTGGATGGGGTGGATGTGGCGCTTTGTGAGATAGATGGGGCTGCCTGCAGGTTGCTCAGTGCTTTGGAGTATCCTCTTTCGGATCAACTTAAAAGAGAGATACTCGCCGTGATAGAAGGCCAGACAAGTTTGCTAAAGGTAGGAGAGTTGGATCATCGTTTGGGGCTTTTGTTTGCTGAGGCTGTCAATGCACTGCTTTTGCAAGAGTATCTTGATCCCATAGATATCAAAGCCATAGGTTCTCACGGGCAAACACTTTGGCATGAGCCTGAAAGCAACTATCCATTTTCAATGCAACTGGGAGATCCCAACATTATCACTGCGAGGACAGGAATCCCGGTCGTAGCAGATTTTCGACGCAAAGATATGGCTTTGGGAGGGCAGGGTGCACCTTTTGCTCCGGCTTTTCACGCATTTTTATTTGGCGATACAAGTGACAAGATAGCTATTGTCAATATAGGAGGTATGGCAAACATCACTGTCATTGATGAGAAGCTCATAGGTTATGACACAGGCCCTGGTAACGTGCTCATGGATAGATGGATAGCGGACTATAAGGATGTTGACTATGATAAGGATGGTCAGTGGGCAAGGAGTGGAAAAGTAGACTATACTCTGTTAGGGCAGATGCTAAACGATAGTTATTTTAAGCAAGACTATCCAAAAAGTACAGGCAGGGAGAAGTTTAACAAGGCCTGGCTGGAAGAGTATTTGACTTCTCAATCCTATAAGCCTGAAGATATCCAAAGAACACTTCTTGAGCTTACAGCCATAAGTATCTCCAATGAAGCATTGAAGTTTTATAGAGACATAGTCCTTCTTTGTGGTGGAGGAGCCAAAAACAGTTTTCTTGTCGAGCGTATCAAAGCGATCATGCCAAATATCGAAGTAGTAATTGCTGCCAATGCAGATAGTTTGGAAGCGATGGCATTTGCCTGGCTGGCGTATAAGCGTATTCATAAAGAACCGGTTGATCTCAGGGCGGTGACCGGGACGAAAGAAAATAGTATATTGGGCGGTCTCTATGAATAATATTCGGGCATGGATCAATCGCATCGGTTATAGGGGGGAATTGGAAGTGGCTTCAGAAGATGCAAGTTTCCGAAGCTACTATCGCCTGAAAGATGGAAAGAGCAGCACTATTGTGATGGACAGCTCTTTACAAAAAGAGAGCTTGAGCCCTTTTATCGAAATGACAGGAAGATTGGTAAAAGCGGATGTCCGAGTACCGAAGATTCTCGCGCAAAATCTCGAAGAGGGCTTTTTGCTGCTTGAAGACCTGGGCAATACGCATTTACTGCAGAGACTCAGTAATAGTAATTTTAATAGCTTTTACAGCAAGGCTATGGATGAGATTGTGAAGATGCAGCAGGCAGATACGCAGGGGCTTCCTCTTTACGATGCAGCTTTCCTCGGATTCGAGATGGAGCTGATGGAGGAGTGGTATCTTGAGAAGTATCTGGGGAAAGCACTTGACAGTGTAGAAAGACGGATCATTGCAAAAACGATAGAGAAGGTGATCGAAGTGGTGCTGTCTCAACCTCAGGGCTTTTTTGTGCATCGTGATTTTCATTCACGCAACCTGATGCTGACACCCCAAGATGAGATCGTGGTGATTGATTATCAGGATGCCAGAGTAGGCGCTGTAACTTATGATCTGGTTTCACTGCTTCGTGACTGCTATATCTCCTTTGACCCTGTGAAAATTGAGAAGCTGGCACTGCTCTTTAGAGACAAAAAAGGCTTGGATATTGATGATGAAACTTTTATGAGATGGTTTGATTTTATGGGATTGCAACGGCATATCAAAGTTTTGGGAATTTTTGCGAGATTGCACTTAAGAGATGGCAAAGATGGCTATCTGGATGATATCCCTCAGACACTGAAATATGTAAAAGAGGTGAGTGCTAAATATGAGGAGATGAAACCTCTCCTGAATCTATTTGAAAAATTGGGAGTTTAAGATGAAAGCGATGATATTGGCCGCAGGACGGGGGGAGCGCATGAGGCCATTGACGGATAAAATCCCAAAGCCACTATTGGAAGTAGGCGGCATTCCACTGATTGTCTGGCATATCGAACGACTAGCACATGATGGATTTTATGATATTGTTATCAATATTGCACATTTGAGTTATCAGATACCTGAGGCTCTTGGTGACGGTTCAGAGTGGGGGGTGAATATTACATATTCAGATGAACACAAGGAGGGTGCCTTGGAAAGTGCAGGGGGTATTGTCAAAGCCTTGCCGCTCTTGGGGGATGAGCCGTTCCTGGTCGTAAACGGTGATATATGGTCTGACTATGAGTTTGACCACACTAAAATACTTCCGGAAGGTATCTTGGCCTATCTCATCCTCGTGCCTAACCCTGAGCATAATCCTGAGGGGGATTTCGCTTTGAATGATAGTTTTGTTGTCGATGCCAAGCAGTACACATTTTCAGGTATAGGCTACTACTCCCCAAAACTCTTTGAGAGTGTTTCGTATGGTAAAAGTGCTTTAGCACCTTTGCTTAGGGAGGCAATGAAGGAGGGTAAGGTAACTGGAGAACTTTACGAAGGTGAGTGGTTGGATATAGGAACTCCGGAGCGACTGGAAGCGCTCAATATTCATTTATTTTCTGAGAGTTAATGTTTCCAAATATTTCGCTACCGCATCCTCATCATTGGTATGCTGCAAAATGATATCGGCCTTTTCCTTTACTTCATCCAGGGCATTCTGGACTGCAACTGCGGTTCCGGCTTTTTCGAACATCCCTAGATCGTTGATGCTGTCGCCAAAGACGGTAAAGTCGTCCAGATCCCTTTTGAGATAGCCTGCGATGGTTTGGAGGGCATGGGCTTTGTCGCCATGTGGGTGGAGAATGGTCAGGAAGTAGCCGTCTGAGTATTTTTCCGGGGAGAGTTTGTATTCCAGTTCATGGCCGAAAGTCTTTTGAAGATGTTCAGTGAGGGGTCTGAGCTCTTTTTCTTCTCCAAAGTAGACGATCTTGAGGTTCATCTCCATGGCACGGATTTCTTTGTGCAGCTCGAGACGGTCATCGTTTTGGTAGTTTTGGAGTACCTGAGACTGAAGGGCATTGACTCTGTTTGGATAGAGGAAAGCTTCGTTGAG
This sequence comes from Campylobacterota bacterium, assembly GCA_034721895.1. Classification (GTDB taxonomy): domain Bacteria; phylum Campylobacterota; class Campylobacteria; order Campylobacterales; family Sulfurovaceae; genus SZUA-451. The sequence continues at coordinate 6,564 of JAYEND010000098.1, read as the reverse complement.
ATCCATATCTTTGAGGCCGATAACAAAAGGATAGATATCAAATCTGGCTCCCTCATCGATGACGGCATCCCCCAGAGCTTTGTTGACCAACTTGAGATCGATCAGTTCTTTTTCGGGAGAGACGACCATACTCCCGTCCAGCAGGATCATCGGAGCGGCAAGATGAAGTTTGTCCAGAAACTCATGGCTTTTTTTGAAGCTTCTGGCAGTAGCAACGGAAAGGATCGCTTCCCGGCTTTTGGCATTCCAGACTTTTTGACTGTAGGGGCTGATCGTAAGATCGCTTCGCAGGAAAGTGTGGTCAAGATCGGTAATGTAGATGGGTTTCATGCTGCCTCGGAATTTTTTGTCATTATATCTCTACTTAGCTTATCCCAAATAATGCTCCAATAAATACAATAGAATATATTGTAAAAATATTTTGATTTATCTTTTTTAGGGTATCACCTATTATTAGAGGTGCCCTTAAAGGTTATTTTAATTATATAAGGTATAGAATTACGGCATAGTTCTACAAAAATATTATTTGTTGCGCCAAACTTGTTGTGAAGCAGGGACGGAAAGCCATGGGTCTTAGTGATTGAGATCGCCAGGTTGCCAAATCTACATCATTATTGCATTTTTCGCTACAATTTATAATAATCAAAAGGATAAATAATGAAAAGAATACACAAAATTGCCGGGATAGTATTGTCGTTTGCGATCATCACATTGATTGCCGGATGTGGAGGAAGCAGTTCTTCTTCTGGAACTACCTCAGGCTATACGCCTTCTACGCCTTCTACGAAGACTGAAACCGGTGTTATGTCGCTCAGTATCACTGATGCAAAGCCACGGTTGCCTGACGAACCAATAGCTGTTAATATCAGAGTTACAGGTATTGAGTTTAACTATAATGGCAAGTGGACCGATGTCAATGAATTTGAGTTTGAAAATGATGAATTTGAAAATGATAAGTTTGAACCTCAGACATTCAACCTGCTCGAACTTCAGGATGGCCATTCACTTCACCTGGGAAACTTTATATTGCCAGTGGGGCACTATAAAGAGATCCGTTTTAAGTTGGATGCAGCAGAAAGAAACGGAAAAGTTAAAAGCAATCCCGGCTGCAATATAGTATTTGAAGATGATAATGGAGAAGAATGGTCAGTACCCTTGTTCGTACCAAGCGGAGGACAAAGTGGATATAAAGGTAAAGGTAAATTTGAAATTACTGCTAATGCGCAAATCGAAATTACGGCAGATTTTAATGTGGAAAAATCGATCGTCGTTGCAGGAAAGAGTGGAAAATATCTGCTGAAACCTGTCATCCGACTGGTTGTTACTGAACTTTCAGGTACGATAAAGGGGACGGTGGTTGATATGGAAAATTACCCTGAAAAAGAAAATGATTTGTCTGTTTATGCTTACGAACATGGTACCTATGACAATACCTATCCAGAAGGAGATGAAGTGAGTGGAAACAGTGACGGGGTGTTTTTCACAAATGCTGTCAGTAGCACTGATGTTAATATGACTGATGGAAATTTTACGTTGTCCTTCCTGAAAGCAGGAGCCTATGATCTTGTAACTGTAAACTATCCAGCAGGTACTGAAAATACTAACCCTGTTGTTGTCGATATGGAAAAGGGTGCCGATGAAAATGGTGTCATCGTCTCCAAAGCAACAGAAACATCTATTGACGTGAATACTACAGACTAAACACCTTAGTTTCATGTTCCAAGCTGCATATACGGAGCTTGGAGTAAGTATTGAAACACTAATCAGACTGGTTCCCCAATCTCAATTTATTCACCGATTTACTTCCCGCCGCTGCATTTTCCCGCGGCACATTTCATGACTGGTTCAGGTTTGACAGATTCCGGCTTGGGTGGTACTTTTGGTTTCGACATTCCGGAGCTGCATTTCCCCGCACCGCATTTCATGGTGATGTCATCGTTCGCATTGCCGCATTTGGTGGTCAGACGTTTGCTTTTTGGATCTCGGACACAGTCATAAAGTGCTTTGTTTGAATTTGCCTTGATGACACAATCTTTTCGGGGATCGTCCCTGCGCATTTGGGAAAGTATGTTTTTCTTTTTCTTGGCTACGACCGAATTTCCATCCACCATACTGGTACCGCATTTTCCCGCTCCGCATTTCATACCGCTTTCAGTGAGGGATACTTTGTCGTCTTCTTTGTCGCTGCAGCCTACCATGATGAAGGCAGCGGTCAGAAGCGTGACCAAAAGTATGGTTCTTTTCAGATTTGGCATCTTATCTCCTTGTATTCATTATTTTTCCGAGCCTTGGACTGAAGTCTCCACTTCCAGGTGCGGTACATTAATAAATGGATAATTTCTTAGCTTAATACCCCTTCCTGATCTCCTTTTTTCTGTTTTGGCATCTCGTTTTCCAAACCAGGGGAATTTTTGTTTGACCCTGATCGCTGTCCATTGCATCGCTTCCAGGGAACGATTGGAAATGTCATCAAACTGGATATCATTGACTGTCAACGAGAGATTCGGATTGTCAAAGTTGCGACTTTTTGCAATATATTCATCGCTTGCACTTATGCGCAGCTCTATCGCTTTGAGAGAACGATGGTTTTTGAGTGACCGATCGATAAGCTGGTTGATGGTCTCTGCCTGAAGCAGAGCGACACCCAATATGAAAAAAAGTGCTATGCGCATACTCTTTCCTTATATCAAGTAGAAATATTTGTTGAATAGCAACTGAAGATATGTGCAATGTATGTGTAATGGGATTTTTTAGTGACTAGATTTAATAACGATGATTAATGGGTATTCTATTATTAGCAACTGAAGTGCAGTATAGGGCTCGACTTACCGAGCTGAGGTTAATTTACCATTTTATGGTTGATATTATCCTCCCTGTGGCTTTAGAATAACGTTAGGCGTTATTTTCCGTCTTTCCGTCAATGTAATTCTGGACAAAGGTTTTCACATTGCTATAGACAAACGAGTCTTTATAGTTCTCGATTTTGCCGCCGCTGGCATTGGGGTGCCCGCCGCCGTTGCCGATCTCAGCTGCCATTTTTGAGACATTGAGTTTGTCGTTGCTTCTGAGGGAGAAGTGCCCGCGAAAGTTGACATCCATATAGAAATCATAGTCGGGGTTGCTGATGAGGAAGGCATTTCCGATCAATGAACTGTTACCGACATTGTAGCCAAGCAAGCCCTTGTATCCACGGTAGTTGATAGTCAGCCGTGTCTTGTCCTGACTGAGGAGATTAGTGACGTAGTTGGCGACAAGATTGTCTTTGGTGTCATTTTTATCCTCAATAAAAAAGGCTTTTTTTGCAGGGTGCAGGGCGTCATCGAGGAGGATATTTCCCTCATCTTCTGTAACGAGTGTACGGGCCTTTTCGATAAGGCTGAGTTTGAGGGCTCTATCTTCAGCAGGAAAGAGGATGCGGTTCACTTCCCGTGCCCCTGAGATCATCCCCAGACAGACTTTGCCAAACTCGAAGAGTTCGTCGTCACTTATCCAGATATCGATTGCATTGATCGCCTGGACGATTGTAGCCAGTTCATTATTTTGATCAAAACTATAATGCTGCTGCAGCCAGTCATACGTGATGAGTGTCGCACAGCGTGTAGTGTCGAGTTTATACCAGGCAAATCGTTCAGCTGCCTGCGCTCCTGTCCCATGATGATCAAGCAGTTGAAGTTTGGCGCCAATACGCATTGCCTCTTTCTCTATCCAACCTGCCTCCTTGGTGGTGAGATTAAGGTCTGTGATCAGAATGAGTGCTTCGTCGTTATTGCCATGAAGAAATTTGTCCTGTTCGGTCTTTTTGACGATCTCTTCGAGCCTGGCTTTTACTTCAGGGCCGTAATTGGCATTGTAGCACTCGATAGTATCAAAACAGCGGGTGGTCAGATACTGGCAGCCGTAGCCGTCCAGATCGATATGGGAAAGGTGATAAACTCTTTTCATCAAAGGATGTCCTTGAGTGTCAGGTTCATTAGAAAGTCATCGATCTTGCCTTGGAAACGGCTCAGGAAAGGGGAGATGACACAAGTGCCGATCGCACCGCTGGGGCAGGAGTCTATATATTGTGTACAGTCCAGAACAGCGGGTGCCTTTCCCTCTGCTGCCGTGATGACGTCGTAGAGGGTTATTTCATCCAGGTTTTTAGCTAGAAAAAATCCGCCATGGGCACCTTTTCTTGATTCCAGGATATCCTGTTTTGCCAGACTCTGCATGATCTTGGCTAAAAAACTTTTGGGTATGTTAAGTTCATTTGCGAGCTGTTCTGCACCAATGGGCTTGTCTGATTTTCGGATCTTATCCAGCGAGAGCAGGGCATATTCGCTTGCACGTGTTAGTAGCATCTAAATCCTTTATAATTAGGAGTATATTACTCTTATTAGATTAAAATTGCAAGTGAATTTCGGAATATCCTGTTTTAGCCCGTTTTTATCTTTTTGTGATATGATTGCTGTTCCAATTCCAGTCAGGCTTATGCTTGACAAAGAAAATTTAATTACCGATCAGGAGGTCACTATGGCTTTGGATAAGGCGAAAAAGCAAGAAATTATTGCGAAATACTCAAGAGGCGAGAACGATACCGGTTCTACAGAAGTTCAGGTTGCATTACTGACAGAAAGAATCACCTATCTGACAGATCACCTTAAAACAAACAAAAAAGACCACTCTTCAAGACTTGGTCTTTTGAAACTTGTCGGACAGAGAAGAAGATTGATGAGATACCTCAGAAATGTTGACTTTGCACGATACAATACGATCAAAGAAGATCTTGGTCTCAGAAGCTAATTCAAATTGCCTTCGGGCAGTTTGATACTCTATTTTTTTACCTCCCCTTTTTTTACTTCTAAACTCATCCCTATTAACTATTCAGATCAGGTCAAAATACCAAATTTTTGTATCTGTTTCCGCAAGAATATCTATTTTTACAATGGCTTTATCTGTCATATAGGCCTGGCAAGCACCAATAACATGGGATATTTAAGGCCATATACCATACTTTAGTCAAATAGACTAAACTTTATTTTGTAATACTATTCAACTTTACTTGACAAACTTAACTCAATGTTGTATAATGCTCCAAGCATTTAAGAAGAGATATGGAATAAATGCAAAATAATGAAAACAAAAAGGAGGTGCTTCGATGGGCGAAGAGAAAGAAGAAGAGCTTTCCGCCGAAGAGATCGAAGGGCAGAGTGGCTCAGAAGAGTTGGATACTGATCTTTTGCTTCAGGCACAGGAAGAGGTGGCCGAGTGGAAAGACAAATATCTTCGTGCACACGCTGATTTCGAAAATACTAAAAAGCGTTTGGAGAAAGATAAAACTGCGGCAGTCTCTTATGCAAATGAGAGTTTTGCGGTAGATATATTGGCTGTGATCGATTCATTCGAACAGGCTTTGGCAGCGATCGAGGGAGCGGATGAAGAAAATGCTTCTGAAGTACTTGAGAAAATGAAAGAGGGCGTCTATCTGACATATGAACAGCTCAGGAAGACACTGGAAAAGAACTATATCAAAGAGATCCTTTGTGAAGGTGAGTTTGATCCGAATCTGCATCAGGTTGTTATGCAGGTTGATAGTGATGAGCATGAGAGCGGACACATTGTTCATATTTTACAGAAGGGTTATAAGATCAAAGATAGAGTCTTAAGACCTTCAATGGTAAGCACCAAAAAATAGCTGGAATAAAAAATAATTTAAAAGGAAATAGAATGGGAAAAGTTTTAGGAATTGATTTAGGTACAACAAACTCTGCGATGAGCATATATGAGCGTGGTGAAGCAGCGATCATTGCAAATAAAGAGGGTAAAAATACTACACCTTCAATCGTAGCATATACGGATAAAGGTGAAGTGCTTGTCGGCGATACTGCAAAGAGACAAGCGGTAACAAATCCAGAGAAGACGATCTACTCCATCAAGAGAATCATGGGCCTTATGTGTGATGAAGAGAAGGCGAAAGAGGCAAAAGATAGATTGCTTTATCATATTATAGATAGAAACGGTGCCTGCGCGATTGAAGTAGATGGAAAGACTTATACGCCACAGGAAATTTCTGCAAAGATTTTGATGAAACTCAAAGAGGATGCAGAAGGATACCTGGGAGAAACGATCACAGATTCTGTTATTACAGTACCGGCATATTTCAATGACGCACAGAGAAAGGCAACCAAAGAGGCGGGAACGATCGCAGGCTTAAACGTCCTTCGTATTATCAATGAGCCAACAGCAGCAGCACTCTCTTATGGATTGGACAAGAAGGATGCTGAGCAGATTATCGTTTATGACCTTGGTGGCGGTACTTTCGATGTGACCGTTCTTGAGACGGGTGATGGTGTGGTTGAAGTGATGGCAACAGGAGGAGATGCATTCCTCGGCGGTGATGATTTTGATAATAGAATTATCGATTATGTAGCCGGTGAATTCAAGAGTGAGACAGGTGTCGATATTAAAGCTGATGTTATGGCACTTCAGAGACTCAGAGATGCAGCAGAAGCAGCGAAAAAAGAGCTTTCAAGTGCAACTGAGACAGAAATAAACCTACCATTCATCACTGCAGATGCAAGCGGG
>JAYEND010000097.1:0-3767 GCA_034721895.1 Campylobacterota bacterium | reverse complement strand
AATCTTGTCGAAATGCTGCTCAGAGATATATTTTATCAATGCAGTGATTTTCTTCTCGTCTTTACTTAGAAGAGAAATAACAAAAGTGTCATCGTTGCTTGAAATCTCACTCACACTGACATCGAACTTTTTTATCTCATTGGCAAAATTATGAAATAGTTCCGACTTCAGGTTATAATGGACTTTTTTGTCATAGATGGAAGTGAGCGTTGTTTCTTTTGCATGATATACTTTCGACAGTTCTCCGATTTTTTGGTCGAGACCATTGATTTCTTTTTTCTTATCTCCCAAAATTTTCTTATATTTTGTAGACTCTTCTTTTAATCCTGCATCAGTCTTCGCAAGCACAAAATTTGCTGCATCATTCATATAAGACCCAACAAGAAAATAGAGCGGATAGGATATCCCCAGCATTATTGCGACTAAAGTTGTAATAATAAATTGGCCGCTCGCGCGCTTATAGAACTCGGGGGCACGCTCAAAGGGTGTCAGGTTAACCGTACTGTCATTGTCTTCTATGTATTCCTGGGCAGTGAGCACCATCAAATACTGAAGCTGATCTGTATACCACTCCTCTCCCTGCAATTCAAAATTGAAATTCAATTCTGATGATTGCAGCCCAAGATAGTTTTCACTGTATTCATCCAAACCGATAATCGGCCCTTTGGTGCTTCCGATAAACATTTGGTCAATAGTTGGAAGGTCGTAGGCTCTTTTCGCATAAATAATAATATCATTGATCGTGATGAAAATCTCTCCGAAAAGCTTCATCAGATTTTGCTGATAGTCAGCATGGATTGTTTTAAGCCCTTCTGATTCCAAAATCTTGAAGAACTCCTCTTCATTGACTTTATCGCCGGTCAACTCACAATATTTATCATAAATGAATTCCATTGAATAGTCGATTGATTTGGAATAGAGATACTCTCCGTTCTTGTAGAAGGTAATGAAAGCATCTTTCATTGTAAAGTAGATAAAACAGTGGGTACCCTCTTTGGCCAGGACGCCTCTGCTATAAATTGGCTGGTAAAGCAGTGGAGCGGGCACAAGAAGGTCAATATACTTCGTTTCCTCTTTTATCTCCTCAAATGTCTCTTCCAAAACTTCAGGCTCAACAACAAATACGTTGAATTTACGTACATCACCTATGCCTTCACCTTCATAAAACTTAATCACATATTCATTGGCCTGATCCAGTCCCAATTCTTCGTATGCTTTGATTTCAATAATATCCTGGATATCTTCGAGGGGAATACTGCGGCTTATGTCAATCGTTGTCGTAATCATATCTTTATTACTAAGATAGGAGGTGACAAAATTTGAACTGTTATAAGTCAACTTTTTTAAAGGCTTAAGTTTCTGATCTTTTAATGTATAAAATCTCTTGGCATAAGCATTAACGGTAACGATACTTTTAATCTTGGATTTCTTCGTGCTCATTTCTTGACTTCCTTCTTTGCTCACCCATTATATATGTTATAATATTAAAACTTTCTTATGTGGCTTACACTCTTTAATTGGATTAATCATTTTTATCTTAAATATGCACTGGAATGAAGAAAAAAGGAGATTTGGCAACCTGGCGATCTTGACATTCAAGACCCATAGCTTTCCGCCCTTGCTTCACAACAAGTATGGCACAACAATATAAATGATTCAAATATTATACTGTTTGATATTAGATAGAGCTTATAATTCATAAGCGAAGAAAATGTTGAAAATGGGCACCTCTAAACAATATATCCAAATTCTTCGAGTGACTCTCTGTTTTTACTCCATCCTTTTTTCACCGATACAAAAAGATTGAGATAAATCTTTTTTCCGCTGAAAAATTCCATCTGCTTTCTGGCTGTCATGCCCACTCTCTTGATCGTCTCACCACGGTTACCGACAATAATTCCCTTTTGCGTCTCTTTTTCGACAACGATTGTTGCATGGATCCTATCCATCTCATCACTCTCTTCGATCCGTTCGATCGTCACATCACTCTCATAGGGAATCTCATCGCTGAGGTTTTCAAAAATCGCTTCCCTGATCAACTCCTTGTAAATATCACGGATATTTTCAGTTGTCAGGATCTCAGGATCATAAAGAAAAGGTGATTCCGGAAGATATTTGGCAATTTCATCGAGAAGCTGATCCTTGCCTACCCCTTTATTGACAGAGAATGGGATGATCGCTTCGAAGTGATCCTGATATTTCTGGTACTCGCCAAGTTTTTTAAGCAGATCACCCTGCTTAACATGATCGATCTTTGTCAATACAATGATATGTTTAATATTTTTTGATTGAGGCAGGGCAAGAAATTTTTCATACTCCGTCAGCTTATCACTGGCCGGTGCCAGAAAAAGGATCAGATCACTGTCTCCCATTGCCTTAAGCGCTTCATCCAGCATAAACTGATTGAGCAGACGCTCCTTCTCATGAATACCCGGTGTATCGACAAAAATAATCTGTGCATTCTTATGCATGACGATGATATTCATCCGTTTCCGGGTCGCTTGCGCCTTCTTCGAAACCATCGCCAGCTTCTCACCCACCAAGTGGTTCAGCAGCGTACTCTTCCCCGCATTGGGACGTCCAACAACAGCTACAAATCCCGCCTTGGTATTAACACTCTCATCAATCATCTGCATCTCTCTTTCTTGTGTAAAAGCATTGCTCAGCAATGCAAACCAAAATTATTAATTATTAATTGCTAATTTAAAGTATGTATCTCGTCGTATCCTCATCCTCTAGCACTTTCCCCAGCTTCTCTTTGACCAGTTCTTTGGTTACTTTGATCTCTTCGCCTTTATGCTCATCGGCACTGAAGCTGATCTCTTCGAGGATCTTCTCCATTACTGTATGTAATCTGCGTGCCCCGATATCTTCTGTCTTCTCATTTGCAAGAAAAGAGTAGTGCGCCACTGCTTTCAGTGCCTCTTCTTCAAAGATCAGTTCAACCTCTTCCACCTTCAACAATGCCTCATACTGCTTGATCAAAGAGTTTTTGGGCTCAGTCAGTATTCGGTGGAGTACTTCTTCAGTCAGATTATCCAGCTCTACACGCAGAGGGAAACGCCCCTGAAGTTCAGGGATCAAATCACTCGGTTTGCTCAGATGAAACGCGCCCGCTGCAATGAAGAGAATATGATCGGTATTGATCATGCCAAGCTTGGTGTGAACAGTACTTCCCTCAACGATCGGGAGAAGATCCCGCTGAACACCCTCTTTGCTTGGATCCTGTCTGCTTTGACTTCCGGACGAGACTGCGATCTTATCGATTTCATCGATAAAAATAATGCCGCCCTTTTCTACCTTTTCAATCGCAAGTTCTTTAAGCTTCTCATCATCCAAGAGCTCCTTGCTGGCCTCCATCGAAAGAATCTTCCTGGCCTCTTTGACTGTGACCTCTTTCTCCTTGCCCTTCTTGTTCAAACCTCCCAGCACTTTGGAGATAGACTCCTGCACATTCATCATCTGCGGCGGAAGGCCGCTCTCAGACATGTCCAGTTCAGGCAATGGCATCTCCACCCTGATCTTCAGATGATCAAGTTCTCCTTTTTCAAACTTCTGCTGCATCCTGCCAAAGGAAGCGTCATATTCACTCTTTTTTTGCTCACCTGCTGCTGACGGCAAAGGAGGAAGGAGTTTTTCAATGATCTTATTTTCAATATAAGCTTCGATCTTCTCTGTATTCTTTGCGTTCTCACTCTCTCTGACAAGCTTTAATGCGACAGAAGCAAGGTCACGGATCATAGATTCGACATCCCTTCCCACAAATC
>JAYEND010000096.1:0-3792 GCA_034721895.1 Campylobacterota bacterium | reverse complement strand
AGTCAACAACTTGAACACTAAAGAGCCTTTCATCTAATACTACGATATCATATTCGTTAAAATTAGATACAACAAACTCATCCCCGGAAACAACATTAACCTTGTGCCTGAAGTAGGCAAACATCTTTTTGATCGCCAGAGCGGAATGGTAGTTACTGTCAACAATGATAACTTTCTTTGCTGTCAATACTTCTTTGGGTAATCGATATTTTCTTCGATTATCAGTACCAATTCTATTCTGCAAATAATATTTTCTTCGATTGTAATAACCGCTACTATTCTGTAAATAATCTTTTCTTCGATCATAAGAATCAATACTATCCCATGGCAAAACTACAGCAAAGGTGCTCCCTTTGCCTACGACACTCTGTATCGTCAGTTCACCTCCCATCAGTCCAACCAATTCTTTAGCAACAAAAAGCTTAAGTCCTATATATTCCCCGTTTATATCATTATAATGGGGCTCAAACAAACTTTCCAATTTCTCAGGAGCAATACCTGCGCCCGTATCAATAATCCGGAACTTTAATTCCAACTTCTCTCCAAATGTGCTAAACTTGGATATTTCCAGTATGACTTCCCCTTCAGAAGTCATCATCATGGAATTCTCAAGCAGAGTGGTCAATATTTGCCCCAGATGAAGGGAATCTCCTATCAAAAACCTGGGGATACTTTTATTAATATCGAAAATCAGTTCGACTTTATTCTTCTGAAAGTTTGAACATATAGATCCTGCTACTTCGTTTAAAACATTATTGAGATTGAATTTTTCATTGATGATTTCTACTTTTCCAGACTTTAACTTCAAGAACCCTATCAGATCATTTGTCATATCCAGTAGTGTATTTTCGGTATGGATCACTTCTGGGAGAACATTTTCCAATGGTTGCTCTTTGGGATCTTCTGTTGCACTATTACGGTTTTCGATCGCCTCTTTGGTCATATCATGAATATTTTCACTCATATTAGTCAAGAGTGTAGTCTGTTGTTGTTTTTGCAAAATTTCTTTATCTAGTTTCCTGATTCTTTTCCTTTGCCTGGAAGATATAAACAGAATAACAATTCCTACCAGAGCCAATAAAAAGAGAATGCCCCACACAAGAAATTCTTCCGGAACCGCTTGATTTACCATCCCTTCTCCATATAACGTAGTAACTAACCCCATTACAAATATTAAAATTTTTCTATCCATAATTTACCTCTCCTGAATTGTAGCATATTGCTTCTGTCAGACCTCATTCTCTAAACTACAGAGAGTTCATTACCGCATAAATATTACAATTTGCAATCTTTTGAGTCTTTTTAGGAAAAAATATTTAAAATACCTCAATTAAGAATAATAAAGCAGAGGAATATGATGGCAAAGAAAAGAACACTCTTTGAATGTCAAGCCTGCGGGTTTCAGTCTCCAAGATGGATGGGCAAATGTACGGGCTGCGGAGAGTGGGAGACGATGGTAGAGCTGACTACCGATCAGATTAAATTTCTCAAGGAGACCTCCTCAACAACCTCTTTGCATGTCAACAGCAAAGCCAAACCGATTACAATGATCGGAGAGGACAATATCACACGTTTCAGCTCAGGAAGCAGGGAACTTGATCTCGTTCTGGGTGGAGGAATCGTACCGGGGTCCCTGACACTCATCGGAGGAAGCCCTGGAATAGGGAAATCGACGCTGCTGCTCAAAATTGCAGGAAATCTCGCCAGTGAATCCAAAAAAGTCCTTTATGTCTCCGGTGAAGAATCAGCCGGGCAGATCAAGATGAGGGCCAACCGACTGGAGGCCAATCACGACCACCTCTATCTTCTCCCGGAGATCAACCTCCAGTCCGTCCTGGCAGAGATAAGCAATGAATCTTACGAGTTTATCGTCATCGATTCGATCCAGACACTCTATTCTGACGAAACTCCCTCCGCGCCCGGGTCGGTCACACAGGTCCGCACCATCACCTTTGAGCTCATGCGAATCGCCAAATCGATGCATATCCCCATCTTCATCATCGGGCACATTACCAAGGACGGATCGATTGCCGGGCCCAGGGTCCTGGAGCATATGGTCGATACCGTACTCTACTTTGAAGGTGACAGCAACTCTGAACTACGGCTGCTCAGAGGTTTCAAAAACCGCTTTGGCTCTACCAATGAAGTGGGTATATTCGAAATGAACAAAGAGGGGCTCAACGATGCCAAAAGTATGGCAGGCAAGTTCTTCAACAAAGAAAAACTCCAGTCAGGATCAGCCCTCACTGTCATTATGGAAGGAAGCCGACCTATCATCATCGAAGTCCAGGCACTCGTCAGCGAATCTTACGGGCATCCCAAACGTAGCTCCACAGGATTTGACAACAGCCGCCTTACCATGCTCCTTGCCCTGCTCGAAAAGAAGCTCGATCTCCCCCTGGGAACTTATGATGTCTTTATCAATATCTCAGGCGGCATCAAGATCAATGAACCCTCCGCCGACCTCGCCATCATCGCCGCCATTCTCAGCAGCTACCGCAACCGTGAACTCAGTACCGAAACCCTCTTTATCGGAGAAGTCAGCCTCACCGGAGAAATCCGGGAAGTCAGCGGACTCTCCCAAAGACTCAAAGAGATCCAGACCCAGGGCTTCACCAAAGCCATTATTCCCAATAAACCCATCGAAGAAACCATTATCAAATGCTTTGTTGCCGATGAAGTTTCCAAGGTTGTGGAGTGGATGTGATAAAAATATATGCTATAATATGTGTATAAAATATATTATTAGGAGTATGTATGATAGCTACATATAACAAAAAGGCACCTAAAAAGCCGACATCTCTGACTATTAACTCCGATCTGTTAAAAAAAGCCAAAAGCTATAAAATCAATCTATCACAGAATTTTGAATACTTTTTGACTGACCTCATTAAAAAAAGAGAGGAGGAAAGATGGAAAGAGGAAAATCGTGATGCAATTGAAGATTACAACCAAAAGATTGGCAAAAATGGCACATTCAGTGATGGCGTTAGGAGTTTTTAATGGCACAATTTTCTGTCTATCGTAATCCAAACATACAATCTAACCAGGAATATCCCTATCTTCTTGATATACAAAATGATTTGTTATCGACCATGACAACCAGAGTCGTAATACCTTTATCCAAAACTTTAAAACCTGTTAAACATCTCAATCCAATTTTTCAGATCGAAGGGAACAGTATTGTCTTATCTGTCGCAGAAATGGCAGGGGTTCCGGTTTCAATGCTGGAAAATGAGATTACCAATCTTAAGGAATATCATGATGAGATCATTAATGCTATCGATTTTTTAATTAATGGTTTTTAGAGGAGCGCTCATGAAAATAGGAACAGATATCATACAGATCAGTAGAGTCGAGAGATCACTGGAAAAATTCGGGGATCGTTTTAAGGAGAAATTTTTAACACCCTCTGAAATAGAACGGATAAACAAGATAGAGTCTCTGGCAGGTCTCTGGGCAGCGAAAGAAGCGATTGCCAAGGCATTGGGTTGCGGCATCGGGAAAGAACTTGCATTTCACGATATTGAAGTTTTCAAAAATTCCAAAGGTACTCCATATTTTGAACTTGCATATGAGGCACAGGAGCGGCACCAAATCAAAGAGAGTTCACTCTCTATCAGTCATGATGGCGGATTTGCAATTGCAGTCGTAGCAATCACAGTTTATTACCAACCCGACAAATAGTCTGAACTTTTGAGAGAGTGCAAAGGAGTGAGATGTGAGTGAAAAAATCTGCAGGACTAGCTGGCTAATTCAAAGATTTTTTTGCTTGCAGGTTGCTTCTTTGCG
>JAYEND010000095.1:0-3996 GCA_034721895.1 Campylobacterota bacterium | reverse complement strand
GCAGGCTCAAAATAGAAAATTTGCTCTGATGGCACTTTCCCTCGATAATTTTAATGTTCTGAGGGCCACACTGGGTTATCAGAAAACAGACATATTTATCAATAGATTTTCTGAATATTTGCAGCATATCGCCAAGAGATTGGGCTACTCTTTGTATCAGATGACACGTCATAATTTTATGATCATGGCACCGGATACAGAGTCTGGAGACCAGGCGATCAAAATTGTCAGACAGATCGATAAAGACTTGAATGACCTGCTTGACTTCAGTAATGCCCAGATGCATTTGACTTTTTCTACCGGAGTAAGTTTTTTCCCTGAAAGCGGCAACAGTATCAATTTTTTGATTGATAATGCCTATAAAGCATTATCAGAGGCACAGAATAAAGGGGATGGTTATGTCGTTGTCGATCAGGATATGCCATTTTTGAAGCATGCACAGTATGAACTCTCTTTGCATAATGAGATGCATGAGGCATTAAAAAATCACGAGTTTGTACTCCACTATCAGCCCATTATAGATTTACAGACAGACAATATCATTGGTGCAGAGGCTTTGATCCGATGGCAGCATCCGGAGCGGGGGATGATCGCCCCTATGGAATTTATTCCTATTTCAGAAAAAACCGGTTTTACCGTGGAGTTAGGAAGATTTGTCATTAATGAGGTATGCAAGCAACAAAAACGCTGGGAAATCTTCAAGTTTGATGTGATACAGGTATCTGTCAATCTCTCTTTCCGCGAAATAGAGACTACGGATATTGCGGCCTACATTGCCGATACTGTACAAAAAAATCAGGTCGATCCCGCCCTGCTAAAGTTTGAAATAACAGAGAATGTTGCGATGATCAATGCAGAGACGACCAAGAGTGAATTTGAAAGCTTGAAGCAACTGGGCGTACAATTGGCCCTGGATGATTTTGGAACCGGTTATTCATCATTTGCTTACCTCAAAGAGTTTTCTTTGGATACTTTGAAGATAGATCGAATATTTATCTACGACCTGGTCAGGAATGATGAACATCAGACCATTGTCAAGGCGATGATCGCGTTGGGCCACAGCTTCGGACTGAATGTGACTGCAGAAGGAATTGAGGATAAGGCAACCTATGAATTGCTCAAAGAGTATGGTTGCGATTTTGGACAGGGGTACTACATGTCAAAGCCTCTGCCGGTATTTGAGTTTCAGGAGTTGATACGCAGCGACGTCTATAAAATTGAAACAGACAAGGAAAGGTGACGAATGGATTTAATGATGATCGTTGGTATAATTGCTGTTGTTGCAGTCTTGATATTTTTGTTTTTTAGATTGAAAAGTCAGGATACAAGAGAGATCAAGAGTCTGCAAAGTGAAATCAGTCTTTTAAAAAATGCCAATGAATACAAGGATGAGGCAGAAGTTATTTTCTCTGATGACTATCATGTTCTCTTTGCCAATAAAGCGGCCAGGAAGTTGCTTCAGCTTGAAGCAAACTATAAGCATATGCCTCTCAAAGAGGAGGTTATCCTTCAGGCAGGCAACTCTGATCCCCAAACGATTATTGAAGTGATTGAAAAGCAGAGCAAGATGCTGGGGGGAACGATTCATCTTGAGAAGGTTACACTTCAGATCGGAAATATCAAACGGGTTGTCAATCTCTATATCGATAGATCATTGGATAAGAAAAAACAGACCATTTGTGTGATTAAGGATATCGATGCCTACTATCATGAAGAGGAGGATAGCAAAAGAGCTGGAGAGATAGATATGATGACTGGTCTTCCCGGTCAATTTCAGGCAATTTCAGAGATTAATCAACTTGCTATAGAGGCTCAAAAAAAGACGCAGAAGTTTGCTCTTCTGCTTTTGAGTATCAATGATTTTGATGCTTTAAGGACATTATTCGGATATGAGTATGCCAATGACCTTTTGAAAAAAGCTGCCCAGTTTTTGTCAGGATATAAACATAACAATACCCTGATTTACCGTTTGGATTGTGACAATTTTCTGCTTGTTGTCAAAAATGTAAAGAGTGAAAAAGAGATTTTAAGGATAGGAAAAGAGATCAACCAGGAGGTTACTAATTTATTTAAAGAAGAGGATAATCATTCCAATATCCTGATCTCTTCAGGTATAGTGATTTTCCCGGAACACGGAAGGAACTCCAATCAGTTGATAGATCATGCTTTTGTGGCACTGGAAAAAACAAAGGAAAAAGGAGAGGGTATCATTGGGTTATTCAGGGAAGAGCAGAGCAGTATCCTGAAAAAAGAGATTTTGATGAACGAAGAGATTGAGTCCGGTCTGAAGAAGAAAGAGTTCATTATCTACTATCAGCCTATTATTGATCTTCATACAGATGATGTGATTGCAGCAGAGGCATTGATCCGGTGGAAACATCCCAAGCATGGATTGATCGGACCGGAAGCATTTATTGATATTGCCCAAAAGACAGGTTTGATCCTTGATATAGGAGAGTATGTATTGACTGAGGTCATCCATCAGCGTAAGACCTGGAGTGAATTTGGATTTAAAAATATTGAAATTTCAGTCAATCTCTCTTCCCGAGAATTGCATATTCCCCAGATGGCTGTCAAGCTTGAAGAGCTTTTTATAGAGCATGAAGTTGATCCACGATATTTCAACTTCGATATTACTGAAACATGCGCTACGGAAAATATTGATAAAATAGACATGGAGTTTGGCATCATGAAGAAAGTTGGAGTCTATCTTTCTTTGGATCACTTCGGTGTTGGAGGCTCCTCTATTGAGCGGCTACAGAAACTGCCGATTCATGCACTCAAGGTGGATCGTTCACTGCTCAAAGATATTGATACCAATGAAGATCAACAAAAAACAGTGAAGGCTATTGTTGCACTTGCGCACAGTCTGCAGATCAAAGTTGTTGCAGAGGGGATTGAAACCAGAGACCAATACAATATACTGCAACAGCTTGGTTGTGATTGGGCTCAGGGATATCTTTTTGCAAAACCCGCACCTGCATTTGAATTTCAGGAATTGCTGAGAAAATAACATAATATTTATCTAAGTTTACTTATGTAATAATTTTGGACATCTTGTAATAAGGCCAAACCCGTTGTGAAGCGGGGACGGAAAGCCATGGGTCTCTGTTGGAGAGATAGCCGGGTTGCCATCAAACCAAAATTTGGTGCTTCATTTCTGAATTTCCATGTCTTTTTTCCATTATGTTGTTTTATTACCACCCCGACTAAATACCTAAATCTTTAATGCAGTGATTTCGTTCATAATCAAGGCAGATTTTTGAAGGACTCGCCAAAGCGAATTCGAAAAAATCTAACGCAGAGTATGGACGAAAGCACTGCACCCTTCGGGAAGAGCGAGAAGAGGCAATCTGCAAGCAAAAAAATATTTGAATTGACTACGGCCAGTCCTGCATATTTTTTCACTCACATCTTACCTCTTCTCGCTCTTTTAAAGTTTTAGGTATTTAGTCGGGGTGGTAATAATGTCATTGCTAACTGTTCAAATCTTAACAATTGGAAAAGTGGCAAAAGCTGAAAGGTGAAAACTTTTTTAAAAAAATATTCTTGGGTTAACTAAGGCTACATTGAAAGTGGTTTTTTACATTTGAAGGCAATGAGTATAGCCCTTCATCAGTTTACTTGGGGTAAAATGCGTAAAATTTTTTGGAGTAGCATAATGAAAATTATCATTTTTGGAATATTGGCACTTCTAATGCTGGCGGGATGCAGCAGTAACCAGCCTGTAGTGCAGCCAATTGAAAAAAAAGCAGAAAAGAAAAAAACTATCAAACGAACACCAGCATCGAAACCAAGGGAAAATGGTAAAATTCCACCGCTGCCAGAACCAGAAGCAGATGTTGATATGGATAGCATCGTTGAGCAAGCTACCAAAGAGGTAATGAGTGGAGATACCGTCGCTGCTACATCTATGATGGATGTTGATACGGATAGTATCGTTGAGCAGACTGCAAAAGTAGCAAGGGATGGAGACAATGCGGCTACAGAATCTAC
>JAYEND010000094.1:0-4000 GCA_034721895.1 Campylobacterota bacterium | reverse complement strand
GGGTTTTTTCCTCAGGACAGAGAGTGGTATTTGCTGTTTTTATCTATATTTGTCACATTTTTTCTCTATCTTACAAGAGCCTACAAAGGTGACATGACAGTCTTTATGCTCACATCTGTTACGATGATGATGGTATTTAAAAACGGTGAAATCGATGATGTCTTTATCTATGGTATTGACCGTACATTCATGACGATTTTTGGTATCGCGATTTTTACACTTATCGGTATATTTATATGGCCGGTAAAGACCAAAGATGGCACACTGGATATTGCTGAAAAACTTCTCTCTATACAATCAGAGCTTTATCGACACAGAGATGATACCGAAGAAAAGCGCAAAGCCCTCTATCAAAAACTGCAAGAAGAGGAAAAATTACTTGAGACCTCTGTCATCAATTCAGGCGCTGACGAGTTGAGTCTTAGCATTGAACAGAGAAACTCTATTATGCAGAATGCAAAACAGATCAATGAGCTGCTCATGCTTTTATCCTATAACGATGAAGTTCATTTCGCAGACGAATACTCTAAATACATAAACAACTTTGATAGTGCAAACGAAGAGATAAGTGAACTATTCAGTGCGTTGCAGCACTCTATCAAAGAAGGTAAAGAGATCGATATACCTTCTGCCTGGAAAGCGATCTATCATGTAGAGGAGATAAAAGAACTTTCCCATTTGGATCGTGCAGTATTGGCTGCCACAATGGCAGATATAGAAAAAATCCACAAGGAATTGAGAGATTTTGCAGAGAAATTCAATGCTATCATAAGCCCGTATCCTACATATTTCAAACTTGCAAATGTGCCTAACCCCTCAAGCTTTAATTGGTTTGATGTTGAAGATATGAAAGGTGCACTCATAAGTTTTATCATCTTTTGGGTCACAACGATATTTTGGATCACCGTGAATCCACCGGCTGGTTTTCTTATCGTCACACTGGCGACTGCCTTGAGTGTATTGACAACATTCTCTCCGCTTAAACCCTCATTGCTGATCATCATTTTTACCTTTTCATTTCTTTTTGCAGCAGCTATGTACATACTGGTACTGCCCAACATCTACTATGGTTGGGAATTGGGACTTTTTATCTTTATCTACTCATTTATAGGGTTTTACTTCATCACTCCAAAGATCAGTATTTTCTTTCTGCTTGGTATGGCAGTTTTGGGGTTAAACAATCCTATGTATTACAACTTTAACCTCTTTTTGTTAATACTGTTTGTATTTTATCTTTTCCTGTTCGTACTGTTACTCTTTTATTATATTCCTTTTTCAACAAAGCCTGAACACCTTTTTTTGACTATGAAAAAAAGGTTTTTTACTCTCTCTTCAAAACTCCTGCGAAGAGGCTATAATCTTAACCGCCATAAAGGAACCTTCATAGGTGCAGCAGATGCAAAATATAGTTATAATCATCTGATGAATACCGTAAAAAAAATGCAGCTCTGGGCGAGTAAGATAGATACGAACTATTTTGATATGATAGATCAAAAACAACTGTTGGCATTTACCAAAGAGTGTGAAACACTAGCTTATCTGCTGCAGATAGTGTATCGAAAAGATAAGCAAGTCATTGATAACCCTCTTATCAGAGCTTATGTAGCAGAAAATAACGGTGAACCTTTGGCAAATCTGTTCACTCAGTATGCCGAGGGTAAAGAAGTCAAAGAGATTGATCCTCTTTGGAGGGATGAGCAGCAAATTATTGAGACAATTGAGGAGAAATTGAAATATTTTCTTTCCACTATGAAGTCTGATCAATATTCGCAGAAAGAGATTGTTGAGTTTTATGAAAATATCTCGCTTCGCAGAAATGTATGGTTGTCACTTTTTAGCTGTCAAAATATGATGGAAGCGTTAGATTTTAAAGTATTGAAGAGAAGTAGATTTTAAATGAAAAGAGTAAAGTATGATACTTAAACTACCAAAGTTGGGACTAACTGTTCTGACGATATTGATGTTAAGTGGATGTGCCAAATTGGGTCCGGACTTTATGGGTATCGGCAATCCACCGATCCCGGAAAAATGGAAACATAACGGAAAAAGAGATGATAAAGCTATCGCACAATGGTGGAGAACTTTTCATGATCCCACTCTCAATAGATTGATTCAAAAAGCCTATGTACAAAACCTTGATATCCAGAGTGCCGGTCTGCGCATCGCTCAGGCACGAGCAGTTCTTGGTATCAGTGAAGGTCTTGCTTTCCCTCAAGCACAATCAATTTCCGGTTCAGCTAGCTCTTCACATACCAAAGCAGTTGATGTTGCTACAGTCGGTTTGAACTTTGATATAGGCTGGGAGATGGATATCTGGGGTAAATATGCACGAGGCATCGAATCTTCAGAGGCAAACCTCTATGCAAGTCTTGCTTCTTATAATAATATTATGGTATCTGTGATTGCAGAAGTAGCCCGTAACTATATCAACTACCGTACAGCACAAGAGCGTATAGCTTATGCCAAACGAAGTGTTCTGATCCAAGAGCGAGTGACCAAAATGACTGAGATACAGTTCAACTCGGGTAATGTATCTGAACTCGATATGCAACAGGCACGTTCACAGCTTTATAATACTCGTTCAGCTATCCCATCTATCGAACTCACAAAAATAAAAGCACGCAATGCAATCGCTCTTTTATTGGGTACGAATGAGATAAGCGTCAATAAAATACTTGCATCAGGCAGCAAAAAGTATCAGGATTCTACTTCTCAATATATTGGTCAGGAGAAGCAAGGTGTGATGCAGATCAAAGATAGCAGTTCTAGTCTGCTGAATATTGCTATGATCCCTCAAGCTCGCTTAAACCCTTACAATAAAATAGATGCCGACCTCATCACAAGAAGACCAGATATCAAAGTCGCTGAGTATCATGTCCGTTCGAACAATGCGCTCATAGGAGCATCTATAGCAGAACTCTATCCCAGCTTTTCACTCTTTGGAAATATAGGGCTTAACAGTAATAATGCAAGTGGTTCCTGGGTTTCAGGCAGCAATGCATTGGGTGTAACAGTGGGGCCGTCATTTTCTTGGAATATTTTCCAATATGGACGCATCAAAAACAAGATCCGTCTGCAAGATGCCGTGTTTGAAGAGAGTTTGGTTAACTATAACAAAAGTGTCCTCTCTGCAGTTGCTGAAGTCTCAAATGCACTACAAGGTTATATCTTGACAGAAAAACAGCAGACAGAGAACCGAAAAGCAGTTGATGCTACGGTTCGTGCCTTCAATATCTCCGTGGTTCAATACAATGACGGCTTGGTAAATTATCAGCGTCTGCTTACTACTGTAGAGAAATTGACAAGTACTCAGGATCGATATGCCGTGATCAAAGGAAATCTTGCCATTAATGTTATTCTACTCTACAAAGCACTTGGCGGCGGATGGCAGATAAGCAAAGGGAAATCTTATCTTTCTGCCCAGACAGCAGCCAAAATGAAGAAGCGTGTGGATTGGGGCAGGTATCTTGATCCTGATATGACAAGACTTCCCGAAGGAGTGGAATAGTGACAAATCCATACCCGTATGAACTCTCAATAGGTGATGTCTATTACTCACCTATTCTGGCAGTAACCATACTCTCATTTTTAGCAGCACTTGTCACAGTAATGCTCTTGAACAAACTGAAACTGACACGCTATCTCGCGGCACCCTCCTACGTATTTATTGCGATCATGGCGTTATATATGGTATTGATTGACACATTTTGGATTAAATTTTAAAGGTTAATAATGAAGAAAATAATAAAAGTATTGTTTACACTTGCTATTTTAGGATCCGCTGCATTTTTTGCTTATAACAAATACAGAGCATATATAGACAATCCATGGACAAGAGACGGACAGGTTCGTACACAGGTGATCCAGGTAACGCCTCGTGTCAATGGTATGGTAACTAAAATACATGTGGTAGATAACCAACAAGTGAAGATAGGTGACCTGCTCTTTGAAATAGACCCTTCACAGTATCAAGTCAAACTTAATCAGGCAGAGGCAAGAC
>JAYEND010000093.1:0-4016 GCA_034721895.1 Campylobacterota bacterium | reverse complement strand
CTATCGGTTTGCGCTATCTTTTTAATCACTAAAGGAGTACATGATTGTTACATCTTCAACCTCCGTGTTCTAACGCTACCCTTCGATACTCTATCTGCCTATCCCTCCGATTGAAGATTTTTGCTGATAATACTGCAAGTCGATACTTTTCTCAGCTTTATTAATCAATACTACTCTACCCACAAAGGCATTACGACCGTCAGCAAGAAGGTGGACCCCTGTTTTTCCGGGGTTTGCCTCCAAAACCGGGAGGACTTTTCGCCCCAGGGAAGTATCAAAGCCATCATCAATCGTATGGGTTACTGAACGTTTCGTAATATCCGGCATATGGTAATAGAGCCGCATCAGGGTGTAGACTACGACAACAATGGCTAATATGGTTAAAATGATTTTCATATAATATTCCTTCTATAAGCAGACTATTCTATTGCAACTTCTTTATTGCAAATTTTTGGATCAATCAGATGGTCCGACAGACTCCTGAAAAATTGACTTAGTTACTTGGTGCGGTAATATTATAGAATAATACACCAATAATAAGGTAGCGATTTCACCCTATTTGTCTAAAAGTATGATAGATAGGTTATGTAAGTTTTTTAAAAGGAAATAATAGTGAAAAACGTGAAGATAATCGGCTCCTCTATTTTAAGAGGAGCCGCACCGAGAGAGGGTCGAGAGACTACTCCACCATCGCTTCAAGTTCTTCTTTGGAAACTTTGTCGAAGTTCAAGTATTTATAAATATCATCACTCATCTCCGGCTTGATCTTGTCTTGAACGATCTCTAGGTATTCGGCGGCAGTTGGCAATGCACCTTTGAGTGCAACCACAGCAGCAAGCTCAGCAGAGCCAAGATAGACTTGTGAGTTCTTGCCCAATCTGTTATCAAAGTTTCTTGTCGATGTTGAGAATACCCATGCATCTTTTGCCACTTGTGCCTGGTTACCCATACAGAGTGAACAGCCAGGGATCTCAGTTCTGGCACCAGCCATACCGAAGATCGAGTAATACCCCTCCTCGTTAAGCTGCTTCTCATCCATTTTTGTAGGTGGGCATACCCATGTTCTCGCTGCAACGGGGCCTTCACCTCGAAGAATTTCACCAAATGCTCTGAAGAGGCCGATATTTGTCATACAAGACCCGATAAATACTTCGTCGAGCTCTGTTCTGAGTCCGGCTTCTCTGATCTCAGTCAATGTTTTCACATCATCAGGATCATTTGGACATGCGAGGATAGGCTCTTTGATCTGATCCATATCGATCTCGATCACTGCTGCATACTCTGCATCTGCATCTGCTTCCATAAGAACAGGGTTTGCCAACCAGTCTCTCATCTTCTGCGCTCTTCTTTCGAGTGTTGCTTTGTCTTCATACCCTTGAGCAATAAGCTCTTCGATAAGTGCAACATTTGACTCTAAATATTCAGCTACAGGCTTTTTGTTGAGCTTCACTGTACACGCTGCTGCTGAACGTTCTGCGGAAGCATCAGAGAGCTCAAACGCCTGCTCACACTTAAGATCTTCGAGACCTTCGATCTCAAGAACTCTACCGGCAAAGATATTTTTCTTACCTTTTTTCTCAACGGTCAGCAAACCATCTTTGATCGCCTGGTGAGGAATGGCATTGACCATATCTCTCAGTGTGATACCCGGCTGCATTTCACCAGAGAATTTAACAAGCACAGACTCAGGCATAGTCAGCGGCATCATACCTGTTACACCTGCAAATGCTACAAGGCCTGATCCTGCCGGGAATGAGATTCCGATAGGGAAACGAGTATGACTATCTCCACCTGTACCCACAGTATCAGGAAGACACATTCTGTTCAACCAGGAGTGGATAACTCCATCACCCGGTCTAAGGATAAATCCTTTTCTCTCTGTCCAGAATTTTGGAAGTGTATGCTGGAGATTGATATCTGCCGGCTTTGGATAAGCAGCAGTGTGACAGAAAGACTGGAGTACAAAGTCTGAACCAAAGCTAAGTGCCGCAAGTTCCTTGATCTCATCTCTCGTCATCGGTCCTGTTGTATCCTGAGATCCAACCGTTGCTGCTACAGGCTCACAGTAAACGCCCGGCTTGACACCTTCGATACCACAAGCTTTTCCAACCATTTTTTGTGCAAGAGTATAACCCTTACCATTATCTTCTGGTTGAGCTGGAACCATAAAGATCTCACCGGCATCCATACCGAGTGCCTCTCTGGCTTTGGCAGTCAATCCTTTACCGATAATGAGTGGAATACGACCTCCTGCTCTCATCTCGTCAGGCAGCGTATTTGGCTCGATCGTAAATTCAGAGACAACTTTGCCCTCTTTTTCGATCACACCTTCAAAAGGCTTCACGGTGATCACATCACCTGTCTCAAGATCACCAATCGGTGCCTGAATAGGAATACATCCGCTATCTTCTGCCGTATTGAAGAAAATAGGCGCAATGATATCACCGATGACGATACCGCCTGTTCTTTTACCGGGGATATTTGGAATATCTCTACCCATATGCCACTGCACTGAGTTGATACCGGATTTTCTTGAAGAACCGGTACCGACAACATCACCAACGTAAGCTAAAGGGTGACCTTTTTCTTTGAGTTCCTTCATTGTATCGAGTGGGTTATCCATTCTGTTTACAAGAAATGAATTGGCATGGAGAGGAATGTCTGCTCTTGTAAATGCTTCGGAAGCAGGGGAAAGATCATCCGTATTTGTTTCACCGGGAATTTTATAAACAGTGACGGTGATCTCTTTTTCCATCTCTGGCTTATTCGTAAACCACTCACCATTTGCCCAGGACTCAACAACCTCTTTTGCCAATGCATTTCCACCGTCCATAAGTGCTTTAACATCGTTGAATGAATCATACACAAGAAGTGTGTTTTTAAGCTGCTCTGCTGCAGACTCTGCAACCGGTCCGTCTATTTTAAGTGCTTCCACAAGTGGCGCAACATTAAATCCGCCCAACATTGTTCCCAGAATTTCTGTTGCTTTAACCGCATCAATAGTTTCACAAGATGCGTCATCTTGTACGATATCATTTAAAAATGCTGCTTTTACATAGGCTGCATCATCCACACCTGCCGGTACTTTTTCTGTAAAAAGCTCCATCGCATAGTCAGCATCTACTACGGGTGATGCTTTCAGCAATTCTACTAATTCAGCAACCTGATCCGCTGTCAGTGCCAATGGTGTTACACCAAGTGCTGCTCTCTCAACGGTATGTGCTTTGTACTCTTCTAATAAGGCCATAAAGTCTCCTCTGTAATTAAAATAATTTGGTAAGACTATAATACCAAAAATGAAGTTGAAGGGAGGTTGAATTAAATAGAAGAAAAATTGTGTTGTTTCTTGTGTATCGGATAGTTACAGAAAAAAGATCTCTTTTCCTTCTACCTCAGGGAGAGGCTGGAAGCAGGAAAATGGTGAACAATTATTATGTATTATTCTTTTTTCTAAAAAGGTGATACTGGCACTTTTCCAGCAAATTCTCCACATAAGCAGGTTCAGCTTTTTTGATATTTTTCCATATACCGGAGGGGAGTCTCACTTCAAGTTTGTTCTTGTTTCTGAGCTTGATGATCTTTTTAGGTGCAAGAACCTTTTCCACAGGAGAAAAATCTTCGTTACATAAGTCTACATCCTTTCTATAGAACATCGTCTGCTTTTTAAAGTTGCCCCAGCCGGGAATGCCATCCTCTGTATAAGGTACCTCATACCCATTTTCAAACTCGATCATTAATGTGTAAAAGCTATCAGGAAGGACGTTGACGATCTTCCCCTTACCAAAAATAAGTCCATAGACCTTTTCACCCTTTTTTGCTTTTGAATAATATGCCATTGCATTGACTCCTTTTATAAGATTTCTCTATTGCCTTTATTGTTGGGTGCACTGAGTACACCTGTCGCTTCAAGCTGTTCAATAATATTCGCTGATCTATTATACCCTATTTGAAGCTTTCTCTGCAAATAGGAGATCGAAGTTTTCTTATCACTCAATACTACCTCCTTTGCCTGTGCA
>JAYEND010000092.1:0-35464 GCA_034721895.1 Campylobacterota bacterium | reverse complement strand
AGATGAAGACGGAGATCAATTATTTTGGGCTTGCATCCTATGGTAGCATTACACTCATTATGATACTGGCACTTTTTATTGTGCAGAAGATGATAGATATCAAAGAAGTCTATTACTATCTTATGTCGGGTTTTACTTTTATCTATATTTCGCTATTTATCACTACAACAGAAACGGTTTATGTTTATCCTGTTTCCATTACAGATGTTCTGGAAGACCTCTTTCGTCTTGTAGGCTTCGGTTTTGTCGTTGTGGCTATTATAAAATGGATCAAATACGATGAAGATATCAAGAGGCAGTTGATTGGGCTAGCCAGCATTGATGATCTCACCGGTGTTATGAACCGCCGTGTTTTTGATGCTGAGTTCAAACGTGATTTCTCCAATACCAGTCGTTTTGGAAATGATCTCTCTTTGATCATGATGGATATAGACAATTATAAAATCATCAATGATAATCATGGTCATTTTATTGGTGATCTTGTATTGAAAATGTTTAGCGAGGAGGTTGCTTCTCTTTTGCGCAAAGGAGATCTTTTCAGTCGCTGGGGTGGAGATGAGTTTAGTATTCTCTTACCTCAGACCAGTACTGAAAATGCTTTGAAAGTAGCAGAAAAAATCCGTGTGGCTGTAAAAAACATGCATATTCAGACGGACCATGACCCAGTCACTTTTACAGTGAGTTTCGGTGTCAGTGGTTATCTGAGCAGTGATACGGATATCGTAGAGATGGTCGAACGTGCCGACAATGCACTCTATGAGGCTAAAGAAACAGGTCGCGATAGAACTGTACTGCGCTAAGGAATTCCTCAGATAGCGGAAAATTGATGTGAGGTAGTTTTATCCCAATCAGGTTTATTTTCCATTGATCCATTATCAGTCAAAAAACTTGTACCTTCCCGGGACAAAGGGACCCCCTTTTTTTTGAATTACCAAAAGTAAGCTCATCATATTTGAGACATATCTAATAATAATTATAAAAATTGTAGTACAATATTTAATACGAAATAAAATTTGCTTTAAAAGAGTAAATGGTACAGCTCTTTTATGTAGCCTTTTTGTCTCGAATGCCGCTTGGGAATCTGCCGGTAAATCCATACTGAAAGAATAGTTTTATGAATCCAGAGTATCTACCTAAAAAAGAAGGTCTGTATGACCCGCAGTTTGAGCATGACGCTTGCGGAGTCGGTTTTGTTGCCCACCTAAAGGGAAAAAAATCCCATGATATCGTTCAAAAAGGTATCGAGCTTTTGATCAACCTTGAGCATCGAGGTGCTGTCGGTGCCGAAAAGAATTCAGGTGATGGAGCCGGAATACTGACGCAGATGCCTGATCGCTTTATGAGAAAAGAAGTGAAAAAACTTGGTATTGACTTGCCGGAGTTCGGCAATTATGGCGTCGGTGTTGTCTTTTTGCCGAAAGATCCCGAAGCTTATACTGTATGTGAAACTATCGTAGAGCAGTGTATCGCAGAGATGGGCCAGGAGTGTCTCGGCTGGAGAAGGGTCACTACGAACAATGAAGCATTGGGCGAGCGGGTCAAAGCGGTAGAGCCTTATATCCATCATGTCTTTATCAAAAAAGATAAAAATATCGACTCGGATGCTTTTGAGCGCAAACTCTATGTCATCCGCAAACACGCGCAAACACTTGTGACGCAGTCAAATGTCAGGGGTACGGGATACTTCTATATGCCTTCTATGTCCTACAAGACGATCTCTTATAAAGGCCAGTTGATCACCGAGCAGCTCCCGGGCTATTTTGCTGATCTGAATGACCCTGACTTTGAGTCTGCCATCGCATTGGTGCATAGCCGATTTTCTACCAACACATTCCCGACTTGGCCGCTGGCTCAGCCTTTCAGGTATCTGGCACACAATGGTGAGATCAATACACTGAGGGGCAATATCAACTGGATGAGAGCCAGAGAGTCGATGCTCAAATCCAAACTCTTTACCGATGATGAGCTGGATAAGATCTATCCTTATCTGATCAATGAATCGGGTGGATCGGACTCTTCTATACTGGATAATGTTGTCGAACTGCTCACGCTGGCAGGACGGCCGCTACCCCATGTTTTGATGATGATGATCCCCGAGGCATGGAGAGATGAGGAGATGGATGCGGATAGAAAAGCGTTTTATGAGTATCATGCCACATTTATGGAACCATGGGATGGTCCGGCGTCGGTGGCTTTTACAGATGGAAAATTTATTGGTGCAACCCTCGACAGAAATGGTCTGCGCCCCTCACGGTACTTTTTGACCAAAGATGATATTCTGGTGATGGCATCAGAGCAGGGGGCATTGGAGTTTCCGACTGACAAGATCGTTTTGAAAGGCAGGCTGCAGCCTGGAAAAATGTTCCTGGCTGATCTGGAAGAGGGCAGGATCATCAGTGATGAGGAGCTGAAGGCGAGGATTTCGACAGCTCACCCTTATGGAAACTGGGTCGACAAGCAAAAGATCAATCTTGATGATCTGCCATTGAATCGTGAAGTAAAACAGCCCAATCACGCTACGATACTGGCGAGGCAAAAGTGTTATGGCTACTCTCAGGAAGATATGAAAATGATCCTGACACCGATGGCGAATGAAGCATATGAAGCGACCGGATCTATGGGTAATGATTCAGCACTCTCAGTACTTTCAAATAGATCTATCAACCTCTGCAACTACTTCCATCAGCTCTTTGCCCAAGTTACCAATCCTCCGATCGATCCGATCAGGGAAGAGTCCGTCATGTCTCTGACGGCTTATATCGGACCCCAGGGAAATCTCTTTCAGGAGGCGGATGAAAAGAGAAAATTTATCAAATTGCCGCATCCTGTTCTGACCAATGAGCAGCTGGAAAAGCTAAGAGGGGTCAGTGAGCTGAACTTCAAAGCCATAACGATCAAGATACTCTTTGATGCAACCAAAAGAGGCGCGATGCAAACGGCACTTGATGCTGTCGTAGATAAAGCAGAGCAGGCAGTCAACGATGGATACCAAGTAATTATTTTATCTACACGTGGCATTGGCAAAAGCAAGGCAGCCATCCCTACGTTGCTGGCTACCAGTGCCGTACATCAACATTTGGTCAAAAAAGGGATCAGAACCAACTGCGGTCTTGTGGTTGAAAGCGGGGAGCCCAGAGAGATTCACCACTTTGCCACCCTGATTGGGTATGGAGCTAACGCGGTTAATCCATTACTGGCATTTGAGACCATTGAGGATATGCGAAAGCGAAAAATGATCAGTGAAGATATTTCGCATGATCAGGCAGTTTCCAATTACATCAAAGCGATCGGCAAGGGGATATTTAAAGTGATGTCCAAGATGGGGATCTCGACCATCAGATCCTATACGGGTGCTCAAATATTTGAGGCAGTTGGGCTCAACCAAGAGTTGGTGGACAGATATTTTACAGGAACCCCCACCAGGCTGGGTGGCATCGGGATCGATACACTTGAAGAAGAGACCCTGCTGTGTCATAGGATCGCCTATCCCAAGGAGATCATTGAGGCCAACGACCTGGGTGTCGGTGGACAGTATGCCTATAGGCAAAGAGGAGAGAATCATCTCTTTACGCCTGAAACGATCTTTCTGCTTCAGCAGTCAAGCAAGACAAATAATTATGAGACATACAAGGAATATGCCAAGCTGGTCAATGAACCGGGTGAAGATTATATCACCCTGAGAAGCCTTCTGGATTTTAACAAGCCAAATCCGATCGATATCGATGAAGTCGAAGCTGTAGAGAGTATCATCACCCGTTTTGCAACTGGTGCAATGAGCTACGGTTCCATATCCGAAGAGGCACATACAACACTGGCTATTGCTATGAACTCTATCGGAGCAAAAAGCAATACGGGTGAGGGCGGTGAAGATGCTGCAAGGTTTGGTACCGATAAAAACTCCAAGATAAAGCAGGTAGCATCAGGACGGTTTGGTGTCACTGCAAACTATCTCGTTAATGCCAAAGAGATACAGATAAAAATGGCTCAGGGTGCGAAACCCGGCGAAGGAGGACAGCTTCCCGGACATAAGGTTGATGAGATCATCGGAAGGACAAGGCACTCGACCCCGGGAGTCGGGCTGATTTCGCCGCCGCCCCATCACGATATCTATTCGATCGAGGATTTGAAACAGTTGATCCACGATCTCAAAAACGCCAATGTGACTGCGCGTATCAATGTTAAGCTTGTCTCTGAAGTGGGCGTCGGTACGATCGCAGCCGGTGTCGCCAAGGCACACTCTGATGTCGTGTTGATCTCGGGTTATGATGGAGGTACCGGTGCATCGCCCCAGACTTCCATCAAGCATGCAGGGCTGCCCTGGGAGCTGGGATTGGCTGATACGCATCAGACACTGGTCAAAAATGGCTTGAGATCAAGGATCGTTGTCCAGACAGACGGGCAGTTGCGTACCGGAAGGGATCTTGCTATCGCTACGCTTTTGGGTGCTGAAGAGTGGGGAATCGCTACGAGTGCACTGGTGGTTGAGGGATGTATCATGATGAGAAAATGCCATCTCAACACCTGTCCGGTAGGTATCGCTACCCAGGATGGTGACCTGAGAAAAAAATATAATGGAAAACCCGAGCACGTCGTTAATTATATCAAATTCATGGCACAGGAACTGCGCGAGATTATGGCAGAGCTTGGATTCAGGACGATCAATGAGATGGTGGGCCGTGCAGATAAACTGAAGGCAAAGGAGAATGTGACTCATTGGAAAGCCAGGCATCTGAAGCTGGACAAACTGCTCCATCGTATGCACATTGGCTCAAATGACTCCGGATACAAAACGATAGAGCAGGATCATGGTATCGACGAAGCACTGGATAACAAACTTCTCGAGCTGGCTGCTCCGGCAATTCTGAACGGTTTGCCTGTCAGAGAGGAGATACGCCTCAGAAATATCAACAGAACGGTCGGTACAATTCTCTCGGCGGAGATGACCAGGAAATATGGTGAGGATGGCTTACCGGATGATACGATCTATTTTAAAGCTACCGGAAGCGGCGGCCAGAGTTTTGGTGCCTTTGTCAACAGCGGTATCACATTTGAGATCGAAGGTGATGCCAACGATTATTTCGGCAAGGGTCTCTGCGGCGGCAAGTTGATCCTCTATCCGCCAAGTGATTCAACTTTTGAAGCCAATGACAATGTCATTTTGGGTAATGTCTCTTTTTATGGTGCAACCAGTGGAGAGGCATATATCTATGGACTCGCAGGTGAGAGGTTCTGTGTCAGAAACAGTGGAGCCAGAGTGGTCGTCGGAGCAATCGGTGACCATGGGTGTGAATATATGACCGGTGGCCGCGTCGTGATACTTGGGGAGATCGGCAAGAACTTTGCAGCTGGAATGAGCGGAGGTATCGCCTATATCTATGATGAAAACGATAGCTTGAAACGGCGCATCAATACCGGTATGGTTGACTTGGACAGGATCGATAAGCAAAAAGAGGCAGATGAGGTCAGGGAGATGATCGCCAATTATGTCAAATATACTGGCAGCAGAGAGGGTGAAGTCCTTCTGGAAGATTGGGAAAGCAATCGCTCGAAATTTATCAAAGTGATGCCGGTGGATTACAAACGCGTTTTGGCCCATATGGCTAGAATCAAAGATGAACAAGATGTTACTGCTTAAAGGGGTTGGATCATGGGAAAAATAACAGGATTTAAAGAGTTTGACAGAAAAGAGATCGGTTATGCCCCGGTAGAGGAGCGTATCAAACATTATAATGAGTTTACGAAGCCATTGGAAAAAGAGGAACTCGAAGAGCAGGCTGCCAGATGCATGGAGTGCGGCATACCGTTTTGTCACAGTAGCTACGGCTGCCCTCTTGGCAACATCATTCCACAGTTCAATGATCAGGTCTACCGCGGAAAATGGGAAAATGCATTCAGAAATCTGATGAGTACCAATAACTTTCCGGAATTTACCGGACGTGTCTGTCCGGCTACCTGCGAGTCAGCCTGTGTGCTGGGGATCAATGAAAAACCCGTCACGATAAAAAATATCGAGCTTGCCATCATAGAAAAAGCTTACAAGAAGGGCTGGATGAAACCAAGACCGCCTAAAAACCGTAGCGGTAAAACGGTTGCCATTGTGGGCTCCGGCCCTGCCGGACTGGCTGCCGCAAACCAGCTCAACAAGGCTGGACACAGTGTCACAGTGTATGAACGTGACAGGAGGATCGGCGGACTGGTGCGATACGGTATTCCCAATTTCAAGCTTGACAAAAAGGATGTCGTCCAGCGCCGCGTGGATCTGATGAAAGAAGAGGGTGTTGAGTTTATCACCAATGCCCATATCGGCGTGGACCTGTCGGCAAAAGAGCTGGCGGACAAATATGATGCTCTTGTCTTGACCGGAGGTGCCACACAGCCCAGGGATCTGCCTATTGAAAACCGTGATGCCAGGGGGATCTATTATGCTATGGAGTTCCTGGGGCAGAGCAACAGCCGAGTTGAAGGCGACAAAATACTCCAAGATGAAGAGATCCTTGCCACGGGAAAACATGTGGTAGTGATCGGCGGCGGCGATACAGGATCTGACTGTGTCGGCACATCGGTCAGACAGCAGGCAGCTTCCATCACCCAGATCGAACTCCTGCCCAAGCCGCCCAGTGAGAGGACGGAACAGATGCCTTGGCCACTCTACCCCAGGATATTCCGCCTCTCGACTTCACAGGCTGAAGGATGTGAAATGGATTTCAATATCCTCTCAAAATCTTTTATCAAGAACGAAGAGGATCAGGTGATCGGAGTCAATTGTGTCAGGATCGAGTGGGAAGAGAAGTCCCCGGGAGTCCTGGGCGGCTTCCAGGAGATCCCAGGCAGTGAATTTGTACTTAAAGCCGATATTGTCTTTTTGGCGATGGGCTTTTTGGGGCCTGAGCAGAGTGGTGTGATCGAAGAGCTGGGACTGCAGACAGATGATCGAAGCAATGTGCAGACCGATAACCGATATGAGACTTCCCAAAAAGGCATCTTCTCCGCCGGAGACATGCGCCGAGGCCAGTCACTGGTCGTCTGGGCTATCGCCGAAGGACGTGAGTGTGCCAGAGCAGTGGATGAGTATCTGATGCAAAGATCGAGTAGGCTCAATGCAATAAGCAGATCCCTATGTGAATATTGAAGGGCGCTACATTAAAGATTAAGGCAATTAGCCGGTGTAGCAATAACCAATTGGCACATTTGTGGTGCAGATGAGTTTATGGTATCATGGTATCAGTTGAATGATATGAAGGAGGGGCGGTACAATGAAAAAACTATTGATAGTCATGATGGGATTGATACTGCCGCTTTGTGCAAATGAAGCCAAAGATATCATCAAAAAACTTGAAGACAACCTGCGTGGCAAAGATGTCTATTCGAAGATTGAGATGCAGGTCAAGACACGGCGTCACTCCCGAACAATGGTCATCGAGAGTTGGGGGAAGGGCAAAAAGAAAAACTTTACCAAGATACTCGCACCCTCCCGGGATAAAGGGATCACTTTTCTAAACCTTAACAAGCAGATGTGGCAGTATGTTCCCAAAATCGAGCGTATCGTCAAAATACCGCCGTCCATGATGCTGCAGAGTTGGATGGGGACGGACTTTACCAACGATGATATGGTCAAACAGAGTTCCCTGGTGGATGACTATACCCCTACGGTCATCAAAAAAGAGGGAAGTATCATTACGCTCAAACTTATCCCTCATGCATCTGCCGCTGTGGTCTGGGGCAAGATCATCTCAAAGATCGATACTACACATTACACGCAGATTGAAGATGTCTTTTATGACGATATGGGTAAAAAAGTCCGTGTGATGGAATATTCCAATGTGAAAAAGTTCGGTACCCACTATATTACAACCAGAATGGTGGTTTTGCCTCTTGAAAAGAGTAAAAAAGGCAATCAGACAATCATTAAAATCCTGAAAGCCAAATTTGATCAGGGTATCAGCAACCAGTACTTCACCAAGAGTGCTTTGAAACGTTACTCCCGCTAAAAGATCAATGCTATGTTTTCTCTGGCTATCAAAAATATCATGCACTACAAAGGCCGTTCTCTAACGACCTTCTTTCTGAGTCTGATCTCTGCCTTGCTTTTTGTTGTTTATGTCGCTTTTATGGATGGCTCGCATGAGAGTATGCTGAAGAATACACTCAGTATCTACACCGGACCGATACAGGTGATGCAACAAGGGTATCGGGATAACAAATCTTATGATTATATTTTGGAAGATGTCAGCAGCATCGAAAAGAAGCTAGATACCCTCAGTGGGGTGAGCGGGTTTGCCGCGCGTCTGGAGTCGTATGCGCTGCTCTCTGCAGATGATGATTCTGTGGGTTCTATGATCACGGGTATTGAACCGGAAGCTGAGATGAGACTCTCCAAACTCAAAGAAGCGCTGCATGAAGGGCGTTATCTTGAAAAAAACGATGCCAACGCGATCTATATTGGCTCAGAATTGGCTCTCCGCCTCAAAGTGAAGCCGGGTGATACGATCGCCTTCATCGGTTCGGCGACGGATTACTCTTTTGCTGCAGATAATTTGAAGGTCATAGGTACTTTCAAAACAGGACTCTTTGAGTTTGATGCCTCTTCCTCTTTTGTCAATAAAAGCTATTTTGATGAACTGATGTTGAGTGAGAATATGGCTTCCTATATCGTAGTGGGCGTCAATGATCTGGACAGTGTCGAGAGTGTTGTTTCTGAGATCGAGGCGATCGTTCCCAAAGAGGTTGAGGTTGCTTCATGGAAGCTGCTGATGGCTTCGATGGTTCAGGCGATGGAAGTAGACAGTATCTTTGGCTATATCTCAATGGCACTTTTTTTTGTTGTCATCTTTTTTGTTATCATGATCTTTGGTTTTATCAATGTGAGTGCACGCATCAAAGAGTTTGGGCTTTTGCGTGCGCTTGGATTGGAACCGGCTGATATCTCCCGGCTGCTTTTTTTGGAGACGGCTCTTTTGGCTTTTGTTAGTGTTATGGTGGGGGCTGTCATCGGAGGTGTGATTGCTTACTATTTTGAGCTGCATCCCATCATCATCGAAGGGATGGCAGAGACTTACAAAGAGTATGGTATCGTATCTGATGCAGTACCGACACGTTTTGACCTTTGGACAGTTTTTTGGAATGCAGGTGTAGTTTTGATCCTTGATTTCCTGGCAATTGTTTATCCTATCTATTACATCCGGCAATTTTCACCTACAGAAGCGATGCGCCATGTATAATTTCAAACTTATATGCAAGATGGCCTGGCTCAATGTATGGCGGCGTAAAGCACGTTCTGTTCTGGTGATCTTGATGATCGGGGTGAGTATGAGTGTGATGCTGAGTATCCAGGGGCTTTATTATGGCATGACAGAGCATCTGATAGAGAGTACCATCCGCAGTGACAGCGGCGAAATCTCTATCTACGCTCCTTCCTACAGATTGCAGCAAAGTCTGAAGTATCATATCAAAGAGAGTGGAAACCTAGTGAGCTCTTTGCAAAAAAATCAGGAGATCAGTGCTGTCAGTGAGCGTATCAAAGTAATGGGTTTGGCGTCAACAGCACGAAAATCGTCGATGGCAAAGCTTATTGGTATCGATGCTATGCAAGAGGAAAGATTTGGGCAGTTTCAAAACTTTATTGTTGAGGGTGAGTTGGAGTGGGGGGAGAAAGAGCGTTTTGCCGTTATTGGTAAAAAACTGGCGAAGACACTGGATCTGAAAGTCGGAAGTCGTGTGGTTTTCTCTTCCCAAAATCTTGAAGGTGATCTCAGCTCCATCTCTCTGCGTATCAAGGGGGCCATCCAAACCACCAATCCTGCTATCGATGATGTTGCCATTTTTGTGGCACTCTCCAAAAGTGAAGCATTTACCGGTCTGGGTAAAGAAAATAGATCACAGTTGGCTCTGCGCATTGACAAGGAGGTTGATCTCAGAGTATTTAAAGAGAAACTACAAAAAGAATTCCCCTCTCTCGATATCTATACATGGCTGGAACTCTATCCGGCACTTGAGCAGATGCAGGTGATGATGAAAGTCTTCAATGGTATCAGTTTTGGGATCGTTATGCTGGTGGTTCTGATCGGGATCATGGGTGTGATGCTGGTTTCGATCCTGGAGCGATTACGAGAGTTTGGTATTTTGCTTGCAGTAGGGGAGAGTTATAAAAGATTGCGTCTTCAGGTTGTTATCGAAGCACTGATCCTTGGGTTCAGTGGTTATATTCTGGGTGCACTGCTCGGTATGGCGGCACTTTTCTATTTGAAGCAGTATGGATTGGATCTGAGTGAGTTCTCTGAAGGGCTTGAAGATTGGGGCATGACCAGTACCATCTATGCTGCTATGGAAGTAGAGTATTTCACCACTACATTCACGGCGATCATCTCTGCGGCTCTACTGTCAGTGATCCTGCCGCTTCGCCGTTTGAAAAAGTTAAAACCGATAGAAGTAATTCAAGGAGATTTATGATGGTAAGGTTAATTAAAGTCAATAAATATTTTCATAAAGATACAGAGCGTGAAGTACATGCTTTGGATAATGTCTCCCTTGAGATTATGGGCGGAGAGTTCACTGTGATCACAGGAACATCGGGTTGCGGAAAGACGACACTGCTCAATGCGATCGGAGCACTGGACAAGATAGACAGCGGTGAAATTTATATCGGCGAACAGAATATTACAGAGTTGGACGAGGAGGAGCGCTCATCTCTGCGCCTGAATAAGATCGGCTTTGTTTTCCAAGCCTATAATCTTGTCCCGGTTTTGAGTGTAGAAGAGAATATTGGCTTTATAATGCGTCTTCGGGGCTTTCCCAAAGAGGAGATATTGAAGCGGGTGAAAGAGGTTGCGAAAATTTTGGAGATCGATCACCGTCTGGATGCAATGCCCAATCAGCTCAGCGGAGGCCAGCAGCAGCGTGTTGCGGTCGCCCGTGCGGTAGCGGCAAAACCGGAGCTGGTGTTGGCCGATGAGCCGACAGCGAACCTGGACTCCAGGAATTCCGAACGTCTCATGCTGATGATGAAAAATCTCAATGAGATTGAAAAAACGACGATCGTTTTTGCTTCGCATGATGATTATGTTGTTGAACTCTCACGGCGCCAGATTATTTTAAGTGACGGACATATTGTTAAAAAATAGTTTTATGATATTGCTATTGACGGTTTCCCTTTGGTCAGTAGAGAACAAGTTTACGATTGAAAATACCAATTTTACTATAGAGCAGGCAAGCGCATTTCCTGCACTTACAGACGAAGCCTCTTATCTGTATAATTATGATCGTCTGCGCCTAAAGGACATTCTTACCTGGAATTCGTTTTACCTTACTGCCATTGCAGATGTTGTGAATTATGTGGGTGATGATTTTGTTAACAGTCTGGATTTCAAGTATATTGAGCTTTTAAGAGCGGATACACCTTTTGATACACGAACCAATTTTTATCATTATGATTCAGGAACGATATATGCCAAGCTGCATCGCTTTTATGCAGGCTATCAGGATGATCATCATAATATTATTGTGGGGCTTCAGAAGATCTCGATGGGTGTGGGACGGATTTGGGTGCCCACAGATCTTTATAATCCCAAAAACTCCTTTGCTCGGGAACCGGATGAAGTCTTTCCTGTTTTGGCATTAACATATGCTTATTCTCCTTCAGACCTAAGTGTCATTCGTGCCATCGTTTCCATGAGAAGGGACAAAACTTATAAATATGCATTGTCTTACAAAGCATTTTTGGACATTGCCGACTTCGGTCTCAATGTGATCTATAGCGATGATACACAGATGTACGGTTATGAAGTGGAAGGTGATCTTTTTGATACCGGAGCAGAGTGGAGAAGTGAAGGGGGATATTATATTAGTAAGCCTCTCGACAGCGAGTTTTATCAGGCGATCCTGGGTGCGGATTATGGTTTTAAAAACGGTATTACCTGGACGGTTGAGGGATATTATAGTTCTGAAACCTTCACCTATGAACAGATCATTCTATATTTTCAAAATGATATCGTCAACAATATGGTGCAATCAAATTTCTATCTGGGAACTTCGCTGACTTATGATTTCAATATTGCCTTCAATGGTTCAGTGATGCTTATCGAGAGTTTTAACGAGGATAATAGCCTTTTTATTGTCCCTGCGATCACTTATACTCTAAATGATAACAATATCCTAATACTCAGCGCTATGATCAATAGCGGTTCAGACCAAAGTGAGTTTGGGCGGTTCGGTAATACCTATTTTTTTAATTGGAAGTGGAGCTATTAGTAACTTTTTTGTCACCAGTATGATATCTATAAATCAATATATCTTTATATTTTAGCAATATTTGGGTATAATCCCAAACTTAATACGGAGTCTATGATGAGAAAAAAGAGAGCCTTGGTCTTATGTACAGGAAACAGTTGCCGTTCGATAATGGCTGAAGCACTGATCAACGCAAAGCTGGGCGAGTGTGTCGAGGCTGAGAGTTCTGGAGTTCAGGCGAGTGGCAAAGTCAATCCGAATGCACAAAATTTACTTCAGGAACGTGGTCTTTGGCGTGAGAGATACCACTCCAAAAGGATAGATGAAGTACTGGACAAACCTTTTGACCTTGTTGTCACCGTTTGTGATAATGCCAAAGAGACCTGTCCCGTGTTTCCGGATGCTGTCAAGACCATCCATGTAGGATTTGAAGATCCCAGCGGTAAGGCCAAAGAGGAGTATGAAAAGGCATTGGATCTGATAGAAAAAGAGCTATTGCCAGTCATTCAGAAAGAGTTGTGCTAAATGTGGAAAGAGACGGTTGACTATTTAACTGACAATATTTGGCACCTTGAGGGTCGTCTTGGCGATGCTGTTAATTTTTTCATCTACGATACGGTCAAGATATGGTTTTTGCTGCTTACTATCATATTTGCCGTTTCCTTCCTGCGTACCTGGTTCAACACCGAGTATGTTCGTGCACACCTTCAGGGAAAATCAGCACTCTATGGCCATGCAGCGGCAGCACTCTTTGGGATCATTACCCCATTTTGTTCCTGTAGTGCCATTCCGCTTTTTTTGGGCTTTATCCAGGCACGCATACCGCTGGGTGTAACTTTCAGCTATCTCATCTCTGCACCGATGAATAATGAGATCGCCATTGCAATGCTCTTTGGGCTCTTTGGCTGGAAAGTGACAGCAATATATATTGGATTTGGACTTTTTGTCGCTATTATCGGTGGATGGGTCATTGGTAAATTAAATATGGAAAAAGAGATTCTTATGGATGTTAAACCCATGGATGTTCAGCTCCATGCTGATATGGTCAAACTCAGTTTTAAAGAGCGTATCAAGGAGGCATGGAACTACACCTTTGATATCTTCAAAAAGATTTATCTCTATGTGCTGCTGGGTGTGGGTGTGGGAGCATGGATACATGGCTATATACCGACCGACTTCATCGCAAGCTATACAGGAGAGGGCAATCCGTTTGCCGTGATCATTGCAGTTCTGATGGGTATTCCCATGTATTCCAATGCTGCCGGGGTGATGCCTCTGGTGGAAGTCCTGACCAGCAAAGGTATGCTTCTGGGAACGGCGCTGAGTTTTATGATGGCAGTGACTGCACTGAGCCTTCCGGAAGCGTTGATCCTGAAAAAGATCATATCGCTCAAACTTATCGGGATCTTCTTTGCTATTGTAGGTAGCGGCATTATCGCAATCGGTTATCTATTTAACGCTATTTTATAATTTCTATCGCATAATTTCGGATAAAGGAAAAAAGAATGAAAATTGAAGTTTTGGGAACAGGGTGTGCCAAATGTATCACACTGGAAAATGCAGTCAAGCAGGCAATTGCCAAAAGTGGAAAATTTATCGAACTTGAAAAAGTAGATGATATAATGAAAATTATGGAGTATCAGGTGGTCAGTACTCCAGGTTTGGTGATTGACGGCAAGGTTGTCAGCACCGGCAAAGTTCTGAGTGTTGATGAGATTTTGACACTGATCAATGGATAGCTTTTTGGTGGAGTAATCCGACGGCTCACAGGGTTTATATAATTCTTTACAAGGATACATAATGGCAGAACATCATCACCATCATCACGACGTCAGCGGTAAAAATCTGTTTATCACTATCATCCTGAATATTATCATTACCCTATCGCAGATTGTGGGCGGAATCCTCTCGGGTTCACTGGCACTGCTGAGTGATGCAATGCACAACCTAAGTGACGTGCTTGCCCTGGTTGTTGCCTATGGTGCCAATCGTCTGGCAGCACGTCCGAATAGTGAGGCCAGGACCTTCGGATATAAAAGAGCTGAGATATTGGCTGCACTCTTTAACGCTTCTGTCCTTATCGGTATCGCTATCTTTTTGATCATCGAGGCATTACATAAGTTTTATCACCCCGAAGCGATCAATTCTCTTTGGGTAATCGGATTAGGACTGCTTAGTATTGTTCTTAATACTGCAAGTGTTCTGTTGGTCAAAGATGATGCTCAGGAGAACATGAACATCAAAGCTGCCTATCTCCACCTGCTGACTGATGTGATGACTTCTGTTGTCGTTGTTGTCGGTGGGATTTTGATGTACTATTTCCAGCTTTTTTGGGTCGATCCCCTCGTTTCGATGATCATCGCCCTCTATCTTATTTGGGCTTCTGCAGGACTGATCAAAGAGTCAAGTGCAGTTTTGATGCAGTTTGCCCCTGATACTATCAATATGGATGAACTTATCAAAACAATCAAACAGCAGCCGGAGATCGACAATGTTCATCATGTCCATCTCTGGCGCCTTGATGATCATCATATTCATCTTGAGGCACATCTTGATTTCAGGGAGAATGTCACCCTGGAAGTCTCGAATAAGATCATTGACAGACTTGAAATGATTTTGCATGATGCGTTTGATATTGAACACAGCACATTTCAATGTGAATATGATCGACAGGATGATAAGTCTGTTATTGTTTAAGGGCTCTTTTTGAAGGAAAAACATGAAGATAAATGTTCTTATCATCGATAAGAAGGGAAAGGATCAGCTTTATGCCCCATTGATTGAACACTATAAGAAGATTGCCAAACCTTTTGCCAAAGTGGAGGTGATCGAACTCTTTGATAAAGAAGTGGCCAAGGCGCAGGATATCTCTCCTGCTACAGCCAAAATAAGTTACACTAAAGCTTTCGGGAAATATTTATCCGGTGCCTATAATATTGCACTTAATCCCTCATCCAGAGAAGTTGACAGTTTCGATTTTGCCAAACTGCTTAAGGATAGGAGAGAGGTAAACTTCTATATTGGCGGTGCATACGGCCTTGAAGGGGAATTTCTGACACAATGTGATAAGGAGATTTCATTTGGTAAAATAACGCTTTCACATAAATTGGTGAAGGTGGTATTGATGGAGCAGATTTTTAGAGGCCTATCGATCAACAATAACCATCCTTATCATAAATAAAAACAGGTTCGTCCCAAAAGGAAAGAGATTGATGTTAAGTAAATCAGAGTTGAAGAGTTTTGAAGAACAGTTGTTGAACAGAAAGGAACAGATAAAAAGAAATTTAACGGGTACCAGTCTTGAGTTGAATGAGATGCAGAAGCTTGAACTGAAAGATGAAGGAGATCATGCTTCGATTTCTGCTGAAACAGCTGTTGACAGTGCAATTTTGGAACAACAACGCAAAGAATTAGCAGAAATTGAACTAGCTTTGGATAAAATTGATCATGGGACTTACGGTATCTGTGAAATGTGTGAAGAGCCTATCGGGATCGAAAGATTGAAGGTAAAAACTTTTGCGCGTTTCTGTATCACTTGTCGAGAGATAACTGAGAAAGAGCATAACTGATAAAGGAAATAGTATGCGGATAGGTTTATACTTCTTCTCCGCCCTGATTCTTACGGGAATGATCGGGGCATATATACACACACTTCATTTTGGTAATCATGTGCAGAAAATATTGGGCATAGATGTAAATTTGCCTGTTGCAGTCTGGTTTATCCTTCCTATGTTGATACTTCTTTTCTTTACACTGCTGCATATGATGTATTACAGTCTAAAAAACTTCTTTACGAAGAAAAAGTGGAAAAAAGATGCCGAGACTTTGAATGATGCGTTTTATTGGTCACTTTTGAAGGAGCCCAAAGAGCATAAGTACCTGACCAAAGAGATCAGGAGCAGCGCAAAACTGTTGGGAAAGTCAACAATTGATGTCACTGGCTCTGTAGAGGGTATTTCAGAAAATTTTTCTGATATTCTGGCATTGATCAAGGATATTGAGAGAGGTGAGTATATTGATCTCAAGGAGAGAGGATTGGCCAAGAAACTCTCCAAAGATAATCCAATTTATATCCAAAATGCTCTAAACAGGCTGGATGTCGATCCCAAGTTTGTCGAAGAGGTGCTCCAGTCAAATGAGAGTTATAGTAATGAGAGTATTCAAAAGGCATTGGGGCTTTTTGCATCGCAAGAGACTTTCTTTAAAGCGAAAAAATATGTAAAACTCTTTGATGTCGATAACTTCTTTGTGATGCTCGAGAGGGCAGTTGGGGGTGAAGATATCGGAATGAATGAAGAGATGATCAGGTTCTTTATTGCTGAACTGCCATTCGG
Source organism: Campylobacterota bacterium (assembly GCA_034721895.1). Classification (GTDB taxonomy): domain Bacteria; phylum Campylobacterota; class Campylobacteria; order Campylobacterales; family Sulfurovaceae; genus SZUA-451. The sequence continues at coordinate 18,908 of JAYEND010000092.1, read as the reverse complement.
CTGTCTGGAGTATATGCGACTTGCCAGATTGACTGTGAAGAAGTTCTCACCGGACATGAACCTTGCCATGTTTAAAGAGCTCAGCAAGAATGATGATCATGCAAGTCAGGCTTATCTTTATCTCCTCTTTGAGTACGAGATGCTTGATGCGATTCATGATTATCTGGAGGAACATGGTGAGGGTGAATTGATTCGATTCAGAGCACTTTACACACTTAAAAAGGCAAATAGCAAATACAATGTTAATGGATTAATCAATTCCTTTGCAGTGTGTAATGAGGATTGATTTTTCCAAACCTCTCTATGTCTTAGCCCCGTTGGCGGGCTTTACAGACCTTCCTTTCCGTTCTGTTGTCAAGAAATTCGGTGCTGACCTCACAGTGAGCGAAATGCTCAGTTCCAACGCATTGGCGTATCAGAGCAGTAAAACTCTTAAAATGATTGAAAAGAGCCCGCTGGAGAACCCCTATTCGGTTCAGATTGCCGGTTCTGACCAGGAAGTTGTCAGAAGAGCTGTTGAGCTCCTTAATGAACAGAAAGGTATCACTGCCATTGATCTCAACTGCGGATGTCCGGTTCCCAAAGTTGTCAATAATCTGGCAGGAAGTTCACTCCTGACCGACCTTCCCAAGATGGGAAATACGATTGAAACAATCAAAAAGCATTCTCAAAAAGAATTCACTTCAGTCAAAATCCGTCTTGGGTTTGAGAAAAAAAACCATCTGGAGATAGCCAAAGTCTGTCAGGAGAGCGGTGCAGATTTTATCGCGGTGCACGGCCGCACACGTGCCGGGAAATTTAAAGCAGAAGTGGACTATGATGCGATCAGAGAGATCAAAGAGTATCTCTCCATCCCTGTGATTGCCAATGGTGATATTGATACTCCGGAGAAGGCGAAATGGGTACTTGAACAGACCGGTGCTGACGGGATCATGGTAGGACGTGCAGCCATAGGTAAACCCTGGATATTTCAGCAGATGAAAGAGGGGAGTGATCATGTAGAGAGTGAATTGGTCAAAGCGGTTGTTCTTGAGCACTTCGACCAGATGATCGCCCACTATGGCAATTATGGCGCGATAGTTTTTCGAAAACATCTTCATACCTACTCAAAAGCCGGGTATAAGGGAGCTTCAGCCTTCCGTGACCTGGTCAACCGTATTGATGATCCGGCAGAGATGCGGTCTGTCGTGGCAGAGTTCTTTTCTCAATCCTATATAAAGATGGTATAATCATCCGTTAATTTTTAAGAGGAAATATATGGAAATCTTGTTGGCAGTGATCGGATTGGGTATTGGGGCGCTCTCCGGCTTTTTTGGCATAGGCGGAGGAACAGTTCTGGTGCCTGTTTTATTACTGATGGGGATGGAGATGAAGGCGGCTGTCGGTATCTCCATCATGCAGATGGTCTTCTCTTCGATCTTCGGTTCTTATCTCAATCACCGTAAAGGTTCTCTGGAGCTTGGCGAGGGGCTCTATGTCGGTCTGGGTGGCTTTGTCGGCGGATATCTGAGCGGATACCTTACGGCACACATACCTGATACTGTTTTGCAATATACTTTTATTCTTTTTGTCCTTTTTGCACTTTATCGTTTACTGTTGGCACCTGAGCCACATGAGGATGCAGAGTCCAGGGCATTGCCAAAATGGCTTCTCTTTGTGATCGGGATCGGTATCGGTATCATTGCTATCAGTATTGGAGTGGGTGGTGCGATCATCCTTATCCCGTTGCTCTCAGGCTTCCTGCATTATCCGATCAAAAAGGCTGTCAGTGCGGGACTCTTTTTTGTTGTCTTCTCATCGGTAGCCGGTTTCCTGGGGCGGTTAATGCATGGTGAAATTGATCTGGTAAACGGATTGATCATTGGTGTCGCTTCACTTTTTGGAGTTTATTTTGGGATATGGCTCAAAGATAAAATACATGCAAAAAAACATAAAAATTTTATTGTCGGGATGTATCTCTTTATCTTGGGGATCATGATCTATGAAATGTTTTTCAGTCAACAAGGATAATAGCAAGAATGAAAAAAGATGTGATACAGGTTTACGGTGCAAGAGAGAATAATCTCAAAAATATCAATCTTGAGATACCCAAGAATAAGCTGGTCGTCTTCACTGGTATCAGTGGAAGCGGAAAGAGTACCCTGGCTTTTTCGACACTCTATGCTGAAGGCCAGAGACGCTATATTGAGTCACTTTCAAGTTATGCCAGACAGTTTCTGGGGAAGATCGGAAAACCGGATGTAGATAAGATCGAGGGGTTAACGCCGGCGATCGCCATTGATCAGAAGACTACGTCAAAAAACCCCCGTTCGACGGTGGGAACCATCACAGAGATCTATGATTATCTCAGATTGCTTTTTGCACGTATTGGAACGCAGCATTGCCATGAGTGCGGCAAGCCCATTTCAACTATGTCGGCCAGTGATATTATCGAGCAGGTACTTAAACTTCCCAATGGGACCAAACTCGTCATTCTGGCACCATTAGTCAAGGAGAAAAAGGGGAGCTTCGAAGAGATGCTGGAGTCTTTACGCCACAAAGGGTATGTTCGTGCGATGATCGATGGAGTTATGGTGCGCCTGGATGAAGAGATCGAACTTTCCAAAACAAAGAAGCATACGATCAAAGTAGTGATCGACCGTGTGGTGATCAAAGAAGAGAGTCGCGACAGGATTGGACAGGATGTTGAAAAAGCACTCAAAGAGAGTTATGGAGAGGTAGAGCTGGATGTTCTGAATGCAGAGGAGATGAATATTTCACCGTCACATATCCACTACTCGGAGCATCTGGCCTGTTTTGACTGCAAACTGAGTTTTGAACCGCTGGAACCGGTGAGTTTCTCTTTCAATTCACCCAAAGGCGCCTGTCCAACCTGTGACGGATTAGGGATACGTTATGCTATTGATCTCAAGAAGGTTATCGATCAGGATCTTGCGGTTGAAAAGGGTGCCGTAAAGATCATGTACGGCTTTAACAAGAGTTACTATACGAAATTTCTCAACGCTTTTTGTGCGCAACATGATATTAATATCAAAATCCCCTACTCAGATCTCGAAGAACATCAGAAGAAAGCGATTCTTTACGGGGCGCCAGGTGAAGTGAAGTTTACATGGAAACGCCATTCACTGAAACGGGAATGGCCGGGCGTGGTGAAGTTCGCTTATGATATGTTTACCGACGAGAAGGATATCAATGAATATATGACCGAGAAGATATGCGATAAGTGTCAGGGACACCGTCTACGTCCGAGAACTCTGGCGGTCAAGATCGAAGGGAAAAATATAGCGGATATCATCGATCTGCCGATCGAAGAGAGTTATGCCTATTTTGCAGAAAGTGGGAATTTCTCACACTTGACAGAACAGCAGCAGGTGATCGCCGAATCGATCCTCAAGGAAATCAAAGAACGACTCTTCTTTCTCTATGATGTTGGTTTGGGGTATATTACGCTCAGCCGTGATGCCAGAACAATATCCGGCGGGGAGGCACAGCGTATCCGCATCGCTTCTCAGATCGGCTCGGGCCTGACAGGAGTTATGTATGTTTTGGATGAACCGAGTATCGGTCTGCATGAGCGCGATACCATGAAACTGATCCGTACACTCAAATCGCTGCAGGATAAAGGCAACTCGGTGATCGTAGTGGAACATGACAAAGAGACCATTATGTCAGCTGATTATATTGTGGATATCGGTCCTGGAGCAGGGGACTTTGGCGGAGAGATCACTTTCGCCGGAGATTCCAAAAAGCTGAAGAGAGCCAAGACGCTGACGGCTGATTATCTCTTTGGTAAAAAGATGATCAGCTATAGTCATGACAACCCTCAGGAGGAGTGGCTGGAGATCAAAAATGTCACTCTCAACAATATTCAGGGCCTTGATACCCGTATACCACTTCGAAATTTTGTTTGTATTACCGGCGTAAGCGGAAGCGGAAAGAGTTCATTGATCCTTCAGACTTTACTGCCTACAGCCAGAGAGATACTCAATAATGCCAGAAAAGTGCATAAGGTGGATGGGGTTGAGGTCATAGGGCTTGAGCATCTTGATAAGGTGATCTACCTCGATCAGAGCCCTATCGGAAGAACACCGCGTTCCAATCCGGCGACCTATACCGGAGTAATGGATGAGATACGAAAACTTTTCGCACAGACCAAGGAGGCGGAACTGCGTGGCTACAAGATCGGCCGCTTCTCCTTCAATGTTAAAGGCGGACGCTGTGAAAAGTGCCAGGGAGAGGGGCAGATCAAGATCGAGATGCATTTCCTCCCTGATGTCATGGTCAGCTGTGATACCTGCCATGGTGCCCGCTATAATGCCCAAACACTTGAAGTCCTCTACAAAGGGAAAAATATTGCCGAGGTCCTGGCAATGAGTGTAGGAGAGGCTCTGGAATTTTTCAAGGCAATCCCTGCTATTGCGGCAAAGCTGAATACACTGAGCGCAGTTGGTCTGGACTATATCACACTGGGACAAAATGCTGTCACATTGAGTGGGGGCGAAGCACAGCGCATCAAACTCTCCAAAGAGTTGAGCCGACGGGATACCGGAAATACGCTTTATATCCTGGATGAGCCTACGACCGGCCTTCACTTTGCTGATGTAGACCGCTTGACAGGCGTATTGCATCATCTGGTAGAACTGGGCAACTCAGTCATCGTCATCGAACACAACCTTGACATGATCAAAAATGCAGACTATATTATTGATATGGGACCAGAAGGGGGGAATAAGGGCGGCTTGATCATCGGTACGGGAACCCCGGAGGAGTTGGCATCCAACCATGAAAAGAGTGGAAGTTATACGGGATATTATCTGGAAAAAGAGTTGAAAGAGATGGAGGAATTTAGCAAAAAGTAAGATATTTCTCACAGTTTCTTGGTGCGGTAATAGTTCTTTCGTGCCGTAACAAATACGCTTCTAACCGAGTATTGGATAAAATATTCTACTTTTATACAGTATGAGGTTCCAACTTGAAGACCATCACTATTATCGACACTTTCGGCTTTTTTTTCCGCTCCTATTTTGCTTTGCCACCTTTGCGTAATTCTGAAGGCTTTCCTACCGGTCTTTTGACAGGATTTATCAATTTGATCGATTCCCTTCGGCGTGACCATGCGACAGATTACCTTGTTTTTGCACTCGACAGCAAGGGAAAAACCTTTCGCAGTGATCTTTATCCTGAATATAAAGCCAATAGAGAAGCTCCTCCGGAAGACTTGATCAAACAGCTTCCCATTGCCATTGATTGGATCGAAGAGATGGGCTTTGCCAACCTCTCAAGGGAAGGGTTTGAAGCAGATGATGTGATCACAACCGTGACGAAAATAGCCAAAGAACAGGGCTTGAGCGTACGAATCGTATCACACGACAAGGATCTCTATCAATTGATCGATGATGGCAAAGTAGTTATGGTTGATACGGTTAAAAAGCGTGAAGTAGATGAGGAGGCCTGTATAGAAAAATTTGGCGTTCAGCCACAGGATTTTACCAATTTTCAAGCCATCGTTGGGGATAGTTCAGACAATATTCCCGGGGTGAAGGGGATCGGTGTCAAAGGCGCTGCAAAACTCATTAATGAGTTTCAGACACTGGAAAATATCTACGACAATATCGAAAGAGCCGGTACGCCACGCATTCAGAAACTGCTTTTGGAGTCGAAAGAGTCAGCTTTTCTTTCGCGGGAGTTGGTGACTCTCAAAAACGATGTTTTCAAGGATTGTGATCTGGAGAGCTATCGCTTTGAGAATAAAAACTATCTAAGTTGCCTGATCGATGATTTTGAGCGTTTTGAAATGAAGCAAGCGATCAAAAAAGCCAGTGTCGGGATGGAAGATCCGGAGATGCGGCCCGATTGCGATATCCCTCCTAAAAAGGCTCATTCGTTGACCTTTGAAGCGATTACTTTGGACAGCAGAGGGAAACTGGATGAAGTGATCAATGCCATTGATAGAGAAACGATCGTAGCATTTGATACTGAGACGACCGGCCTGGATACCAAAAGTGCCAAAATGGTGGGCTTCAGTTTTTGTATGGATGAAGAGAAAGCTTATTATGTTCCGATAGGGCATAGCTATCTTGGTGTCGGTGATCAGGTATCGATAGAGGATGCCAAAGCGGCTTTGAAGCAGTTGCTTACTCATAAGATCATGGGACAGAATTTGAAATTTGACCTCTCGCTGCTCTATAACGGCTACGGTTTTGAGGAGGTGATCCCTTTCGCTGATACGATGATCATGGCATGGTTGAGTAATCCGGGAACCAAGGTGGGGCTGGATGCACTTGCCAAACGGTATTTCAAGTATGAGATGAAGCCTTTCAAAGAGATGGTCAAAAAGGGTGAGAACTTCTCCTCTGTTGATATAGGGGGAGCTGCTTTTTACGCGGCAGAGGATGCCTGGATGACGCGGCTGCTCTATTTCAGTCAGAAAAAGGCGATGGAGCTTGGGTCTTTGTCGCATCTTTTGGATGAAGCGAAAAATGTTGAATACCCCTTTATTAATGTCCTGATACAGATGGAGAGACTGGGGATCAAAGTCGATCAGGGTAAACTTCGTCTCCTGCAGGAGAAACTGAGTGAAGCGCTGCAGCAATTGACTGATGAGATCTACGCAATGACAGAGAGTGAATTTAATATCAAATCAACACAGCAACTGGGGAATATTCTCTTTCAGAAGCTTGGACTCAAAGGTGGCAAAAAGACAAAGACCGGTTACAGCACCAACGAATCCGTGCTGCAGTCACTGATAGATGAGCATCCGGTGATCGAAAAACTGCTGACCTACCGGGAATATCAGAAAATACTCTCTACTTATGTAGAACCGCTGCTTAAACTGGCGAAGAAGGATCAGGAGAGCCGGATCTACACCTCATTTCTGCAAACGGGAACAGCGACGGGAAGACTCAGCTCCAAAGACCCCAATCTGCAGAATATTCCGGTACGTTCAGCACTGGGGCGAAGTGTCCGGGAAGCATTTGTAGCCAGAGAGGGGTATAAGCTGGTGGGTATCGACTATTCCCAGATCGAATTGCGTCTTTTGGCACACTTTTCTCAGGACAGGGCACTGATGGAAGCTTTTGAAAAGGGTGAAGATATCCACATGACGACAGCTCTGAAGCTTTTTGGTGAAGAGGAGGCAGGGGAGAAGCGCAGTTTTGCCAAATCGATCAATTTTGGCCTGCTCTACGGGATGGGAAGCCGCAAACTCTCTGATGAATTGGGTATCACTACCGCCGAGGCGAAGGAGATCATACAGAACTATTTTGCCTCTTTTCCGACGGTCAAAAATTTCCTGGAGGGGATTCAAGAAGATGTGAAGGTGAACGGATATGTCGAAACGATCCTGGGAAGACGCAGGATCTTTGATTATGAGAGTGCCAATGGGATGCAGAAGGCCGCCTTTATGCGCGAATCGGTCAATACGGTTTTTCAGGGAAGCGCTGCCGATCTGATCAAACTTTCGATGTTGGATATCGATCGATTGATCGAGGATGAAGCGCCGGAAGCTGCGATGCTGCTGCAGATCCACGATGAATTGATCTTCGAGATCAAAGAGGAGAAGGCGAAGGAGATCGGCCAGCGTTTTGCCTATATCATGGAGAACATACTTCCTTTGAGTGTTCCTCTGGAGTGTTCGATCTCGGTAGGTGACAGCTGGGGAGAACTTAAATAAACTTTAAGGCAATATCTTAAGCAGCGATGGGACCGCTGTTTAAAGATAAAAAAGACTAGAATACCTCACATTAATTTCCGGGGACAAGGAAGTGAGAGAAATGATCAAATATTTATTTTCGATGAAGATGGCTGTGCTGGTCATGTTTATCTTTGGGGTAATGATCGGTGTGGCAACCTTCATAGAGAATGATTACGGTACGGAAACGGCGAGAGCACTAATCTATAGCGCACGATGGTTTGAATTTTTCCTCCTCTATTTTATTGCCATTCTGATTTATAATATGAGTAAATTTAAAACTTACAAAAACCGCTTCCCTGTCTTTCTCTTCCATTTCTCTTTTCTGATCATCGCCATTGGTGCGGCATTGACCCGTTTTGTCGGTTTTGAGGGGATTATGCATATTCGTGAAGGACAGGCAAGCAACCAGATGGTCTCAGATGTGCAGGTGCTTCAGGTCGTCCTGGATGACGGCAAATCCAAGGCATTTTATAATAAACCGCTCTTTCTCTCCTCTATGACCAAAAATCATTTGAGTGAGTCGCTCTCTGTCGGTGATAAGAAAGTCCGGGTTGAATTGCTTGACTACAAACCCAATGCAGAGAAGATGATCATCGATGATCCCAGCGGGAAAAAGATACTGGAATTCAAGCTGGCCGGAGGTAGTGCACAGGGTAAAATAATGCCTCTCTTCGAGGGTGATAGCTATGATGTCGGAAGTTTCATCCTCTCTTATAATGCAACTCCCCAGAGCGCTAAACCGCAATTCGCTGTTTCAGACAAAGAGGGCAAACTCACTGTCACGACAAGCTATGGCTTGCATTATCTCAAAATGGATGACAAAAGCGAGGGGGAACTTCAGGCGGGGATAAATCCTTTGCAGCAACGACACCTTTATCAATTTGGTGAAAATGCCGTTGTCCTTAAATCCATTCACGAAAAGGCTATACTCAGCTATGAATCATCGGGATTGAAGCCTGAAAGCGGAAAGCCGGCACTGCTGCGTTTGAAGCTAAGTGCTGGTGATGAGAGCCAGACTCTTGATGTGATGGCGCATAAAGGCAGGGTCGGTGAACCCCAGAATATTAAGCTTGGTGGAGTCGATGTTGCCGTCTCTTATGGAGCCAAGGTGATACCGATTCCTTTTAGTCTGAAGCTGGTCAAGTTCGACTTGGAGCGCTACCCCGGCTCTATGACACCCTCTTCGTATGCCAGTGATGTTATTTTATTGGATGCGGAGCAGAATATTACCCAACCCTACCGCATCTATATGAACCATGTACTTGACCACAGAGGATATCGTTTCTTCCAATCCTCCTATGACCAGGATGAAAAGGGCACGATCCTCTCTGTCAACCATGACCCCGGAACACTTCCGACTTATCTCGGCTATCTTCTTCTGACGATAGGGTTGCTTTGGTCTCTCTTTGTACCCAATGGAAGATTTCAGAAACTATTGAAAGGTGCCCGAAAGCTTCAGCATGGTGCCATAGCGATCGCAGCTGTTGTCCTCCTCTCCTTTGCAGGTACACCACTGCAGGCTGCCTCGCCAACTGCCGACCCGAAGATCCAGGAGACGATCGACAAGTATGACCTGGATCACGCAGAGAGATTTGGCCATCTTGCGGTACAGGATCATCAGGGGCGTATGAAACCGATCGACACGCTGGCTCACGAATTGGTGGCGAAGATCGCCGGAAAGAGTTCGATACTCGGCCTTAAACCTGATCAGATACTTCTGGGGATGATCACTAAACCAGATATCTATCAGAATGTGGCGATGATCAAGATCGGTCATCCAAAGATCGCCTTGAAACTGGGATTGCCGGAGAAGAGTAAATATGCGAAATTCTCTGACTTTTTTGTCAAAGGACAGGATGGCTACAAGATCTTTCAGGATGTGACCGAGGCAATGCGCAAGAGGCCTTTGGATAAGAGCCAATACGATAAAGAGCTGATCAAGATCGACGAGCGGGTCAATGTTTCCTATATGGTTTATGTGGGCAATCTGCTGAGTATCTATCCCAAGCCCAACGATAAAAATAACAAATGGCTTGCTCCTGTCGAAGCGATCAAAAGTTTTCCGGGCAAAGAGAGCCAGATGGTTCAGCTCATCACACTCAGCTATTTTCAGAGTATTGAAGAGGGATTAAAAACAGGAAGCTGGAAAAAGGCGAATGAGGCACTGGATGTCATCTCCAAATATCAGAAGTTCTATGGTGGAGAAGTGATCCCGAGCGATAGTCATCTCGAGATGGAGATCGAGTATAACAAACTCGGACTCTTTGGCAAACTGGTACCACTCTATCTCATCCTGGGGATTATTCTGCTAATTTTCGCTTTTATGCATGTGCTCAAACCAAACTTCAATATCAAGTGGATCATGCGAATCTCATGGGGAGTTTTGGTGATCGGCTTTGTCATCCATGTGATCGGAATGGGAATCCGCTGGTATGTTGCAGATCATGCCCCTTGGAGTAATGCTTATGAGTCGATTGTCTTTATTGCTGCATCAACAGTCATAGCGGGCCTGATCCTTGCAAAGAATTCTCCGTTTGCTCTCGCAGGTTCGGCATTGCTTGCCGGTATCACGATGGGTGTCGCACACATGAGTTTCATCAATCCGGAGATTACCAACCTGGTACCGGTATTGAAATCATACTGGCTGATGATCCATGTGGCAACGATTATTGCGGGTGACGGTTTCCTCGGACTGGGATCGATCCTTTCGCTTTTTGTTCTGATCCTCTTTGTTATCCGTGGAAAGAGTCATAAGGATATTGACCGCTCCATCAAAGAGTTGACCAACCTTGCCGAGATGAGCCTGATCATCGGCCTGATCCTGATGACGGTGGGCAACTTCCTGGGCGGTGTCTGGGCCAATGAAAGCTGGGGACGCTACTGGGGCTGGGATCCCAAAGAGACTTGGGCAGCGGTCACGATCCTGATCTATGCGACCGTACTGCACCTGCGCTTTATTCCAAAGCTGAAGTCCATCTATGCTTTCAATGTCGCTTCAGTCTGGGCTTACAGTACGGTTCTGATGACCTATTTCGGGGTCAACTACTACCTCTCCGGACTCCACTCCTACGCAGCCGGAGACCCCATCCCCTTCCCAATGTGGGCCTGGTACAGTATCGCAGGACTTCTTGTCTTGTCAGTCCTTGCTGCACGAAATAGAAAACTTACTTAATTTTTTACTGTTACAACTTGGTGCCGGGACTTCAGTCCCGGAAGTGATGAGGGCTGGTGTTAACTATTCAATCTCCGTCCCCATTTAAATCGGGATTTGTAGAAACTTTTGTTGAGGCTGGAGATCATGACTTTGTTTTTTGAGGAACTGGCATGGATGAATTTGCTGTTTCCCAGATAGATACCGACATGGTTGACGATGCCTTTTTTCTCTTTTGAGGTATCAAAGAAGATCAAATCTCCCGGTTTGAGGTGTTTGCGATCGATTTTTTGACCCACTTTTGCCTGCATGATAGAGGTTCTGGGAAGTGAGATACCATTTTTTTTGCAGACATAAGAGGTAAATCCGGAACAATCAAATTTTGCAGGACCGACTGCTCCCCAGACATAACGCTTGCCCAAATGCTGTTTGGCTTCTTTCAGCATGGGTCTGGCTTTGCCATTTGCGAGGAAAACAATATCGTTTGATCCGATCTCTTCACCGGGTATTTGAAGCTTTTTTCCGATGATCAATGCATGGTTCTTTTTCACTCCATTGGCTTTTTTGAGCCTATCGATTGAAACATGGTGTTTCCTGGCAATAGATGCGTAGGTATCGCCTCTCCTTACCTTATAGAATGTACTAAGTCTTACATCGGTTGCATTTCCATTGAGTAAGAGTGTCATTTTCAAGGGTTTGCTTGCCACACTCTTTGATGTGAGCAAAGTACTGCATAATAACGCTGATAGAATAATCTGTCTCATCCCTAATCCCTATTATTAACTATAACTTAAGTATAGTATAATTTCACAAAAAAAGATAGGGTATTTTTAAGAAAAATATAAGCTAAAAATATCCAGGTGTCATCATATTCAATATAAAATCTTCTTGATGGCTTCAGAACAAATAGTCAATCCAAAAGCCCCTGTTACTGCGACACATGAGCCTTTCTCTTTGCATCTGTCTTCTTCCGGAGAGAAAACAACGGTAAAATTCCTGTCAAATTTCTCTTTTTTGAGTTCATTGCGTATCTTTCGCGCAAGTGCATCACCATGGGTTTTCCAGATGGAGGCTACTTCTATTTTGGTCGTATCGTAACGCTTGGCTGAGCCGACGGACATGATGAGCTTTTTGTACTCTTTTTTTGCCAGTTCGATCTTCACTTTAGTCGTATCGGCAGCATCGATGATCAGGTCATAGGGATCAAAATCAAAGGTTTCTACCCATGCCATATTCATCTGCTGGTGGATGGCGGTGATACCGGGGTAGAGTTGAGCCAGGGCCTCAGTCTTGTAGGCCCCGACAGCATTACTGCCTATCTGCCTGTTTTGATTCGTTACATCATAGGTATCATAGTCGACAATAGTGATATGGGTCACCCCGCTTCGGTAGAGGCAGTCAAGCGCATAGCTACCTACTCCGCCGACACCCAGGATCAGTATGTTGGCATTTTGGAGTTTGGCAAAGTCCTCTTCACCAAAGAGATCTCTGCAGCGCTGGTATCTCATAGCCACTCTTCAAGTTCTTTGATATCATCATGACTGGTCATATCGAGATGTACCGGAGTGATGGAAACATAATTCTGGTTGATCGCTTCAAAGTCAGTGATATGACCTTCTGTTGAGAGCCAATCCAGGTGGGGAAGACCAATCCAATAGTATTCCAATCCGCGAGGATTGCGGTGGACTTGTGCATCATTTCCATAGTAGCGGTTCCCCGCACGGGTAATTCTAAATCCTTTACACTCTTCACTTTTGATCGGCGGGATATTAATATTGAGGAATTTTCTATCGGGAAGGGGGAATTTATCGTCAAAGATCCGCTCAACAATATTGGCGATCATCTCCTTGGCCAAATCATATCCGAGCGCATCGATATTTTGACACTTGTCTATGCAGACCTGGGATATGGCAACTGCAGGAATTCCCTGAAGTACAGCCTCCATGGCACCCGAAGCTGTACCGGAGTAGGTGATATCCTCTCCCATATTGGCTCCTTTGTTGATGCCTGAGATCACGATGTCCGGTTTTTCCTCTTCGTCAAAGAGTTTGTGTAGTGCCAGAAAGATACAGTCGGTCGGGGTACCGTCATCCAGTTTGTAGAAATCGTCATCGACGCTGATGAAGCGCAGGGGTCTGGTGAGCGTCAATGAGTGCCCACAGGCGGATTTTTCCAGTGATGGAGCAACAACAGTAACCTGTCCGAATGGCTGCAATGCCTCGATCAAAGCATGGAGGCCTTTGGATTCGTATCCGTCATCATTAGTGATCAAAATCTTCTTACGACTCAGCATTTCATTCCTTTAATATTGTGTTGAAATTATAGCCTTTTTGGTATAATACTTGAAATTTATACGCGAACAAGGACTTTTCAGTGCAAAAAGAACCAATGTTGAGAGTGACATTTGAAAAACTTTCCAAAGAATTAGAGCAACTCAAAAATGTAGAGCGGGGTAAAATAGCCAAAGTAATAGATGAAGCCAGAGAACTGGGTGACTTGAAGGAAAATGCGGAGTATCATGCTGCCAAGGAAAAGCAGGGACTGATGGAAGCCCGAATTATTGAGGTGGGTGATTTGGTTGGAAGAGCGCAGGTGGTTGATCCTTCAACTCTGGCACATGAGCGTATCAGTTTTGGTTCAACGGTTACTCTGGTGGATACAGCCACGGATGATGAAGTGACATATACAGTTGTTGGAAGTCAAGAATCCAATCCGGACAAGGGTCTGATATCGATCCGGTCTCCTCTGGCAAAATTGCTTTTGGGTAAGGAAGAGGGTGATACGGTGACTGCAAATCTTCCTTCGGGCAAGAAGCAGTATGATATTGAGGAAGTGGGGTATCAGGAGATCGCGATCTCTTGATGAATTATTAATTAGCTATTAAAAAGTAAAAATTAGGAAATGCAAATGATTAATGTTGGTATTGTGGGTGCAGGTGGTTATACTGGGTTGGAGTTGATCAAAATGTTATTGAATCATCCCGGATTTCATCTCACTTATCTGGCGACGACGACGGGAGATGCGTTGATCGAAGAGCTGCATCCTGCTCTTGAAGATGTAATGACCTTTCCGGTGGAGAAGGCCGATGCAGCCTCTGTGGCTGAAAGTTGTGAACTGGTTTTTCTGGCACTGCCCCACAAGGCTTCGATGGGATTTGCCAAAGAGTTGCTGGAGCAGGGTGTAAAAGTTGTTGATCTTTCTGCAGATTACCGATTGGAGCTTGATACTTATGAGAAGCACTATTGTGGGCATGAAGATAAGGAACATTTGGGGGATGCGGTCTATGGTTTGATCGAGTACTATCGTAAAGAGATAAAAGAGGCATCTCTCGTAGCCGGCCCTGGGTGCTACCCGACGGCAACGCTATTGGGGATTTTGCCATTCATCCCCTATATTGATACGAATGCACCGCTTTTTGTCGATGCCAAATCCGGAGTCAGCGGAGCAGGAAAAAAACTCTCCGAGACGACACATTTCGTGACGGTCAATGATAATATTTTTGCCTACAGTCCGCTGGTACACCGTCATGAACCTGAGATCGCTGAGAAGATCGAGAAAATGTATGGTGCGAAAATGAATGTCAATTTCGTACCGCATCTCATCCCGGCTACGCGTGGAGAGCTGGTTTCTGTTTATGCCACACTCAAAGAAGATATTGATCCTTTGGGGATACTCAAAAAGCACTATGCCAATGATCGATTTATCCGTGTTCGTGAGAAGCCTGTCGATATAAAAAGTACAGCAGGAACACACTTTTGCGATATCTACGCAGCAGCAAGCGGAAATGCGCTCTTTGTCAATTCGGCGATTGATAATCTGCTGAGAGGTGCCAGTTCTCAGGCTCTTGTCGCAGCCAATCTGATGTGTGGGTATGATGAGGGGATGGGGATTCCGGTCATCGCTTATGTACCGTAAACAGTGAGCAGTGAGCAGTGAGCAGTGAGCAGTTAATAGAGATTCAGGAGGGTGCGCTTTTTATTGCTGACTCTCATTATTCGCATCATGGGGATGAGTTTTTTGCACTCTTGCAAAAGCTGGAGAGCGGAGAGTTAAAAATCCCGCAGCTCTTTTTGATGGGGGATAATTTTGATCTTCTATTCGGCTACAATGATTATATCAAGACTTTTTCATCTGAGGCGATCGACTTGCTTCAAAAACTCTCAAACACCCTTGAGATATACTATTTTGAGGGGAATCATGACTTTCTTCTCAAAGAAATATTTACAAATATCAATGTCTATAGCAGAGAACAACAGCCCATTATGTTTGATTTGAACAAGAAGAAGGTAGCACTTTCTCATGGTGACAAGTATGCCGTTGGGTTTGGTTATGATCTCTATTGTAAAATTCTGAGAAATGAATCGACATTAAAACTTTTAAAGCCTTTCGAAAAAATAATTATAAATGGTCAAATGAACAAGCTCTCCCAAAAGCAGATCTGTCATCAGCTAGATGGTTTTGAAAAGAGGGTAGAGGAGATCATGCAGCATTATGATCATGTTGACAAAGTGATTGAAGGACATTATCATCAAGCTAAGGAGATAGGGAAATATATTTCTCTGCCTTCATTGGCATGTCAAAAAAAGATTGGAGTAGTGAGAAATGGTGAGGTCGTGTTTGTGGCAGTCAACGCTTTATAGGACATCTCTAATGCCATTAAGCTAAGAAATTTCCATTTATTAATGTGCCGCACTTGGAAGTGGAGACTTCAGTCCCACAGTCCCGTGAAATGGGACATTTTTGGTAGGAGTAAACTCTCCACTTCCGAAGAGAAAAAGCCTAGGGAATTGACGGTTACCCTATCAATTCACTACACAGATCAAACCTGTTATGCGTCATCAAATGTACCTTTCCATGAACATCCATCATTTCATCAAAGAGACGTTCGGAGAGGGCAAAGCCTACCTCCTGCTCTTTTGCCTCTGAGTCCATGGCAGCAAGGTTCATCTCGTCTATGATATCCTTGGGGACACTGATGCCCGGGACTTTATCATTGATGAAGTTGGCGGTTTTGGCTCGTACGATGGGGAATTGTCCCAGGATGAGCTGTGCCTCTTTGGCAGTATCTCTGATACTAAGGGTTTTGGCCTCTTCAAAGAGTTCTAAAAGCTCCTTGGTATTATCCAGGTCATAGACAGGCTGGGTGATGATGGCTCTTGCGCCGTAGTCAAGCTTTTTGATGATACGTTTTTGCAGACGTTTCATATCTTTGGCATAGGCATTGCTTACGGCAAAAGGGTAGATTGGTTTGGGTGCAGGGTTGAGTGCTTTGTTGCTGTAGTCTACACCCTTGTTGAGATGGTAGATGATACTCAAAAGCAGGGTGGAATCCCTCTCCAGAACACCCTTAACCTCCGGCTGGTCAGAGTACTTGGCCGGGTCACCTGTGAGTGCCAGGATGCAGCGCAGGTCGAAGTCGTTGGCTCCGAGCAGAGTAGATTGCAATGAGAGTTTGTTCTTGTCTCTCATGCTCATCGTTGCGATGACAGCCTTGCCAAAAACTTGCTGTATCTTGATGGCAGAGAGTACACCGGACATTTTGAGTTTGGCGAGAGGATTGTCTGTGACTGAAAAGCCGGTGACCTTCTCATGAAGCCCGATTTTTCTGATATCTTCTATGAGATTATCGATCGATGCACCATGGGGAGGGTTGATCTCGACGGTGATAAAAGGCTTGTCGCTGCAAAGTGTTTGGCAAAATTGATCGAACATGAATTACTCTTATATTTTGGTTTATTTGATATAATTTTAACCAAAATATGCATAGAGAAGCATTAAATATTTACAAATATTAAAGGAAGTATTATGAAGTTGGCAGTATTTGATTTTGATTCGACATTAATGGATGGGGAAACGATCGATTTTCTGGCTGCACCGCTGGGGTTGGAAGAGCAGGTTGCCGCAATTACAGAGCGTGCGATGGCTGGAGAGTTGGATTTTTTCAAATCACTGATAGCCAGAGTGGCACTTTTGGAGGGTTTACATAAGAGTAAGGTGGATGAGATCTGTGTCGACCTCCCTATGATGCCGGGTGCCAGGGAGGTGGTGTCCGGGCTAAAAGAGAGAGGGTATAAAGTAGTCTGTTTTTCCGGGGGATTTCGTAATGCGACATCACCGGCAGCAAAAAGATTGGGTATCGATGCGGACTTTTCCAATATCCTGCATGATGATGAAGGGATATTGACTGGTAAAGTCGGCGGGGATATGATGTTCGGGTTCTCCAAAGGAGATATGCTTCAAAGACTGCAAAATCTTCTGGGTGTGGAGAGGGCAGATACACTGGTCGTAGGAGATGGAGCCAATGATCTCAGTATGTTTGAGCGTGCTGACACACGGGTAGCATTCTGTGCCAGGCCAATACTTAAAGAGCAGGCGACACATATGGTGGATACTAAGGATCTTAGAGAAATATTAAAGATATAGTTTCGGAAGCGGAGACTTTAGTCTCGCATCTCCGTCCAAAGAATCGGCAAGATAGAGCTAAAGCTTCCACTTCCGAAAACAGAAAGATATATTAAAAATAAAAGGTTTAACAAAATGAAAAACCTCTTCGACATAAAAAAATCC
Organism: Campylobacterota bacterium; assembly: GCA_034721895.1. GTDB lineage: Bacteria > Campylobacterota > Campylobacteria > Campylobacterales > Sulfurovaceae > SZUA-451. The sequence goes on along the minus strand of JAYEND010000092.1, from coordinate 1,497 downwards.
AATGGACTTGATGATTTGGAGATGCGCGTCTATACTTCACGACTCCTTGGAAGTGACCAGGATCTGGTGCTTCACGGTGGTGGGAATACCTCTGTCAAGATCGATGATACTCTCTATGTCAAGGGCAGCGGTTGGGATCTGGGATCAATCGAAAAGGAGGGCTTTTCACCTGCAAAGATGGATAACCTTCTTGCATTGCTGGAAAATGAGATGCTCAGTGACAGTGATATGGTGCATTATCAGAAAGAGGCATTGACAGACAAAAGTGCCCCCAACCCTTCGATCGAAGCGATCCTGCATGCACTCATCCCTTATAAGTTCGTCGATCATACCCATGCCGATGCTATCGTGACGATCTCCAATACGGTGAATGGTGACAAACTGATAGAGGAGCTCTATGGTAAGAACTATCTGATCGTTCCCTATGTGATGCCAGGATTTGTCCTTGCCAAAGTCATTCATAAAATGACTCAGGGGATAGACTGGGAGAATCTGGAGGGGATGATCCTCCATAATCACGGAGTGTTTACCTTTAGCAATGATGCAAAAACCGCTTATGATAAAATGATAGCGACCGTTTCCAAGGCAGAAGAGTATCTGGGGGAGAATGCCTCATTGAGTACCCCTGATACCAAATTGGAGGACTTGTATAATCTGGAGAGACTCAAAGAGATGCTCTCCGAAGCGAAGGGTTATGATGTTGTCCTGCGACTCAACCGATCACCCCTGGCACAACAGTTTGCCTCAAAAGGGGATGAAACTCTCTATCAAAAAGGAGTTTTGACACCGGAACATATCATCCGTACCAAGCGTTTCCCTGCAGTTTTCGATAAGGAGTATGCGGAAGATCTCGATGATTATATTAAAAACTATGAAGAGTATTTTGCCAGACACGCTGCGGAGGAAATCATGCTCAATCCCGCGCCCAACTGGGCGATCATCAGAGGCGTGGGTACACTCAGTATCGGCAAAAATGAGAAAGAGGCGATGATCATTGAAGATATCACTTCCCACACGATGAAGGCTATCCTCCAGGGTGAAAAACTCGGCGGCTACCGGAGTATCAACGAGGCGGATAGTTTTGCGATGGAGTATTGGGAGCTTGAACAGATGAAACTCAAGGGTAAATAAGAGGACGCTATGGCATATACAGAGGCAGATACGAGAGCCAAACTTATCGACCCTCAGATAAAAGCAGGTGAATGGCTTGAGTCTCAGATTGTTCGAGAATATTATTTCACTGATGGACGCAAGCTTATTGGTGGGAAACGCGGAAAGCGGTATTATGTAGATTATCTCTTGCACTATGAAAATACCAATCTTGCTATCATCGAAGCCAAAGCGGAAAACAGAGACCCTTTAGATGGACTGCAGCAGTCTATCAACTACGCCCAAAAACTAAAAATAGATTTTGTCTATGCGACCAATGGTCATAGGATCTATGAGCATAACCTCATTACAGGGAAGGGTGCCTGGGTAGATGCCTATCCCACTCCC
>JAYEND010000091.1:0-35936 GCA_034721895.1 Campylobacterota bacterium | reverse complement strand
AGAAACTCTGCCATAATGAAGGCGTTGGACGATGGCTATACTCAGGGTGAATTAGCACGATACTTGGGTCTCTCTACAGCTATGATTTCTAAGATTTTTAGGAGTGACAGGTAGTGGATGGACACCTATCCCGCCTGATGAATGTGGTTATCAAAAAATATTTAGTACCCATTTCCAATAGAGCAGATACAATAGTTGATATGCAACTTCTTGGAATGCTGGGCAGTATCATCAGAGCCATGATTTGGATTTTTGCCATTTTATTAGTGTTAAAACTTGAGGGACATACTGTTGTATCGTTTCTGACGGGTATGGGCATCGGAAGTCTAGCCCTGGCTTTTTCAAGCGAGAATATCAAGAAATTTTTCAGGGGTCTGTCAATCTTTGCCCGAGAAAACATATTGGAGAGTCAGGCAACAACGAATTTGGAAATATATAAGCGTTTCAAGAAGGAGAAGCTGGAGTTTGCTTGATCTTGGGACTGTAGTTCAGCGATAATGCAGTGCTTTATAAATTTTTCTTTTTTTAGGGTAAGATATCTATGGTGCATCTTTCACCGATAGGACAGTCGTTTTGAAAAGAGTATTTAAATGGATCGGATATGTACTCCTGACTCTCATCATAGTTACGGTTACTACGTTACTTTTTTTACTTAATTCGACCAAAACCATACAGTGGGCAGCAGATATTTATGCACCGCAGTATGGATTTTCCTACAAACAGATTTCCGGTGGTCTTCTCACTGGCCTTGAAGTTGATGGACTGACTTTTAAAGATGACAAACTGCTTGACAGCCTGAAAGTAGGGTGGAACCCTGCCGCACTCCTCTATAAAAAAGTTTCTATCACCCACCTGGATGCGAGTGGTCTGGATGTTGAAACTATCACAAAAGTTGTAGAGGCTTTTATCCCTGCGGAGCCCAAAGAAGACGATAACGGTTCTTTTGTGCTACCGGTCTCGATCGGAATGGGAGAGTTGCATTTGACAGTCAAGCCCTTTGAGGCAAAGGGTATAGCATTTAAAAGTATCGCATTAGACGGAAAAGATTTGGACTACTATGGAAAAGGGATCAATATAGATGACCTATCCCTTTCTATCGAGAACAATGTTACCACCTTGCAGCTCAATGGTGGGATTAAAGATAAAAAAGCCAGGGTTAAAAAACTTACTATCTCAGATATTGATACCATGGCATTTTATGAGTTTATGAAAAAAATGATAGCGATACAAATGCATAAAAAGATCCAAAAAGCGGCAGATCCTGTGATAAGGAGGTATAAAGCCGGAGAGAAGGATGTCATACCCAAAAGTCTGCAGGTTGATACTGTCAGGGTGACAGTCAAGCCTGCTGATTATCCTCAGATAAGATTGAGTCGGGGGGAACTGAACATCACTTCCGTCATACTTGATCTGCATGGGATGATAGACCTTAAGCCTGATACTGTTCAGGTGGGTGATCTCTCTTTGCGTGCCAATACCAACTTTTCCAGATTTTCTATAGATGGCAGCTTGAAAAATGAAACAGTTACCGTTGAGTCATTGTCGCTGCAGGATATAGATACGATCGCTTTGACAGAGCTTGTTAAATCAATAGAAGATAATCTGACGGTTGAAGTTGTGACTAAAAAGTCTCACAAGGACGAAACAATAGATGATAACAGCACAGTAAACCCACTGATGCCAAAGTTTCTCTATGTCAAACACCTGGACACCTCAATCAAAAGTGCAACCTACGATCCCGTATTCGTCAACAGTGCAGAGGTGAATGCGACAGAGGTAAAGTTCGATATTGAAAGACTGGCTGCGGAGAGTGGAGAGATCGATATCAATGCAGTGACCAGTTTCACGACGCTTGTGCAGCATGGGGTGATCAAAGATAACCAGATAGAGAGCAAAGGGCATGTCACGCCGCTCAAAGAACTCTATGAGACTTACAAGATTCCTCTGAAAGAGGATGCCCTGGGCGATATTCCTCTGAATATAAATATTGATGAAAAGCAGGCAGTCATAGATTTTGATATCAAGGGAGAAGAGATCCTCCAGGCAGAAGAGGGTGGATTCAATGTCAACTATCTCTATTTGGAAAACCGTATCACTTATCTGATCCCTGAAGCTAAACTAACAGTTGAAAATGAGGGAAATATTTCAACACCCTATGCCAAAGATATTCATCTTGAAAACTTTTTGACTTTCGAGAATGGTGCTCTGAATTATAAAGGAGAGGTTGATCCGGGTAAGTTGGAGGGGATCGACGGTAATTATACCAAGCCTTTAAATGATCTAAAGATCATTTATCACGGTGATGCCAAAAGCATTGAAGCACTCATAGATTCAGAGGGCCTGAAAGGAAAATTCGTCTCCCCGGATTTCAAAAAAGGGGATTTCGCGCTCTCGACGAAAGAACCCCTTGTGCTGAAAAATATGGTTTCATTGCCTGAACCGCTTCAGCCGGCAAAAGCGTCACTTGACATTCATGTCCCTTTGGATTTTGCCAAAATCACACCGCTTAAGGCCACAGCCAGGATCACTTCCAATATCGCCAATATCGATGCAAATATCACTTATGATAAAGAGTTGAAAGTTTTAACAAAAACCATTTTCCCTAAAGATTCACTCCTGAGAGGCTTCAGCAAAGAGTTGAACCTCGATGCTCTCAGTCCATTGCATGCTGATGTCACATTGGCAGAGAAGGCAGTGCATGTCGATATGAGATCCAAAGGACTCACTTCCAAAGTGACATTCAGTCCGGAGAACAAAGATTTTGATGGTGATCTGGTGTTGGGTGGCGCTAAATTCGTATTTAGCGGAAATGTAGAGAAGAAGATTATACTCGAAAATAGTGTTTCATCGCTACAGAGCCTGCTGAAACAGATCAATACGATCTATGCTTTTGATCTGCCGCCATTGGATGGGGATGCGGAGGTTTCTATTGTCTTGACGGATATGAAAGATCTGGAACTCAACCTCAATTCCAATAGGTTGATCTACAAAGCAGATGGAGAAACAGAGCATATTTTGAATGATACAATGGTTTCACTGGGCTTTGTCAATTCTGTTCTGACACTCAACAAGTATCACACCACTTTCCAGGAACAGAAAATATTTGCCACAAAACCCTCAGTGATCAGTCTCAAAGAAGGAAACATAGAGATTTCACCTCTCTGGATCAATGATGAGTTGAAAGTGACAGGGAAATACAATATCGAGAATAAGAAGGGTGAGATCCTTGCTTATGCCGACCCCTTGAATATCTCGAATGAGATAGTTGATCTGGCCAGTCGTATTGATATCGAGACCAGGCTTGAGGGTGGCAAAACAGCCATCGAGGGTACGATCACTATCATGGGTGGAAACATCTATTATGACGTGGATACCAAGACTTTTGCATCGGACAGTGATATTGTCATCGTGCAGGATATGAAGAAGGAAAAGCCAAGCCCCTTCATGGATAATCTGATCGCTTCCATCATAGTCAATACAGAGAAACCACTTCTTTATAAGACAACCGATGCTAATATGGAAATCAAAGCTGACCTCTTGATACTAAAGGCAGCCAAAGATCCTATTGGTGTTCTGGGAACAGTAGAAATTCTTGAAGGTTCAACTTATCGCTTTCAAAATAAGAAATTTGTCTTCAAAAAAAGTATCATGGACTTTACCGGAGATCCCAGGAAGCCCATCCTCGATATTGCTGTTATCTACAAGACGGCCAAGACTAAGATTACTGCACAGATAGCAGGAAACCCCGCTGCCCCCAGTATCATCCTCTCTTCGATACCACACATGACCAGGCAGGAGATACTCTCAGTACTGCTCTTTGACACTCAAGAGGGTGCCGAAGATACCAGTGAAGATAGTATGATGAAGATGATGGGGAATACGATGGCTCAGTCAGTTCTCTCAAACGCCGGGGGTGCGATGGCGAAGTCAGTGCTTTCAAGCATTGGAATCAATATTGACAAGCTCCCTTTTATAGGCCGATCCGTTGATATCAATAAAACAAAAAAGTCAATTTTTTCATTTTTTTCCACTGATGACGAGCCGGTACTTTCCAGTCATTTGATCCGTTTTGCCGGCCAGAAGGTTTTTGATGAGAAAGATCTTCAGAAGGCGATGGGTGTTGATACCAAAAAAACAGTTCAGTTTTGGAAAAAAGATAAACCCAGGATCAAAGATAAACTTTTACCCACACTGGAAGGGTCACTTCGAAATTTTTACAATTCTGAGGGCTTTTATGATGCCAAGTTTTTGATCAAAATATCAAAAACCAATGTCTCTGTAACTATCGACGAAAATGAACCGGTGAAGATCCGTGATATCACTATCAGGAGTGATTATGGTATTGATGATCTGCTTACATTTGAAAAAGGCAATATTTTCAGAGCCAAAGAATTTGTCTCTATCAAAAGAGAGATCATTCAGAAGTTATTAAAAGATGGGTATTGCAGCCATGATCTTGACAGTAAAGCCTATGTAGATTTGGATAAGCATGAAGCCAATGTATTTATTACTTTGAAAAAGGGTGGTGTCTGTACCTTTGGAAAAGTGACTGTTGAAGGATTGGAGACGATTGATGATTCGGTGGTATTGTCAAGAGTCAGAGCGAGAGAGGGGGAGCGTTTCAGTACCGATCGAATACAGGAGAGTTATGAAGCGCTTTATGGCCTTGATACTTTTGACTCAGTGCTTGTGAATTATGATCGGAAATTTTATAATGTAGTACCGATAGATATCGTAGGGACTGAGGTCACAAGACCGTGGTATGTTAATGGCGGTATAAGATATGATACCAGTGTCGGGGTACGTTTGTCAGCTGAAGTCATCCGGGCAAACTTTATGGGAAATGCCAAAAATATTCGATTGGGTCTTGTCTACTCTCAAATAGAACAATTGGCAGAGGTAAGCTATTTTGCACCTGCACTGTTGACTGTCTCAGACTACTATATTGATATGAAAAGCAAAATCGGTTACAGCAATTTTGACTATACAGGGTTTAGTGAGGAAAAGACTTATGCTCAGGCTTTTCTTGCCTATACCGATGAGAAATTGAATGTCAAAGCCGGGGTTGCTGTAGAAAATATCAATATTTCACTTTTTGAGGAGTATAAATCAAATCAGGCAGTTGAAGCGGGAACATTTCTGCTGGCCGGTCCTTTTCTTGGTTTCTCTTATGACGCCAGAGATTCCAAAATCGATCCGAAGTATGGTTATTATATCGCAGGTATGGTGGAGTATGCCCTGCCTTATGATGAAGAGGCAAGCTCATATCTCAAATATGGCCTGGAGGGAAGAGCGATCTACACCTTCAATGATTTGACACTTGCAGCAGTTGCCAAAGCCGGCAGTGTTGACCAAATACAAAATGAGATACCTGAATCCAAGCTTTTCTTTGCCGGTGGGATCAATAGCAACCGTGCGTATGGTTATAAGCGCGTAGGGGTTGTTTTGTCTCCTACTTCTTACGGGATAGCAGGGGGATCGACGGCGGCCAACCTTACTGTCGAAGCAAATTACCCGATCTGGGAAAAACTTTACGGTGCGGTTTTCACTGATAATTCGATGTTGACAAACGACAAATTTGATTTTACCGGAGATATTCTGTCATCAGCCGGGGTGGGCGTACGGTACATCACGCCGATCGGACCGTTAAGTGTTGATGTAGGTATGAATGTGCAAGACCCTTCACAGTATGCTGTCTACTTTCAGATAGGGCAAGCGTTTTGAGGAAATCAACTTTTTTGGACTCCTGGAATAAAAAGAAGTTCCATACATAAAGTAATGTAAATAGTGTATGCTATAATAATATAAATAGTTTATTCTAAAACCATACAAAAAGGAAACTACTTCAAAGATGAATCTATGGATGACTTAAATAAAGAGCTTTTTGCTTTTGCCGCCTATAATGCCGGTCCGAACCGCATACGGAGTTTGAGAAAGGTAGCTCAAAAGCGCGGTCTTGATCCCAATGTCTGGTTCAACAATGTCGAAGTTCTGGCAGCAGAAAAGATCGATACTGAAACAGTGACCTATGTCGCCAATATTTTCAAATACTATGTCGCTTGTAAACTGGTCGAAGAGAAGAAAAAGCAGAAAGAGGTGGTAAAAGAGTCTCTGAAGTCTAACTCAGACAAAGTAAAGGGCACCTCAATAGACTCTGACAATGCCGGACAGGTATTTATCTGGGTCGTCCCTGGCAATTTCTGCGTCCGGCGAACCATCCGTCATGGTATTCAAAATCATTATTGAAGGCATCATGGTTTTTAGTGTAATCGCCATCTGCCGTATCGCAGCCGTCGCGTGCACCCTGTTTGAAACTTTCTGTCCTGTTTGAAAGATCCAGCGGTTTGTAAGGTGCCGGTCCAGCACTTGAGGAACATGCTGTAAAAACGAGTGTCATTGCGAGTAGTCCTGAAGCAAGTATCAATTTATTGAATGACATATTTTTTCCTATTTTTTATGATTTGGAAAAATTATATCAAAAAAAGATAAAATTCCTAAAAAATTAAAGATAATCAACTATAATTGTATCAATTCAGTATACGAGGATAATTAATGAAAAAAGTAGTGTTGTTTATGGCGATCAGTATGCTGTTTATGAATTTTTTGCATGCAGGTCATCCGACAAGCAGGGTTTTCCCACTCAGCAAGACCAAGTTTGTAGTGAATGAAAAAGGTGCTGACGGAGAGAAGGTTATAGATTTAACCGGGCAGGATTTGATCGTTGCTTCTCTCAGGGAAGAAGGTGCTGACGGTATTGCTTATGCAATAGACAGAGATGGTGTTGTCTGGTGGGCAGCCCCAATATCATCAGGGGCCAAAGGTCATGAGACTCCTTCCGGTGTCTTCCCAATCTTCAGAAAAGAGCGTTTCTATATGTCAAAATCCCACCCTGATGCACAGGGCATCAATAATATGGACTTCTCTTTATGGTTCACTCCGCAGGGCCATGCGATACACATGGGAAATGATGATGGAATGTCACACGGATGTATTCATGTAGGTTCGAAAGGTGCAGCCACGATGTTCAAATGGGCAAAAAAGGGTACCAGGGTCGTTGTCACAAGAGAACACTATTTGCCATTTGTCTATTATGACCTGCTACAGAGCGGATACAAAGAGTCAAAAGTAAAAAAAGCACATATTAAAGAGTATCTAAAAAGAATGAAACCTATCCAACCAAATATGCAGGCACAGTGATCTGATTTTTCTCTTTTTGCCCGGACAGCAAGTCCGGGTGATGTTATCTGTATCCTTCAACTCTATTCAAACTCTATTCAGATCCACTGCCACTATTTTCCCAATTTGGATATAATTCCAAAACTTATTATTTTTGTTTTAATCAACAAGAGATTTTTTATCAGATTAAAGGCTACAAATGTTCGTAGATAATGTAGAACTGACTATCAGTTCAGGTAAAGGCGGTGCAGGGTGTGTCTCGTTCTGGACTGAGAAATTTGTCATCAAGGGCGGACCTGATGGCGGTGACGGCGGTCGTGGCGGTTCTGTCTTTTTCAAAGTAGACAATAATACCGATACGCTCAGTGCCCTGCGCGGAAGAAATGTCATCAAGGCAGAGAATGGCCGTCCGGGTGAAGGGCGTAAATGTTATGGCAGAAAAGGGAAAGATACAACGATCATCGTTCCTCCGGGCACCCAGGTGGTTGATATGGAGACAGATGAGATCCTGCTTGACCTGGTCGAAGAGGGCGAAAAGGTGAAGTTCCTCGAAGGCGGCAAAGGTGGATTGGGAAATCTGCACTTCAAGAGTTCGACCAACCAGCGTCCGACTTACGCTCAGCCGGGATTGCCTGGGGTGACAAGGCATGTACGGCTGGAGATGAAGATGATCGCCGATGTCGGTCTGGTCGGCTTCCCGAATGTCGGGAAATCGACACTGATCTCAACACTCTCCAACGCCCGCCCACAGGTAGCCAACTATGAATTTACGACATTGACACCAAAACTGGGTGTCGTCATGGTCGGGGATTATGACTCCTTCATGATGGCGGATATCCCGGGTATTATCGAAGGTGCCAGTGACGGCAGAGGATTGGGACTGGAGTTTTTGAGGCATATCGAGCGTACCAAGACACTGCTCTTTATGATCGATGCGACTAACTACAGAGAGATGAAATACCAGTATGAGATCCTCAAAGAAGAGTTAAAGCGTTATTCTGAAGAGCTTTCTGCACGTAATCACGCAGTAGTCATCACCAAGATCGACGCGCTTTCAATTGAGGAAACCAATCTGCTGACAGAGACATTTTTGGAGGATATCAGCTTAAAAGCCAACAGTGTACTCCAAAAATACAAAGCTGACATGAATTATCTCAGTTATGGTTATGAAAGAGAAGAGTGGGATGAGTACCCGGAGGGTGAAGCCGGATTTGTTCTTCCGATCTCATCTGTGGCACAGTTCAATACAGAAGCATTGCGTTATGCATTGGCTGACTTTGCCAAAGCCGAGACTAAGAAAAACAGAAAAAGTGATGCGAGCGTGACGGAAGAGAGCCTATCGGATGCAGACAATGAATCATAAACGTATCGTTATCAAGGTTGGCTCTCATGTCCTGACCGAAAAAGGCGCTGTAGCCAAAGAGAGAATGCTGGCACTGGTGGAACTGATCGTTAAACTCAAAGAGAATGATCAAGAAGTTATATTGGTTAGTTCCGGCGCTGTTGCGGCAGGCTACACGCAGTTGGCTTTGGACAGAAGTGTCGTGGCGAACAGACAGGCACTTGCTGCCATAGGGCAACCTTTTTTACTGGGGATGTATCAGGAAAAGTTTGCCAGGCATGGGATGCTTTGTTCTCAGGTTCTACTTAGAGCAGATGTTTTTGATTCACGCAAACATACAGCCCAGGCAAAAGTTGCCATCAATACACTGCTTGGCAATAAAGTAGTACCCATTATCAATGAAAATGACACTGTCAGTATCGAAGAGTTGGTCTTCGGAGACAATGACAGACTCTCTGCACATGTTGCCTACTATTTTGATGCTGATTTATTGGTGATTTTATCAGATATTGATGCCTACTACGACAAAGACCCCAATTGCCATAGTGATGCAAAAGCACGATCGGTTGTCAATAGGATCGAAGAGAATGAACTCTGTGCCGAACACACCCCTAACAATGAATTTGCTACTGGAGGTATTGTCACTAAACTCCAGGCGGCAGAATTTCTAATGCAGCGAAATAAAGTGATGTTCCTTGCCAGTGGATTTGACTTGAGCGATGCGGAGAGTTTTCTGGCGGATGGCATACATAAGGGCGGTACGCTTTTTAGGAATAGCCAGAATTGCGCCAACTAAAGAGCACATCCAATGTTACTACTTTCGGACTCATGCTTATCACCGCACCAACTAAATGTCATCCTGGACTTGTTTCAGGATCCACAGACGCAAGTAGATTCCGGATCAAGTCCGGAATGACAAAATAGAAAATTGCTTTAGGATACCTCCAAGATAGAGTAACTACAAGAATAATAAGGAAATAAACAGATGAAAAAACGAACAAAAATAGTAGCCACCATAGGGCCGGCTTCCGATACACTTGAACAAATTACGGCACTGATACGAACGGGAGTCAATGTCTTTCGTCTGAATTTCAGTCATGGGACCCATGAGTATCATTCAGAGGTGATTTCGCGGATACGTGAGGCGATCAAGAACACGGGACTGGTGACCGGAATACTGCAGGATATAAGCGGGCCGAAGATCAGGGTAGGGATGCTGGAAGAAGATTTTATACTCAAGGCCGGTGATACCATTGAATTTGTCAAAAGTGAGATCGTAGGACACAAAGTCGGCCAAGGGCATTATCGGCTCTGCATCAATGAACCAGATATCCTGGACCAGCTCTCAGTGGGTGAATATATCTATATGTATGATGGTATCATCCGTGCGGTTGTGGCCAATACGGCTCCTGAAAATGTAACCGTAGAGATAGAGAATGACGGCATGCTCTCGTCGCGGAAAGGGGTCAATTTCCCCAACACCAGCCTGGGGATCGATGTATTGACGGACAAAGACAGAAAAGATATGCTCTGGGGTATTGAGAACAGTGTTGATTTCATGGCGATCTCATTTGTTCAAAATGCAGAGGATATGATCGCTGCACGTGAAATCGTTTCGTCCAATGGAGGGAGTGTGCAACTCTTTGCCAAGATAGAAAAATTTGATGCGGTTGAAAATATCGATGCGATACTTGAAGCCAGTGACGGGATCATGGTAGCGAGAGGTGACCTCGGTATCGAAATTCCCTATTTTGATGTTCCTGCCACACAAAAGATGCTGATCAAAAAAGCCAACAGCAGGAGCAAGCCCGTCATTACTGCAACACAAATGCTACTCTCTATGACGACCAGGGATACTGCTACGCGTGCAGAGATCTCTGATGTGGCCAATGCGGTTCTCGATGGTACGGATGCTGTGATGCTCTCTGAAGAGAGTGCAGTGGGGCATAATCCCATTTTGGCAGTTGAAACGATGGTCAAAACGATCCAGGCAGCAGAAGAACACTATCCGTTCCATAAATTTACCCATTTTGACCTCTGCGATACTGGAGATAAGATCGATGAATCGGCTGTTCGCCTGTCGGAGAGTCTGGATACTTCAGGTATCATAGCCATGACCGCATCGGGACAGTCAGCCAAAAAGATAGCCCGTTATCGTCCGAGCAGACCGATCTATGCCGTGACCCATGATTGTAAAGCGGCACAGTCACTGACGATTGCCTGGGGAGTGGTACCGGCATTTTCAGTAGCCAAAAGTGGACTCCGACAGATGATAGGTGAAGTTATGGATCAGGGCTTGCACAGAGGTGTACTGCATTTGGAGAATAGTTACATACTGACAGCAGGAGATCCTGTCGGAACCCCAGGTTCCACCAATCTGATCCGAGTGATCACAGGGTATGAAATGGAATTTTTCTGTTCGCTGAAAAGGAAAAAAGAGAAAGAGAACGTTTGAGATGCTCTTAAAGAAAAAAAGCGTAAAATAAAATAAAGAACTCTAATAGAAGGTATTTGTTTGATGCGACAACAATAAGTGCCCTCTAAAAGAAGGAGGCGTAATGCGCATAGTGATCATTGGTGGCGGAATCGCCGCTGTTTATACTGCCAATGCTATTTTGGGGCAAAAGAAAGATGCCGAAGTGCTGATCGTTTCGCAGGAGAAGTATGCGCCGTATGACCGCATCCATCTCTGTGCATTGGTGGATGGAAGCGAAGATGTCGAAGGGATTACGCTTGAGCATGATCTGGCTGTAAAGGTAGAATTGAACCAGGAGATCACCTCCATCGATACGAAAGCCAAACGTATCTACTCCGAACATGCCTCATTTGCTTATGATCAGCTCATCATAGCAACCGGCTCCAAACCCAGAGAACTCTTTGATATCAGCGGCATCGAAAATGCTACGACCTTCCGCAGTGCCGATGACAGCTTCAAGATAGCGCAAAATATCAAAGATAAAAATGTCATCATTATGGGCGTCGGACCTATCGGGCTGGAACTACTCGACACATTGATGAAGATGCCCGATGCCAAAGGAATCTATCTGATCTCGCGCGGACCCCATCTCTACTCCAAAGATCTCAATCTCGCATCCATTGCATTGATCCAGGGTATTTTTGAAGCAGATCCGCGTATTACCCTCTTGTTCAATGATGAGATCGTGGATAAAAGAGTTAAGGGTAATCAGATCGTTTCCGTCAATACCAAAAAACATACTATTGATGACCCGTTCATTGTCTTTGGTGTAGGAATTTCCCCCAATGTCGATTTTGCCAGAGCGTCCGTCGATGTCAACAAAGGGGTATTGGTCGATGATATGATGTGCTCAAGCGACCCTGATATCTATGCCGTCGGCGAAGCGGCTGAGATACGGTCAAGTGGGTATGTCGCCGGCCGGGTGAAAGAGTGTACCCTTCAGGCAGATGTCGCTGTTGCCACTATTTTGCATACAGAGGAGAAAACTTTCAAAGAAGAGCCGTCTATTGATGGATTGAAGGTCGGCTCTTTCCTCTTTACTGATGTCTCGTCGCCTGGCTATGACCTTCGCGATGAAGATAATGAGAATATCATTCTCACTTCAAAAAAAGAGAACCGTATCGATCAATATATCATCAACAGTGATAGGCTGGTTCGTTTCATCGGTATCAACTCTAACATCGATGTGATGCAGCTTAAAAAGATGATGGAGAATGATGAAGCGGTTGATGCTGCCTATTTCTATCAAAACCGTCTTATCAGTGAACGCGGCCGTATTGTCTGCAGCTGCGAGAGTGTCTTTGAGCAGGACCTTGTCGATCTGATCAAAGAGAATGCCATTACCAGTTTTGGCGAGCTTAAAGGTTTAACCGAAGCAGGCCGTGTCTGCGGCAGATGTAAAAAAGATATCTCCGACATTATTGCCGCAACACCGGTCGATCCTGCCGAAGCAGCACGGATCAAAGCAGAAAAAGAGGCGGCTGTGCATGCTGAGGAGCTGGCAAGGGTGCAAAAGCGTATTGATAAATACAATGCCCTGCACCCGGCCAACAAGATCAGCTGTGACGATCTTCAGGAGGCGGTCAGTTCGTTTGATATGAACCGTGAGTATAATCGATGGGTATCCATGATCACGGCAAGCATGCGGCTGCATCCCGACTTTGAGTGCGTGGTCGAAAAGGGGGTGGAGCAGCTCAATAAGCTTCCGATCATTTGGCTGGAGCTTGCAGACTGTACGGGAAATTCGGAAGGATTTATCAAATCTGCCCACCCGACCGTGAATGACCTGATCCTGAAATATATTTCACTGGACTACCATGACCTGCTGATGGCAGCGGCCGGCGATCAGTCGGAAAAGGTACTGGATGATATCATTAGCAACGATGCCGGCAGATATATTTTGATCGTTGAAGGAGCCATCCCGCTTGGCATGGATGGAAAATATCTCCGTATCGGTCCAGAAGGCGAGACTGGACTGGAACTGTTAAGGCGCAGTGCCAAAAATGCTGCTGCCATAATCGCAGTAGGAACTTGTGCACTTGATGGCGGCGTGGTCGCGGCGGCACCCAATCCGACGGGAGCAGTCGGCGTGGCTGAAGCTCTTGGCCGGGATGATATCATCAACCTGCCGGGCTGTCCCGTCAACCCTGTCAATATTGTCGGGACACTGCTGCACTACATCATGTTTGACGAACTTCCTGAACTCGATGAGAAAAACCGTCCGAAGTGGGCCTACAGTTTCCGGATCCATGATAACTGCGAGCGACGCGGGCATTATGATTTGGATGAGTTTGTCCTGGAGTGGGGTGATGAGGGGGCAAAACAGGGGTGGTGCCTCTTCAAGATGGGGTGTAAAGGCCCATATGCCGATCTGAATTGTCCGCAGGTGCGTTTCAACGAAGGTACCAACTGGCCGGTAGGCGTAGGGCATGGCTGTTTCGCCTGCGGTGAAGGGAAGATCGCCTTTGACAAATATGCCAATAACCGAATGCTTGAGGAAGAACAAAATGAATAATACTCTCGGCGATAGCCGTAGCTTTAGTGAGAGGAATTTGAGTGGGGCTTTGCTCCTCTCAAAGGAGATATAAAATGAAGAAGATAGTCATTGATCCGATTACCCGGATCGAAGGGCACCTGCGTATTGAAGTAGAGGTGGATGAAGAGAATGTCGTACAGGAAGCCTGGGCATCGGGGCAGCTTTTCCGCGGCATCGAGATCATCCTGAAAGGGCGTGACCCCAGAGATGCCGGCCTGATCGCTCAGCGTATCTGCGGGGTCTGTACCAATGTCCACTACAGAGCTTCCATCTCTGCGGTGGAAGATGCTTACGGTATCACACCGCCTAACAATGCCGAGATCATTAGAAACCTGGTAACACTGGCACTTTTTGTCCAGGATCATATTGTCCACTACTACCATCTGCATTCGCTTGATTATGTCGATGTAGTCAGTGCTCTGGACGCCGACTGCGGCAAAGCCAACGAATTGGCCAAGCGGTATCATAAGTATCCTTACCGTACTTCTGCAGGACATTTCCAGTCCGTCAAGGAGAAACTTTCAAGTTTTGTCAAAGCGGGAAGGCTGGGTCTTTTTGCCAATGGTTACTGGGGGCATGAAAAGTATAAACTGAGTCCGGAAGAGAACCTGATCCATATGAGCCACTATCTTGATGCCTTGAATGTGCAAAGAGAACTCAGCCAGGCGGTTGCCATCTTTGCCGGTAAAACCCCGCACCCTCAGAATCTGGTGGTTGGAGGGGTGACCAGCGTGGCTGATATGCTCAACCCGCAGCGGCTGAATGATTTTATGTTTATCATCAAAGATACCCGTGATTTCATCGAACGTGCCTATATTCCCGATATGAAAATGGTCGTCAATGCTTATCGTGGAGATATTAAGAACGGTGAGGGCCGGGGAAGCGGAAATTTCATGGCTTGTGGCGGTTATACCTTCGGTAAACAGAGGATGCTTTTTGAAGAGGGTATCGTACTTGAGCATGATTTTGAGCATATTATGCCTTTTGACGAGTCGAAGATCACTGAAGAGGCGTCGCGCTCATGGTATAAAGATGAAGAGCCGACAAAGCCATACGAGGAGACGACAGAGCCGTTTTATACTGACCTGAATGAGGATGGTACCCTTAAGACAGAAGAGAAGTACAGTTGGATCAAAGCGCCGCGCTATGGGGGCAAACCGATGGAAGTCGGCCCGCTGGCACGTATGGTGATCGGGTATGGTAAAAATGCACCGACGATCAAGCCTTATATGCAGCGGTTTATGAAGGCTACGGGTATGGAACTGATCGACTTCTCTACGACTGTCGGGCGTACGGCGGCACGTGCTGTCGAGTCAGAGATCTGCTGTGATTATATCTTTGACTTCATCAGCGACATGATCGAAAATATCAAATACTATGATGAAGAGACTTGGACAAAATATGTTTTCGAGGAGCTTCCGAAAGAGGCGAAAGGGCGGGGCATCTATGAAGTGCCGCGTGGGGTACTTTCGCACTTTGTCCGTATTGAAGAGGCAAAGATCGCCAACTATCAGGCAGTGGTACCGACGACATGGAATGCTTCACCCAAAGATGCCGAGAATGTACGCGGCCCCTACGAAGAATCGCTTGTCGGGATAAAACTTGCTGATCCGGCAGCACCTTTGGAAGTGCTGCGTGCCGTACATTCGTTCGATCCCTGCCTGGCCTGTGCCGTCCATGTGATCGATATAAAAGGTAAAGAGCTGGCGCAGTATAAAGTCAGTTCGGCGTGCAGTATTTGAGCAGCGTTCAAGTTATCGATGTGGTGAATTCCTTCTTTTGCAGTACAATAGAATTTTAAAAACCATAGGAGAACCGGATGGCACTTTTTTTCGTAGATATTGAAGCTACAGGTATAGATCTTGAAAAGGATAGGATCATTCAGCTCGCTTTTTTGAAAAAAGAGGGAGAGAATTTCGAAGTTTTAAGTGATCTTTGCTATACCGATCTCAAGATGAGTTATTCAGCGATGGGTGTTCATCATATCACTCCGGAAATGATAGCGGATAAATTCTGGCCCTATGAGACAGACAGCTATGTGGCACTGGAAAAAGAGAACAATGAATCCAACTATTTCATCTCTCACGGTAATGAACTGGATATAGCTATGCTTGAAAATGAAGGCATGGAACTGAAGATGATGTGCATTGATACGGATAAATGCGCAAGACATCTTCTCAAAGATGTAGAGGATTATAAACTCCAGACACTTCGATACCAATACGGTCTTTATCGAAAAGAGAAAGAAGTTGCCCAAAAGCTGGGAATAGAGGAAGTCAGAGCTCATGATGCTCTGAGTGATGTCCTCTGGCACTATCTGCTGTTTGAACTATTGCTTGAAAAGGCGGGCGGTGATGTGGATGAACTGGTGACTTTGACACAGACTCCTGTTTTGCTGGAGAAGATCACCTTTGGCAAATATAAAAACAAGAATATGACTTTCGAAGAGTTGTTTGCTACTGATCCGGGTGATTTTGTCTGGATGTATAACAATATGGCCAGAACCTGGCCGGACTTGGAGCACACTGTGAAGCATTGGCTCAAGACAGATCCCCATTATTGGAAGATTGCCCAGGAGGAGAGGAAGAAGGCGTCGTGGTTTGATTGATGTTTGCAGGAGGCTTGCTGAATCACTCATTTTTGACACGTATCACAATAATATGTGCCAAAATATAGAATAATTACTCATATATAGTATAAATTGTGACTTAATGAAAATAGAAAATCTTTTTAAAATTTGTGATGAACTTGAAGCTTAAATCAATCGTTCAAAAGCCAATAGTGAGATGCTGATGCAGGCTGTTTTGAAGGAGGCGTTTGAGGATAAATAGGTACAAAAACTACTATAGCATTCCCATCGAGACAGATACTATCCCAAGGCTCTATACAACTAAATACGCCAATCTTTGATGCAGTGATTTTGTTCATAATCAAGGTAAATTTTGAAGGACTAACCGTAGCTATTTAACGAAAAAAAGCTGTAAAATAGGACAAAAGAGTGGATTTTGCAGTCAATTAAGCATGAATCCGATAGGCTTCTAGAATAGAGAGTGATATCCTGTTGCCAATCAAAATCCGGGGTGAAAATGAAGCCAAAAATCCGCAAACATCATGAGCGTATCGAAAACGAACTCAATGGATCTCTGAACACGGCGGATAGTCCCGTGAAATTGGCTAAAAGTCTTAAAAAGATATATACACATGATGTAGGACTGTTTTTTTCAAAACTTGCAAAGTTGCCGACCGGAATGCTGGCAGAGGTGTTGCTTGAATTTCCGAATGAACTCTTGAAAGATTCGATCGGCAGACTGCCGCAGCATCGCATTGCAGCTTCGATTGAAAAGCTTGAAAGTGATGATACGACAGATCTGATGCAAAAGATCGATATTGTAGATACTGAATATGCCAAACGGCTGTTGATGCTGCTGCATCCGCAAGATCGTCGGGATGTTGAGGAGCTGTCCAAATACAGCAGTGATCAGGCCGGTGCCTATATGGAGCGGGAATTTCTGGCTGCCACCATCGATGAAACAGTTTCTCAGGTCAAGGAACGTATCAGGAAATTCCGAAAAGAAGAGCCTGTAAGCCCTATTATCAAGCTATTTGTTGTTGATGACGAAGGTATTTTGATCGGCTCTGTACATTTTTCTGATCTTATCCTGTTTGAACCCGAAGATACGCTTAGATATGTCATGGACAAGCTTCGCCGCAGACGCCCTCTGACCATTCGCCCCTCCTTGCCTATTGAAGAGGTAGTGCGGCTTTTTGAAGATTATGATCTTAATATTATCGCAGTTGTCAATAAAGAGAATAAGCTGATCGGCCGGATCGTTTACGATGACATCTATGATATGATCAGGCAGATGGATACAGAACAGGCTTACAGCCTTGCCGGAGTGGACGATGAAGCAGAAGAGGAGAGCCTCATCGCTGCAGCCAAAAAGAGGCTTTTGTGGCTCTTTGTCAACCTTGGAACCATCCTGGCTGCATCAGCAGTGATCGATTTCTACGATCAGGCCATAGCCTCCTATGTGGCGCTTGCCGTACTATTGCCTGTCGTTGCAGCATTGGGCGGAAATGCCGGTATGCAGGCACTCACTGTTACGATACGCAGGATTGCTCTGGGTGAAATTGATTATTCAAATGCAAAAACAGTTCTCAGGCGCGAGAGCCTGATCGTATTGGGCAATGGATTTATCATCGGTGCGGCAACTGGCATTGTCACGTACATATGGTTTGATAACCTGATCCTGAGTACCATTGTTGTTGCTGCGATATTTTTGAACTTGCTGCTTGCGGGAAGTGCCGGTGCCCTGATACCTCTGGCACTTAAAAAAGTGGGAATTGACCCCGCAATTGCATCATCTATTTTCCTGACAACGACATCGGATGTTTTTGGATTTTTCATCTTTTTAAGTCTCGCACAGCTATTTTTGACTTAAAAGGCGATTCGGCCAAACACTAATCGAAAAGTGCTATAATCCAAAAAGTAAAAGGCATTAAGAGGTAAAAAGTGCAGGATCAAAACAAATCTATCAAAAATATCGTCTATATGGGAACGCCACAGTATGCCCGGATGATACTCCAGACTTTGCTGAATGCGGAGGATATGACAGTTTCTCTGGTTTTGACTCAGCCTGACAGACCGGCAGGAAGGAAGAAAGTCTTGACACCGCCTCCGGTGAAGACGCTGGCAGAGGAGCATGGGATCGAGGTGTTGCAGCCGGAGAAATTGAGTGAAGAGGGGATCAGGGAGAGTATCCAAGCAGCAGAACCGGATTTTATTGTGGTAGCGGCTTTCGGACAGTTGCTGCCCAGGTCGATCCTCGATATCGCTCCCTGCATCAATCTCCACGCTTCGCTTTTACCGCAATACAGAGGAGCCAGTCCGGTACAGCAGTCGCTGCTCAATGGTGATACCTACAGCGGCGTGACATCGATGTGGATGGAGGAGGGGCTGGACAGCGGGCCGATACTGGGGTATGTCTATTTTAGAATCCCTGAGAAAATGCGGCTGCATGCGTTGATGGCACAACTGAGTGAAGATGCCTGCACGTTGACACTCGATACGATCCGAAATTTTGAGAACATTGAACCGCTGCCGCAGATCAGAGCCACTGCAAGCCACTGCAAAAAGATCAGGAAGAGTGATGGAGAGATCACCTTTGATGATGCCGGAATACTCTATGATAAATACCGCGCCTTTGAAGGATGGCCGGGTATCTTCACGGCAGAAGGGTTGAAGATCATTGAAATGACATTGATAGAGACGAAGAAAGAGTATCGAAGTGCTGAAATAGTGGCAGTTGACGAGCATAGTATTGTCGTGGGATGCGAAAAAGGATCGATTCGGATCATGACACTGCAGCCGGCATCCAGGAAAGCAATGGATGCCAAATCCTATCTGGTCGGAAGGGGACTCAAAGTTGGAGATCTACTCGTTTGAAATACTTCCCTCTACCCAGAAATATTTGGCAGAGAAGATTCGGGAAGGTGTGCTCTCTGCTCCGATAGCTGTGATCACCGCAGAGCAGAGTGACGGTATCGGGAGCAGGGAGAACAGTTGGAGCGGAGGAAAAGGCAACTTCTTTGCGTCGATCGCAGTGGATATTGAGACACTTCCTTCGGATCTGCCACTCAGTTCAGCTTCCATTTATTTCTCATTTGTCATGAAAGAGGTGCTGAAAGAGTTGGGAGATGAGGTTTGGCTCAAGTGGCCCAATGATTTCTATCTGGGTGAAGAAAAAGTAGGTGGGACGATCACGCAAAAAGTAAAAAACAGTTTAGTATGCGGAATCGGAATAAACCTCAAAAATTCTCAAAATGGCTTCAAAGCACTGCATAGCGATATTTCACCGGAACAAGTACTTGAAATCTACCTCCAGGCACTCGAAAAGTTTCCAAAATGGAAGCAGATTTTTATGGAGTATCAGATAGAATTTGAGCAGAGTAAAAGGTTTTCAGTTCATATTGAAAACTATCAAAAAAGCCTACAGAGCGCCGTTTTGTGCGGGGATGGCTCATTAATCATAGATGGAAAGCGAGTGTATAGTTTACGATGAGAGAAGTGATCAGTATAGCCAATCAGAAAGGTGGTGTAGGCAAGACAACAACTGCTGTCAATCTTGCCGCCTCTTTGGCAGAAAATGGAAAAAAAGTGTTGCTGATTGATGTCGATCCTCAATCCAATGCCACGACCAGTCTGGGTTTCAGCCGAAGTGATTATGAATTTAACATTTATCATGTACTTTTGGGGATCAAAAAACTCTCAGAAGTGATCCTTAAAACAGATATCAAAGGTTTGTCTTTGGCCCCCTCCAATATCGGATTGGTCGGAATTGATAAAGAGTTCTATGATCCCAAGAGGAAAAATCGTGAATTGATCCTCAAAAAAAAGATACAGGAGCTAAAGGGGAAATATGACTATATCATCATTGATTCCCCTCCGGCACTGGGACCGATCACGATCAACGCACTGAGTGCTTCTGACTCGGTCATTATCCCGATCCAGTGTGAATTTTTTGCACTGGAGGGTTTGGCGCAGCTGCTCAATACTGTCAGTTTACTCAAAAAAACCATCAACCCGAAGCTGAAGATCAAAGGTTTTTTGCCGACGATGTACTCAAAGCAGAATAATCTTTCCAAACAGGTATTGGCGGATCTGTCACACCACTTCAAAGACAAACTCTTTCATATGAAGAAAGGGAAAGAGTGTATTGTTGTCCCTCGAAATGTCAAAGTGGCAGAGAGTCCAAGCTTTGGTCAGCCGGTGATACACTATGCCGGCAGCTCAAAAGGAAGCATCGCATACAGAGAGCTTGCTTCTGTCATCATCAAGGGGTAGCGGATGGCACTGGGAAAGGGGCTTGGAGCGATTCTTGAAGAAGTAGGCCAGACATATGAACAGGATATGGTAGGAGATCATCATCTGACACCGGATAAGCAGAGTGTTCATGTGGAAGACCTGGATATCAAACTGATTTCGCCAAATCCCTATCAACCGCGTAAACATTTTGATGAACAGGCACTCATCGAACTCAGTGAATCTATCAAGAATCATGGTTTGCTTCAGCCTATTGTCGTGATGGCTAAAGAGGATGGCTATCTTCTGATCGCCGGTGAACGTCGTCTTCGTGCCCATAAACTTGCCAAACTCAAAACGATCAAGGCGATCATCGCCGATGTGGATATCGATACAGCAAAGCTCAGAGAATTGGCGCTGATCGAGAATATTCAGAGAGAAAACCTCAATGCTATCGAATTAGCCAACTCTTATGCAGAGCTTATCGATGTGCACAGCATTACCCATGAAGAGCTCTCCTCTATCGTGCATAAAAGCCGGTCGCAGATTACCAATACCATGCGTCTGTTGACATTGAGCCCCTATCTTCAGAAGAAGCTGTTGAAAGGCAAGCTTTCACAAGGCCATGCCAAGATATTGGTAGGTTTGAGTGCGGATCTTCAGAAAGTTGCCGTCGATACGATTATCGGCCAGAAGCTCAGTGTACGTGAAGCGGAAAATCTGGTCAGACAGTATAAAACAGGCAGAGAGAAGCCTGAAAAAATCAAACAGAAGAGCAACACCTGGATAACTTCTTTTCAGGGTGAATTAAAAAAAGTACTTCCATTCAAACATAAATTGAGATCCAATAAGCTGGAGATCAGTTTTGAAAATGAAGCCGAATTGCAAAAATTTATGGAAATCATTAAAAAAGCTTAATCTTTAACCCGCCTTTTAAATCTAAAATGTTAGAATAATATCAAATTTTCAGAGGAGTTTTAATGCTTGACATACATGTATCTTTAATGTTGGTTGTCTTTGCTATTTTCTTGTTTCTTCTTGTAGTTTTAAATCAAATGCTTTACAAGCCATTGATAAAGTTTATGGACGATAGAGATAGCTCTATCGCCAAAGATTTGGAAGCTGCAAAAAGACTGGCAGGAAACAGTGAAGAGCTTTATGCCGAAGCTGACGGAATTCTGGATGATGCCAGATCCAAAGCAGCCGGAATCAGACAGAAAGCTGTCGATGAAGCAAAAGTACTCGCAGAGAGCAAAGCGGAAAGTAAGCGGAGCGAACTGGATCATGAGTATGCATCCTTTTTGGAGAAGCTGGATGGCGAAAAGGAGGCCTTGAAAAATAGCCTTCTCTCGCAGGTACCTCTCTTCAAAGAGAGCCTGAAAACCAAGATCAGTAAGTTGTAGGGGAAAATGATGAAATTGAAACATATTGTAACAGCGGCAGTGGTTTTACTTCCGGTAATTCTCCTTGCAAGCGAAGGTTCCGGTCAATACGAAGCGATCACGGGTAGATCGACTGACTTTTTTCCGAGAGTTTTTAACTTTCTGATATTTTTTGGAATACTTTATTATCTTTTAGCCAATCCGATCAAGAACTTCTTTATGGGTCGAAAAGAGGGGATCGCAAAACAACTCAAAGAGATCGAAGAGAAACTTCAGGATTCCAAAGATGAGAGAAAAGAGGCTGAAGTGCTTGTAGGGGAGAGCAAGAAGAAGGCAGAGGAGATCATTGCAACTGCCGGAAAAGAGGCTGAAATCCTTGTAGCAAAGATCGCAGATAATTCTGTGAAAGAGTTGAAAGTGCTTGAGAAGCAATTCGGAGAGAAGACAGCATTGGAAGAGCGTAAAGTGATCAGAGAATCGATCAGTGATGTGCTAAGCAACAATATCAGCACTGATGATATCCCTCTCGATGAGAAAAAAGTGATCAATCTGATCGATAAGAAGGTAGCATAATGATGGAAGAGTTGATTGCAAAACGATATGTCGATGCTCTTTTGAGTGTTGCCAGCAAAAAAGAGAGAGCACTCTATGTAAAAGCGCTCGATGGCATTGCTGAATCATATAGTGATCCAAAAGTAGATGCAATGGTTGAAGCACCCATCATCTCCGTGGATGCCAAAGTCGATACCATATTGTCGGCATTGGGTAAAGATGCAGATATGAAGTTGACTAACTTCATCAAGCTTTTGGGTGAACATAAAAGATTGGGCTTGATCCCAGAGATGTCCAAAGTATTAAATGCCCAGATACAAAAAGAGAGCAATGCTTATGACGGTATCATCAAGAGCAAAGAGGTACTGGGTGCTGATGAGGTCAGTGAATTGGAGGGAACACTCCAGCGTTATAGTGGTTCAACGATCAAATTGAGTCAGGAACAGACTGATCTCGATGGCTTGAGAGTGACCGTAGAGGATTTGGGTATTGAGGTTAACTTCTCCAAAGAGAGAGTTAAAGAACAATTAATTGATTTCATTATGAAATCACAATAAACAGCGTAATCTAAAGAAAGGAGAAGTAGTGGCAGTTAAATTGAATGCAGACGAGATCAGCTCGATCATCAAAGAGAGAATTGAAAACTTTGATATTGATGTGGATATCAGCGAAGTAGGAAAAGTAGTAGGTGTAGCAGATGGTATTACCACTGTCTATGGCCTGAACAATGTAATGGCCGGCGAAGTAGTTGAATATGAGAATGGTACCAAGGGATTGGTCCAGAATCTTGAAGAGGCAAGTGTAGGTGTTGTTATCCTTGGTTCTATGGAGGGCATCAAAGAGGGAATGAGTGTCAAGCGTCTCGGCGAACTTCTTAAAACTCCGGTAGGTGACGTAATGCTCGGAAGAGTTGTCAATCCGCTCGGTGAAGCTATCGATGGCAAAGGTGCTATCGAGGCAACTGAAAGTAGATTTATTGAAGAGAAAGCTCCCGGTATCATGGCCCGTAAGTCAGTTCATGAACCGCTACAGACAGGTATCAAAGCGATCGATGCGCTGGTTCCGGTCGGTAGAGGACAGAGAGAGTTGATCATCGGTGACAGACAGACAGGTAAGACAACACTGGCGATCGATACGATCATCAATCAGAAAGGTCAGGATGTTATCTGTATCTATGTTGCGATCGGTCAAAAGCAGTCAACGGTTGCATCTATTCTGAAGAAGCTTGAAGAGCATGGCGCGATGGATTATACGATTATTGTCAGTGCATCTGCCGCTGACCCTTCATCTTTCCAATTCCTTGCACCGTATGCCGGTATCACCATGGCTGAATACTTCAGAGACAATGGAAGACATGCTGTTATCTTCTATGATGACCTCTCCAAGCATGCGGTTGCATACAGAGAGCAGTCCTTGATCCTCAGAAGACCTCCGGGCCGTGAAGCATATCCGGGGGATGTTTTCTATCTCCATTCAAGACTTCTTGAGAGAGCAGCCAAGCTGAATGATGACCTGGGTTCAGGCTCTATCACTGCTTTCCCTGTCATTGAGACGCAGGCAGGAGATGTTGCGGCTTATATTCCGACAAATGTTATTTCGATCACAGATGGTCAGATATTCCTTGAAACCGACCTCTTTAACTCAGGTATCAGACCGGCGATCAACGTAGGTCTTTCTGTGTCCCGTGTCGGTGGTGCTGCACAGATCAAAGCGATGAAGCAGGTTGCAGGTACGTTGAGACTTGACCTAGCATCATTTAGAGAACTTCAGGCCTTTGCCCAGTTCGCATCAGATCTTGATGAGCACAGCCGAGCACAGCTTGAGAGAGGACAGAGAATGGTTGAGGTTCTGAAGCAGCCTCCTTATCAGCCTCTGCCAGTCGAAAAACAGGTTGTGATCATCTTCGCAGGTACCAATGGCTACCTGGATGATATTCCGGTAGGAAGTGTTACGAGGTTTGAAGCTGAGTTGTATCCATTTATGGAAGCAAAATACTCCAATATATTTGACGCAATCAGAGAGAGCAAGAAGATCGATACTGAGACAGAAGCGGATCTGAGAAAAGCTCTTGATGATTTTAAAACCTCATTTGCAGGGTAAAAAGGCTGATTGATGGCTAATTTGAAAGATATAAAGCGTAAGATCAAGAGTGTTCAAAACACTGAAAAGACAACGCGGGCAATGAAACTTGTATCCTCGGCAAAGCTCAAAAGAACAGAAGAGCTTGCCAGGCGATCAAGAGTCTATGCCGAGAAGTTAAGCGAAGTGATCGGTGAGATCGCTCAGAAGATTCAAAGTCTTGGTGCTGATGCCAATGATGATATCTACTTTAAGGAAAATCCAAATCCCAAAAAGGTCGATATCATCTTTATAACAGCAGACAAGGGACTTTGCGGCGGATTTAATGCCCAGACATTAAAGCGGGTTAACCAGCTTATGGCTGAATTTAAATCTGATGATATCAAGGTGCGACTCAGTGGGGTGGGCCGAAAAGGTATTGAATACTATAAGTTCAACAACATTGATATGATACGTGAAGTTGCGGGTTTGAGCTCTGCTCCCGATTATGAGAGTGCAGCGAAATTTATCTCTGAAGTGGTTGAAGATTATGCCAATGGCGAAACAGACAGAATTATCATGGTTCATAACGGATACGTCAGTATGATCACCCAGGAAGTAAGAGAAGATCAGGTTCTGCCGATTGATATCTCAGAAGTCAGTACAGATGCTGCTGCGACATCTGAGTTGGAGATCGAGCCGGATGACGACAGCACACTGCTGGTAGCATTGGTCAAACGATATATTGAATATAGCATGTATTATGCATTGATCGATTCTCTGGCTGCAGAACACGCTGCCAGAATGCAGGCAATGGATGCAGCAACGACAAATGCAAAAGAGATGGTAAAAACACTCTCAGTGAAATACAACAAAGCTAGACAAGAAGCGATTACTACTGAACTCATCGAGATTATCAGTGGTATGGAATCAATGAAATAAGAAGAGGAGAAGAAATGACAGGTAAAGGTAAAGTAGTACAGGTCTTAGGTCCGGTTATTGATGTGGATTTTTCAGACTATCTTCCGGAGATCAATGAAGCGTTGGAGACAACATTCACAGTTGACGGCAAAGAACATAGATTGGTATTGGAAGTAGCAGCTCAGCTTGGGGACAACAGAGTAAGAACAATTGCTATGGACATGAGTGAAGGTGTTGTTAGAGGTCAAGAGGTTATTGCAACCGGTGGCCCTATTAAAGTACCTGTAGGTGTAGAAGTGCTTGGAAGAATCTTTAACGTTATAGGTGAAACAATCGACGGCGAAGGTCCCTGTGACGCAAAAGAGCATTGGTCAATTCACAGAGATCCACCTCCATTTGATGAGCAAAGTACAAAAACAGAAGTTTTTGAAACAGGTATCAAGGTCGTTGACCTTCTTGCTCCATACTCCAAAGGTGGTAAGGTTGGACTCTTCGGTGGTGCGGGTGTTGGTAAAACAGTCATCATCATGGAGTTGATCAACAACGTTGCATTGAAGCATAGCGGTTATTCAGTGTTTGCAGGTGTTGGTGAAAGAACACGTGAGGGTAATGACCTCTACTTCGAAATGAAAGAATCAAATGTACTTGACAAAGTTGCACTTTGTTATGGGCAAATGAGTGAACCTCCGGGAGCAAGAAACAGAATCGCGTTGACAGGTTTGACAATGGCTGAGTATTTCAGGGATGAAATGGGTCTGGATGTATTGATGTTTATCGACAATATCTTTAGATATGCACAGTCAGGTTCAGAGATGTCGGCACTTCTCGGACGTATTCCTTCCGCGGTTGGTTATCAGCCTACACTGGCGGGTGAAATGGGTAAACTCCAGGAGAGAATTACATCGACAACCAAAGGTTCGATCACTTCTGTGCAGGCTGTTTATGTACCGGCAGATGACTTGACAGACCCGGCACCGGCATCTGTATTTGCACACCTGGATGCAACAACAGTATTGAACAGATCGATTGCCGAGAAAGGTATCTATCCTGCGGTTGACCCGCTTGACTCAACGTCGCGAATGCTTGATCCGCAAATTATCGGTGAAGAGCACTATGAAGTCGCACGCGGTATTCAGCAGATCCTTCAGAAATATAAAGATCTTCAGGATATCATTGCGATCCTTGGTATGGATGAACTCTCAGAAGATGATAAGCTGGTTGTTGAGAGAGCAAGAAAGATCGAAAAGTTCCTTTCTCAGCCGTTCCACGTTGCAGAAGTATTTACGGGAAGTCCTGGTGTTTATGTAACAATTGATGATACGATTGCAGGATTTAAAGGCCTTATGGAAGGTAAGTATGACGATATGCCGGAAGCAGCATTCTATATGGTCGGAAATATGGATGAAGCAATTGCTAAAAATGAAAAGATGAAAGCAAAAGCATCCTAAATCTAAAGGATTTGTATGAAACTAATGAAGCTTGAAATAGTTACGCCTACCGGGGTAACCTATGATGGTGACGTGAAGCAGGTAACACTGCCGGGTTCCGAAGGTGAATTTGGCGTGCTTCCTGAGCACGCGACTCTGGTGTCACTGCTGACGACCGGTGTTATTACGATTGAAATGCCAGATTCCCAGAAGATTGATGTTGCTATCAACTCGGGATATGTCAAGGTAGATGAGTCCAAGGTCTCTTGTATCGTAGACGGCGCCGTTGCCCTAACAGCCGGTGATAGCGATATTGCCAAGAAGATAGAAGAGGCCAAAGAGCTCGTGAAGAGCGCACAAACTTCCAATGCTGCGATCGCTGCTGCCGTAAGCAGGGTTGAGCATATCGGAAAGTCCATCTAATTTGGGTTTTTTCGGCCTTCTCCCTGATTATCTTGCACAGAGCAGTGCTATCACAATCTTTGTTCTCCTGCTGCTCTCTGCATACTTTATAGCTACATTCTGGGTATTCTTCTATCGCTATCATATTCTCAAGACAAGAATAGCTATAGAGGCACAATCTCTTAAGTTGCTCTATCTGGGCAGAACAGAGTCTGTCTCGAACAATTCATTGATATTTACCTATCTGAGCAGAGTGTCCAGGCCCAACAAGGCTATTCTCGGTGCAGCATCCAGCGATGCTATCAGAAGCTCTACCAAGGGTTTGACCTTTTTATCGGTCATCGCCTCTACTTCTCCTTTTATTGGTCTTTTCGGAACGGTTATCGGCATCCTTGAAACATTCAGTACCCTGGGGAGCCAGAAAAGTGCTTCCCTTAGTGTTGTTGCTCCGGCCATTTCTGAAGCCCTTATCGCTACAGCGGCAGGAATTGCAGTAGCGATTTTCGCATATACCTTTCATTTGATTCTCAAGAGACGTGCATACGAATTAAGTTCACTTCTGGAATCACAATCCGATGTGATACTTTCTCTGGCCGATGAAGGAGAATAGATGTTCAAGTGGGATGATGATCCGGATTTGAATATTACACCACTTGTGGATGTGATGCTGGTGCTGATGGCCATTCTGATGATTACGGCCCCTACTATCAATTTTGAAGAGCAGATCACCCTTCCGAAAGGTTCGCAGAGTAAAAAAGTCAAGAAGCCCAAGACGCTGACGATCCGAATGGATAAAGACCAGAAGATCTACCTCGGCAAGGATACTTATACCCTTTCCGACTTTGCCGATAATTTTGTGTTAAAGGCAAGAAAGTTTGATCTCAACAGCGATGTTTTTATTCGTGCGGATGAGCGTCTTACTTATAAAGATGTAATGTACCTACTGAAAAGTGTCAAGCATGTAGGGTTTACGAAGGTCTCTCTTATCACAGAATAATGAAAAATCATTTTAAAATACTCAGTGGTATTCTTGCTTTTATTGTCTATTTTACTGTTTTGGGTCTGCTGTTGAACTACTTTAATCATCGTACGGACAAAAAGAGTGTCCACTATGTTAAAAAAAATGATGATCGCATCGAAGTATCCCTTGGTTCTCCGGCAAAAAAAACTGCTGTCAAAAAGAGAGTAGAAAAACCCAAAGACACACCAAAATCCAAACCCAAACCAAAAACAACGAAGAAAGCAAATTCTGTCAAAGCAGACAAAGATAAAAAAACTGAAAAGTCGAAAAAAAAGGTAAAAATGAGTAATCTTTTTGCCAATGTCAAAGAGAAAAAGCCTGCAAAGTCTGATGAGGCCGAGAAAAAGGCCGCTGCCAAAGCCGAAGAAGAGAAAAAGAGATCAGCAAGCAAACGTATCTCGGACTCCTTCAAAAATGTAAAAAGCAGTGATCGGGGAATCAAAAATGTCTATTTTGCGAAAATTGAAGAGGTTTTGCAAAGCTGGCCGGCACAGAGTGATTTTGCAGGTGAAACTGTGAAGGTGTGGCTCAAGATAAGAAAAGATGGCACATTTGATTTCAAGATTCTGTCAGCTTCAAATAACGAGGATTTCAATATCAGCCTGATACTGTACCTGGAGCAACTACAAAAAGTGGGCTTTGAATCGCACCAAAGTACCAAACCCTATGAATTGAATGTTGAGTTTATCGCCAAAGAGTAGACAGGGACCAGCTTTTAGTATTTAATATTTATTAATGAAGATTTCAACACCAGACTGATACAATATCCCGAATAGCTTCAAAATATTTAAATGTTGAATGTGTTGCCAAGGAGTGAGTGTGAAATATCTGATAATGGTTTTATTTACTTTTCAATTATTTGCGGTCGATGCAAATCTGAAGATTGAGAAAGATGTGGAGCAGAGAACCCGTATTTCTCTGGTGGATACATCCACCGGCGTTGCTTCCGGATTGAGTGAAAAATTTTTTACAACGATGATTTCCGACCTGAAGATCAGTGGTCACTTTTTGCCTGATACGACACATCATCGTGAAAGTATGCAGAGCGACATGGTCGCTCCGAGACTTAAATCCAAGGATTATGTTCTGAAGTACAGACTCTCTCAGGGGGGTGGATTGAAGGTTGTTATCAAACTCTTCAGGGCTTCTGATGCTTCACTGCTGGCGACCAAAGATTTCGCCATCTCTTCAACTGCCAAATATCCCTTTCTGGCACACAGGGTGATCAGTGATGTCAATGCGATGCTGAAATATCCCGACATCGATTGGCTTAACCGATATGTTGTATTCTCACGCTATACTTCAGCAAAAAGAAGTGAAATTATTCTCGCTGATTACACCATGCAATACAAGAAGAGTGTGATCAGGGGCGGCCTGAATCTTTTTCCAAAATGGGCAGACAAAGATCAGAAAAGTTTTTACTATACCTCTTTCAGCTCGACGATCCCGACACTCTACCGCCTCAATATCTATAATGGTTCCAGGAAAAAGATCACTTCATCTCAGGGAATGCTGGTCTGTTCCGATGTCAACCCCAATGGCAGCAAAATCCTTTTGACTATGGCGCCGGATGCACAGCCTGATATTTATGAGATGAGTGTGGGATTTGGTTCGAAAAAACGTGTAACCAATTTCACCGGTATTGATGTCAGCGGGAAGTATGTCGATAATGGGCAGAATATTGTTTTTGTCTCCAACCGTCTCGGATATCCCAATATTTTCAAAAAGCCTATTAGCGGCAGTGCTGTCTCGCAGGTTGTTTTTCGTGGAAAAAATAACAATGCGGTAGACGCACATGGTAACAAGATCGTCTATTCGAGCAGAGAGAGCCATAACAGTTTCGGGTTGAATACTTTCAACCTCTATCTGACAAATTCCAATGGGTCGGGTACCAGGCCGCTGACAACAACCGGGGTCAATCAGTTCCCGAGATTTTCCACAAATGGCAATACGATTCTCTACATCAAGCAGTATCAAAATCAAAGTTCTGTCGGCTATATCAACCTGGTGAGCAATCAAAGTCTTCTATTCCCATTGGGCGGGAAAGTTCAATCAATTGATTGGTAAATCATAATATAAGGATCAATAATGACAAAAAAACTTATAACATTTTCATTGTTCAGCATATTGATATTAAGTGGTTGTGTGGGGCAGAAAACACCAGGCCCCGGCTCTAATGTCACTGATGCAAATGAGATAGCCGGAGATACCATCTCTATTGATGAGAGCGCATATGGTGCGGGAAACTCCGGCGGTTATAACAGCAGCACCGATGGAATGAAAAGTGTCTATTTTGAGTTTGGGGACTATGATCTTTCTTCAGGTATGCAGGGTACCGTCACTTTTAATGCTAATGTATTGAGGAAAAAACTTCAGAGTGGAAAAGTCAAGCTGGAAGGTAACTGTGATGAATTTGGTACCGATGAGTATAACTATGCACTCGGCCTTAAGAGAGCCAAAGCTGTCAGAGACAGCCTTGTATCTCAGGGAATTGGTTCAGGCCAGGTACTCATCGTCAGTTTTGGGGAGAGCAACCCGCAGTGTCGTGAAGCAACGGATGGTTGTTATTCACGAAACAGAAGAGTTGACCTTCATCTCGTAAGATAAACAATGATAAAAGTATTTGTAGGCTCTGCCCTCCTGGTTGTATTTGTTTCAACATTGGCCCATGCAGAGCCCTCTGTCTACGGCAGCAGCTCCTCTTCATCACGTTCGTCAGGCGGAAGTCTCGCCGGTAAAAATCGAAATGAAATTGCTGTACTCAAGCAGCGTATACGAACACTTGACGAGAGGGTAGACGGATTGACTACAGTCATAGAAGGCCTCAATGCCACGATCAATGATCTTCGTCAATCTCAGGGGACTACCGCGACAGGTGTCACTTCGGGTGAGACAGAGGCGCGTCTCAATGAGCTTGAAGCGAAGATCGACAGTATCAATGCTGGAAATGTAAGCAAAATTGAGTCGAAAAAGGCATCGGTAACAGTTAAAAGTACGGTGACTGCAAAGAATAAGAGCACAGCTTCCAAGCCTAAAGAAACAACAACAGGAAGCAAAAAAAACAAGAGCAGTACCGGCTCTTCACTATCAGGAAAGAGTCCTTCTCAGCTTTACAGCGAAGGGGTCCGTCTCTTTCTCAAGCAAAAATACACTGAAGCGCAAAAGCGTTTTACCATTACCGAGAGCAAGGGATATAAACCGGCTGCAAGCAGCTATTATCTGGGAGAGATCGCCTACTACTCCAAAAAATATGATGATGCGATTTTCTATTTCAAAAAGAGTGCCGGACTTTATGACCAGGCAAGCTATATCGATACCCTGCTGCTTCATACCGCGATCTCTCTGGAGAAAAATGGAGATAAATCCCAGGCTAAACTCTTTTATGAAACGATTATCGAAAACTATCCTGAAAAGAAGAATGCCAAAATTGCCAAAGAAAATTTGAAAAAGCTATAAACCAATTTACATTATTCGTATAATTTTGTTATAATACTATCCAAAAATTGAATATTCAATACTGGAGTTTTGGTTATGTTAATAAAAAAAATAATATTAAGTCTATTTTCTTTTTCACTGTTGCTTGGTGCGCAGCCCAGAGAGATGATACCTATCTCGAAAACAGAATTTCTTTATATCAATAAACAGGGTATAGAGCAGCCGATTGATCTGACGGGGAAGGATTTTATCCTTGTTTCTGTCAGGGAAGAGGAAAGCGATGGCAGGTTTTACGCGGTGGATAGAGATGGTACTGTGTGGATGAGTGGTGGTATTTCATCGGGCGAAGAAGCCAAATTCACCCCTTCTGGCAAGTGGAAAGTGTTGCGTAAGGAACGCTACTATACATCCAAGAGATATCCTGAAGAGGATGGCAGCAACAATATGGATTACAGTCTCTTTTTTACCAAGTGGGGACATGCACTGCATGAAGGGAGTATTGACAATACTTCCCATGGCTGTATTCATGTTGACAAGCCTGATATTCCCGGTCTTTTTAAATGGGCAGATTATGGAATGCCGGTACTTGTGACGCGCCATCGATATATGCATTATGCGAGATCTGACCTGAAGCGCATTTATCTGACAGAAAAGAAATATAGACGTAAAGGGAAAAGGTAAAGTCCAAAGAGAATAATTTCTATGATAAACTTTATCTAGAAATATATAATATGAGGAAATAAGTATGACAAAATTTAAAAAGCTTGGGGTGATCGCAGCCCTCTCTTCATTACTTTTGTTTACAGGGTGTACACCCGAAGAGCAAGCATTGGCTACCGGTGTTGCGGTAGGAGGGACGGCTGTCGCACTCTCTTCTTATAGCTATCCACGTTATTATGATCAACCCTATTACTACCATAATAACAGATACTATTATGGAGGTTATCACCAAAACGGATACTATCATCATGGCGGAAACAGATATAGTAATGGACACTACTATAATAATGGATATCGTCACTATAATGGGCAACGTTATCGTGCTGTAAATGGTCAACATGGGCACTACAGCAGCAGAAACAATTATCAGCGATCTGCTCATTATAAAAACAGACGCAGATAATTCAGATTTTTTCTCATTACGATGGTCTCCGTGCTCCATTTGATGCCAATCTATCCCCAAAGAGTATAAAAAATAACAAATAAAGCATCTCCAGGAAGGACACATGAAAGCTGTAGAGTTTGTTTTTGCTGCCTCTTTTTTGATGATAGAGCCTTTCGCATTGCTCAAGGAGTGTTCTGGCATCAAGGTCAAGGTTCAGTTTTTTCTCCTGTGCTCTACGGATGATCTCACGCAATACTCTCCCAAATCTGTTTTTGAGCTTTTTGAGTGTTGCTGCTTTTCGTTTGAACTGTTTGGCGTGGTTGTAGCGGAAGTATTTGGTCAATAGCTTCTTTCCTATTCTGATATAACCCTGGCGAAGTTTGATGCCAAGTTGTTTTGTCAACTTTGCCAGAAGAAGAATGCCTTTGTAGTAAAGTTTGGTATCGGTAGGAAACGCAATATTCTTTATTGCTTTCCTGGATCATAAAAACTCCTCAAACTGCAGGGTTTTGTTTGTAAATTGTGTGTTTTATGTATATTTAGGGTAGCGTAAAAGTGCCTTGAAGTGCCCTGTTATAGGGGCTTGGTTGGTTTTTCACGGGGGACTAAATACTTCTGTGGCGGTAGTGCCTCGGGGCTATCAATTTACAGGATCAACTAAATTAGGTGATGGGAAAAAGTGGATAGCTGAATATGCCTCTGTGGGTATTATTGTTGCAGATAACAAAGTGATATTGGATGGGGTGAACGAAAAAGGTTTATCAACAGGAAGCTTTTACTTCCCAGGATATGCAAAATACTCTGTCACAATCAAAGAGAACCAAAATATCTCACTGTCATCTTCTGATTTCACACAGTGGATACTCTCTATGTTCTCAACCGTAGATGAGGTTAAAAAAGCGATACAGAACAATGAAGTTGCCATCTCTCCTGTACTTACACCGGGGTTCCCTCCGCAAGTGCAGCCTTTCCACTTTGTAGTGTATGATAAAACTGGAAAAAGCATTGTTATTGAGCCAATTGATGGAAAGTTAAAAATGTATGACAATCCTATAGGCGTTATCACAAATTCTCCAACTTTTGATTGGCATATGACTAATTTGGGTAACTATGTTAATTTGCTGGCACATACGCCTGAAGCTCCAAAGTTATTTAATAAAGAGATAAAATCATTAGGACAGGGTTCAGGAATGTTAGGTCTTCCTGGTGACTTTACTCCTCCTTCAAGATTTGTAAGAGCAAGCAGCCTTTGCAGCATCTACGATACCTGAAAAAACAGCTGACAAAGGTGTGTTGCAGTTGTTTCATGTACTCAACAGTTTTGATATCCCGGTTGGTGCGGCCAGAACAATAGAAGACGGTAAAACATTTTCAGACTATACTATGCTGACAGTCGTAAGAGACAGCAAAAATCTACGCTTCTACTATAAAATATATAACGATCAGTCTATAAAAAAGGTAGATATGAAAAAGTTTGATCTTGATGCTAAAAAGATCATTCAACTCAATACCGATAGTGAACAGCCTATTAATGATGTGAGCAGCAAACTGAAGTAATCGAGGAAAAATTCTATGATTATGCGAATGATTTATGGTGCAATACTGATAACTATTTTTACAGCCTGTGATGCAAATGCACCGGCAGCATCCCAAGCTGAAAAAACCAATAAGGCAGGTTCTGATAGAGATGCACATGGGTGTATCGCTTCAGCCGGTTACTCCTGGTGTGAAAAAACCAAGCTCTGTGAAAGACCTTGGGAACTTGCCAAGAAACAAAAGTTTGAGAAAACTTCAGAAACTTTTGATAACTATTGTGGAAACAAAAAGTAGCGAAATAAAAAGATAGGAATTTGATTATATGACACTTTTGTGACACAATTTTTGGTTAATATGATAATGTAATGAAAATAAAAGTATAGAATGAAAGGATAGAAAATGGCAGGTTTAACGGATTTACTGGGAACATTATTACAACAGGGGATGACGCAGTCGGGAGATATCCGAATGTCAAACACTATAGATGCCGGAAAGAGTGATGATATACTCGGTGGTTTATTGGGCAGCCTGATGTCCGGAAAAGGTGGTGGTGGACTGGGTGATCTTCTCGGTGGTCTGGGCGGTGAAGGCAGTGGCAGCGGTGCATCTCTGGATGATCTCTTGGGTAGTCTCAGTAAGATGATCGGCGGTACACAGGCGGGCACTTCAATACAGGCATCAAGCGGTGGCCTGGGTGACCTTCTGGGCGGTCTTCTGGGCAGTATGGGCAGTGAAAAAACTTCTACTTCTGCCACAGAGTCATCCGGTATGCTTGGTACGATCCTCGGATCGCTGCTTGGCGGAGGTCAAAATGATACGACAAAGAGCAGTATGGGCGGAGGTGGTCTGGGTATGCTGGCATCCCTGGCTCTGTCGGCACTGAAAAGTGCAGGAGAGACACCAGATCAACTGCCACGCACACTCCAGGAGCTGCAAAAACCGGTAGAGGAACAGGATCTTGAAAATGATGCCCGGATTATCGTTAAAGCGATGATCAACGCCGCCAAAGCAGATGGAGAGATTGATAAAAATGAGATCGACAGAATAATCGGGAAACTTGATGATGACGGCCTGAGCAAAGAGGAAAAAGAGTTCTTTATGACAGAGGCAAGCAAGCCTATGGATATAGATGCTGTTGTCGCCTCTGCTTCCAGAGAACCGGATGTGTCGGCACAGATCTATGCTGCCTCCATGTTGGCTATCGAAGTTGATACCGCTGCTGAACAGAGGTATATGCAAAGTTTGGCAGCAGGACTTGGTCTGAATCCACAGGTTACTGCCTATATCGAGAATACTATGGGTGTACGACGAGCATAATAACCGAGGATAGGCGGGGGGGACGAGCAAGTCCAAGCCCCTGCTTATTTTGTTAGAGTATAATTCACCGCAATAAAAACCAAAGGAAAATGAATGAAAAAGATCACAATGCTATCAATTGTTGCAGCAGCAATGCTGTTTGTCGGATGTGGAGACAAATCGAAAGAGGCAGCAGACAAAGCCGGTAAATCTATCAGCGCCGCAACGGATAAAGCAGTGGCAGCTACAAAAGAAGCAGCAGACAAGACTGTAGACGCAGCGAAAGAGACAGCTGATAAAGCTACAGATGCAGCGAAAGAAGCTGGTAAATCTATCAGCGAAGCAACGGATAAAGCAGTAGAAGCCACAAAAGAAGCAGCATCTGATGCAGTTGACAGCACAAAAGAGGGTGTAGCAACAGCCACTGCAGCTGTTGCTACCGCTACTGCAGCAGCTGCAGATAAAGCAG
>JAYEND010000090.1:0-4241 GCA_034721895.1 Campylobacterota bacterium | reverse complement strand
ATAATAGTAAGCAAGTCCGGATACTATCTGCAGATCTCCAGTATGTTTTTTGTATACCTCTTCGAGGATTTTGATCGCCTCGGCAGGGTTCTCTTCTCCGATGGAGACGGCATAGACATAGCTGATTCTTGCATCATTTTTGTCGAGCTCCATAGCTTTTTTCAACTCCGTAACGGCTTTGCCTGTCTCTTTATTTCGAACATACCAAAGCCCCAGTGCATGATGAAGAACTCCTATATTCGGAACTTTTGCCACTCCCTGCTGAATTATTTCAAATGCTTCTTTGGGCTTACCCTGTTTTTGTAAAAAATCACTGTAGTTAATGTAAATAGGAACAAACATCGGTTGCAGTCTCAAAGCTTCCCTGTAAGCCTCTTCCGCTTTTTGCGGCATTTGAGTATTGGTATAGAGTGTCGCCAGGGAGAGTTGAGACTCAGGCCGGTCTGCATTGAAGAGAAGTGTCGTCTTATACTCTTCGAGAACTTTTTCGAGCACTGTCCTGTTTGCCTGGCCCATCTCTCCTCTTGGGAAAGCAGACAGCTGGCGGGCAGCTTCCATCCTGACTGTTTTGAGGGGGTCTTTGAGCATTTTGAAGGTCTCTTTTATCCTCATCTGCGGAGGGAAGGTCTCCATGGCCTGTAGCGCACTTCTTCGGATATTGCCATCCTTGTTTCTGAGCATCTGCAGTGTCGTCGTATAGGTTTGTCGGGAAGGATAATTACCAAGATAGGCGGTCGCGGTCGCCTTGGCAATATCAGGTGCATCACTCATCAATACTTTATAGAGCTCCTTAGGCGCATCCTCACTATTGTTTCTTAACGCTTTTAAGGAGTGGGCAAAATTCTGCTTGCCGACAGGGATCTTCCCGTACCATTCTTTCATCGCCTCGGTTGCCCATTTGGCATCTTTATCGGTATGGCAAAGATTGCAGGCATTGGGGATCTCTTTCATCTCTACCGAGATATCCGGCCTTGGTATTCGGAAACTATGGTCATTACGGCTGTCTACACCCATATAGGTACGCGCCGGCATATGACAATCTATACAGCTTGCTCCACTACTTCCCTCATTATGGAAATGGTGTGATTTGGAAGTGTATTTCTCCTCACTGTGACACTGATAGCATACCTTATCGCCTTTGCTCTTGCGCTCTAATGTGTGAGGATTG
This sequence comes from Campylobacterota bacterium, assembly GCA_034721895.1. Classification (GTDB taxonomy): domain Bacteria; phylum Campylobacterota; class Campylobacteria; order Campylobacterales; family Sulfurovaceae; genus SZUA-451. Next base: position 3,073 of record JAYEND010000090.1, on the reverse strand, counting down.
TGACAGTCACTGCATGTCACTCCTTCGGCATACATTTTACTCTGCAGGAACGAATCATAAACATAGACTTCATCCTGGATTTTTCCATCAGGAAAATAGAGGCTTTGTTCCAACATCGATGGAAGATAATGATCATGATACTTGTCACCCGGTGTATAGTTGTCATCAAGTTGCGAGCGTCTGGAGTGACACTTGGCGCAGACTTCTATCTCCTGGCCCCGCTGCCCCTCTATCTTGTCAGTTGTTTTGACATCCCATTTCCACTTTTTATTCTTGAAGGAGAGCGGGAAACCTTTATGCATCATATCTTTATCATGGTTTTTACTCCATGCAATGTGCTTGGAAGCAGGACCATGACAGGCTTCACAGGAAACATTGATCACATCCCAGGTGGTATGATAGCTCTTGCTTTTTGGGTCATAGTTTTTTTTCAAATTGGTGCTGTGGCAGTCTGCACACATATAGTTCCAGTTGAAATTGGGTCCCGTCCAGTGCAAGACATCCCCTGCCTTTATCACTTCATCTTTATGGATATGATACCAGCGCTGACCGCCCTCTTCCTTGCTTCGACTGTCCCATGCGATATCCGGCACCTGATATTTTCCATCCGGAAACTTCAACAAATACTGCTGTAGCGGATAGATACCAAAAGTATAAGCCACTTCAAAGTCCTGAAGCTTGCCATCCTCTCCATCGGTACGGATAAAAAACTTGCCGTCCTTTTTGTAGAAGCTGCTTTTGACACCATGAAGTTCAAAGGTGGCATTGTCGAAATCGCCCACAACCGTTTCACTATTCGCCTCTTTCATCGCCAGGTCATGATGCGAACCCTTCCACTCCTGAACCTCTTTGCTGTGGCATTCTACACAGGATTTGTCACCGATATAAGATGCGTTGTCTTCTGCCATAATGGCAGTGAGTAGGGTCAGGGTCAGGAATATCTTTTTTGTCATGATTATCACTTTATGTTAGATAAATGCTATTTTATCAAATATTTCATCTAAAGCAGCCAAACATTCACCAAAGAAGTATTTACCGAAAAATTCTAGTTAATCGGTATATACGCATAACCATCATTTTGTGCCTCTATGAGGTATTGTGTTTTGTTTTTTTCATATTCTACATAAGGATAGAGCGTTGATCCGTCTATGCCGCGTTTCTGCATACCGACAGAGCACATTTGGAAAGTGACATCATAATCTTTTTGCAGTTTAGCCAGGATAGGCTCTAAAAGTTTTTGCTCATCTAAAATATCATAAGTATTGTAGGGTGACTTTTTTAAATCTTTGATAAAAAAGTTATAAGCATCACCCGATATCACAACGATACTCTTCAGTGTTTTGTTTTGATCTTTCAGATTGTCACTGATAGTGCGGATGTTCCAGGCGACACGACCCTTGAGAACCATAGGGTTACCATTGCTTAGATCAAAGACAGCCTTATGCACCCTGCTCTCATCAGCCCAAATAAATGCGGTAGAGGCCATCAGAAATATTATTACACTTTTCATTTTTTATCCTTTCTGCCGTCAATTATTTACATTATCATAACAAATGATAAATTGTAGTTATGTATAATATTTAAATTATTTTATTAAACTTTAAATAAAGAGTGCCTCTAAGGGGATTAATTTGCCGAAAATAGATACAATAATATGACTATTTTCGCTAAAATATACTCAAAGTAAACACAAGGAACCCCAATGAATAAATTACGATTATCTCTTGCGTTATCACTGGCTATTCTACCGGCACTCTCTTTCGCCGAACCAAGAGAAGAAGAATCAACTCTTGTCGAGCAAGTAGAAATGGTGGATGAAGACAAAAGCACCGAAGAGCTCGCCAAGGCAGCACAAAACCCTATCGCCAACATGACCAGTGTACCCTTTCAGAACAATACCAATCTCAACATAGGCCCCAATGACTCCACACAGAATATCCTCAATGTTCAACCGGTTTGGCCTTTTGAGATCAATGATGACTGGAATGTGATCACCCGAACCATTATCCCTGTAGTTTCCAGCCCGGATGTACTGACGGGAGAAGGTCGTATTGATGGTATTGGAGATACACTCTTTACCGCCTTTCTTTCTCCCAGTGGTGCATCTAATGTTACCTGGGGTGTAGGGCCAGCCGTTCTGCTGCCCACTGCTACAGAGGATACACTGGGACAGGACACCTGGGCAGCAGGACTTTCTGCTGTTGTTCTGACCATGCCGGGCAATTGGGTGATCGGATCGCTTCTGAGTAATATCTGGTCAGTGGGGGGAGGAGATGCAGACATCAACCTCTTCACCTGGCAATATTTCGTCAACTACAACCTGGATGATGGTTGGTATCTTGTCTCTGCTCCGATCATCACAGCGAACTGGGAAGCAGACAGTGACCATAGATGGACAGTACCATTTGGTGGCGGCATAGGTAAGATATTTAAAGTAGGAAATCAACCTATCAATGCCCAACTAAGCCTTTACAACAATGTCGTAACACCGGATGACTATGGTTCTGAGTGGCAAGTGAGAACACAGATCCAGTTTATGTTTCCTAAATAATATAACGACAAACTACTCTTTTATTGGTATTTTATTACCAATAAGTATGATATAACTAGATAACCAAATACCAATGGAGAGCCCGTAGAGATCACTTTATACTCCAAGGATTCTGCATTGGCTAATATATCTTTGAGTTGATTTCTCAATAAGTCTACCTGTTTAGAATCTAGTTCAATTCTATCAATTTGAAACAACTTCTATTCTATCTCGTCCAATCCTAACTCTTGGGTTATTTACCGAAAATAGATATATATTCATTCATAATTTTGTTATACTTAGGGAATACCAATGCAACTAAGGAGCATAAAATGAAGAAAAAAAGTTCAAAATTACTATTGGCTTTGAGTTTAGGATTTGGGTTGTCAGTCATTCCCACTCAAGTCATGGCTGCTAAACCAAATATCTTGGTCATTTGGGGTGATGATATCGGTCAGTCCAATATTTCCGCCTACACAAGAGGAATGATGGGATATAAAACTCCCAATATCGATCGTCTTGCTGATGAAGGTCTTATGTTTA
>JAYEND010000089.1:0-4293 GCA_034721895.1 Campylobacterota bacterium | reverse complement strand
GAATGAATCCTTGGACCTCTTCTGTTGCTTTTGAGATACTTTTTTATTTCAGATATGATCCAAAAAAACTAAACCTATTAATTTTACAGAAACCAATTCAGGGTCCTTGATATAATTCCAATAACAACTCGATCACGATCAAATACAAATTTTCTACCTCCTCATTGGGAAATTAATATTTACTAATATTTGCCCTATTTGATATTCAGTTTAAATTTATACGAATATTTGCTATTTGTATACCTGTTCCTATAACCAATGAATTTTATGTTCCCGACACAGTCCCTAAAAAAGGGCAGTTCAAGACAATACTATGAACAACTGTTCACAGAAACAATATTTCAATAATATAAAAAAGAACGTTTGTTCATTAAAATCTAAATTCTTTTATTGACAAATGAACAATTGTTCACTATAATAAGATCAAAGGATTCTCTATGAACGACAATAGCGATGTTTCCAGGGTTTCAAAGGGAAGCAAAACAAAAGATAAGATACTTAAAACCGCCCTCAAACTCTTTGCAGAGAAAGGATATAAGCCTACAACGGTCAGAGACATTGCCGGAGCAGTCGGTATCAAGCAGAGTGCGCTTTACAATCACTTTAAAAACAAGGATGAGATATTGACAACACTGGTCAATGACCTCACCTCTTCGGCAATCGTTACGCTATTTGAGAATAAAGACACCCAGGAGCTTCATAAACAGGGTAAATCACTTTTGCAGTCTATTGCCACTACTTTCAAGCTAATCAGCTTTGACAGGCAAAATGAGGCCCTTTTCAGGCTTCTGATGCAGGAGATCTATAAAAACCCCGCGATCAGGGATACTTACAATGAATATTTTTACCAGGAGAATGTTAAAAAACTCTCAACACTCTTTTTTATGATGATGCAGGATGAGATGATCAAGTCAGGTGACCCCCTGCTGCTTGCCAATGAATTCTTTTCTCCCCTCTTTTTCTATCAAATGCAGGTTTCTCTGCTAAAATTAGATAATAAATCAACCTCTTCTGTGGTAACATTGTTTGAAAAGCATGTGGATTTCTTCTGGGATACGATAAAAATAGAACGGATAGACACGCTATTTTAGGACAATACTAAATAATATTAAATGAACTCAAGGAATTAAAGTAATGAAACAGACAGATTATTTTGCACATAAATCAAAATCCTGGGATATGAGCAGCAGACGTGTGAAGAATGCACGATCAATAGCAGATAAAATATTAAATAATATAGAACTTAACAAAGAAATGACTCTGATGGATTTTGGTGCCGGAACAGGGCTTCTGAGCTTCTTTATGGCTCCATATGTCGATACCATCGTAGCAGTGGACAACTCCCCTTCTATGCTTGAACAATTCAAGGAAAAATGCAAAGAATTTGACTGCAATACTGAAATTATCCGAAAAGACCTCTCTGTAGAGACGATCGAAAGGGAGTTTGACGGCATTATTTCTTCGATGACGATCCACCACCTGGAAGATATCGAAGCCCTCTTTGCTAAATTTTACACTATGTTAAAAAAAGGCGGATTCATTGCAATAGCGGATCTTGACAGTGAAGATGGCAGTTTTCACAGTGAAAATACGGGCGTCCATCACCATGGATTCGATACAAATATATTAAATAATATAGCAAAAAAGGCCGGATTTCAGAATATTCAATTTGAAACAGTCAATACGATAAGAAAACCGCATAGAGATTTTACAGTTTTTCTCATGACAGCCACAAAGTAGTAAGATATTAATAAATATAAGGTATTTTCGGAGTCTGAAATGTATGTAATAAAAGAAGACAAAACACCCTCCTTCTATCTCTGGATTACAATTTTTTTAGCAGTTTTTATCTGGTCAGCTATCAATCCAAAAGATTATTTCACCTGGTTTTTGGAGGTTTTGCCTGTGATTATGGGTGTGATGATCATGGCTTTTACCTACCGAAGCTTCAGGCTGACACCCCTTCTCTATGAATTAATATTAATACATATGATTATTCTGATGCTCGGTGGTCATTATACTTATGCTGAAGTTCCTCTCTTTGACTGGATCGGAGATGTTTTCAATCACACTCGAAACAATTATGACAAGGTGGGGCATTTCGCACAGGGTGCTGTCCCTGCAATGATCGCTAGAGAGATCCTGATACGCAATCATGTGGTTAACGGAAAAGCCTGGCTGAACTTCATTATCCTCTCTATATGTCTGGGATTGAGTGCGTTCTATGAGTTGATCGAGTGGCAGGTGGCACTCATCAGTGATGAAGCTGCGGAAGCATTTCTGGGGACACAGGGATATACCTGGGATACGCAATCAGACATGGGATGGGCACTTATCGGAGTGATCACCTCTCTGCTCTTATTCAGCCGCCTGCATGACCGGCAGCTGAAAAAGTTGGAGAAGAAAGTTTAGAGGGGATATTTAGTGCTTTTTAATCTCTGAAACGATCACACCTCTAAAATCACCTTCGAAGAGATCTATAGCTTTATCATCAGGATATCCCTCTTTGATGAGTTTAGTAATTTCCGGTGAAACGCTGGTGCCATGACATTTTAGACAGACTTTTTGTACCAAAAGAGGTTTGTAGACTCTCGTTGTGCCACCCTCTTCTACTACTTTGATAGCAGAATTTGGATCATATTTTTTTGCTTCGATCGCTTCGACATAAGCGTTCATTACTTTTTCATCTGTTGCATCTGCTTTGTTGTTCGCATTTCTTAATTTGAGTGCGGTTCGTCTGACGCTGGCATACTCAGGAAGCTTGGTATTGACCTCTTTGGTGATTTTGTCGGCACTATCTTTACAAAATGTTGCTGCTGCTACACCTGTCGGATCTTCTTTCATCTTCTCCTGAAGTTGGGACTTGAGTGTGCCGCCAAGCATCTTGATATACTTGACGCCCTCCTCTTTGACTGCTGTATTGTCTGCAAGTGCTGCACTGCTCAGAAGTGCTGTTGAGAGGATAAGTGTTGTGAGTTTCATTGATTTCCTTTTTTTATAATTAAAATATGGTGGGATTATGCACAAAAGTTACTTAAAGTCTATCTTGATTGTCACATTTGATGTAGCAATCAAGGTTTTTCACAGATTTAGGCCTTTATTTCCGGATCTGATCGGTAAGCTCCTGGTATTTCTCTTTGATCTGAATATTTTCAAACGGTATGATGGTCGGTACCTGCAGTCTCATTACCTCTTTCATCATCTCTTGACTGGTAGAAACGATCTTGAAGAGGTCAGAGCTTAGGGTGACTGTCTGATAAGTATTTTTGGAGAGATCCAGGTTTTTCTGGCTAACGGTTTTAGCGTCCCTCACTTGCTTCAGCTCATCTTCGAGGTTTTGACGGTAGAGTATGGCAGTCTTGAGTGTCAGTTGCTGTGATTCATAGTTTTGGTAATAGATATTTCTGCGCTGGAGATTCTCTTCTCCGGAGATACTGTCACTGGTTTTTGCGAGCATCTCCTGAGTATGGGCAGTGATCTGATCGATACCGGGAATATACTCATTTTCTATCTTGTTGATAAATTTCTCCTGGATATAGACTACCAGCTCCAGCAGGACCATGTGCATTCCATAATATTTCTTTGCATGGGTCAGCTCTTCATTGGACTCCTGCATGATACCCAGCAATTGTGACGTGATCTGCTTGAGTACATCCATGACCAGTGTCATCTGAATGATATCATCCCCATCAACACGGGCCAGTAGTACTTCTATCTGGGAAGGAGTGAGGTTGATACCCAGTTCTTTGAAGTTTTGGCTCATTGCTATTTTGGTTTCGACGATATTGGCTTTGTAACTCTCTATCGCCTCTCTGGCATCTTTGATCTTTTGGTCATATTCGGCTTTGGTGGTCTTGAGGCGGCTTTGAGTCGGTGCAGCGATCTTTCTCTCTCTGTATTTGAGGATATCCTTTTCCAGTGTTGCGACCTTTTCTCCCGATTCACGGATCATCTCTCTGTAGCTGAGGAGATTGTCATCCAGAAGCAAGTCGATGATATCATCGAGCACTGCATCGAAGTCTTGCCTCAGGGATGCTTTGTCTTCGCCAAAGATAGCAGATTCAGGCGCCTTCTCCATTTCCCGGCTGACCACCAATCCTTTTTCGAGATTGTTGATCACATCTTCCCATATGTTATTGAAATGTTCTTTATAGAGTCGCTGATTGCGGGCTGTGATATTCTCATCTTCTGTTTGGGCAAGCAGTGATCTGGTTTGCTCATCCCAAACATCTTTTGCCTCTTTAGTTAGTTCTCTGGCTTCCTGGGTTAACTCTGAAAACTTGTTGCCCCAGT
>JAYEND010000088.1:0-16613 GCA_034721895.1 Campylobacterota bacterium | reverse complement strand
AGAAATCTCCATTATGGCAGTGGGTACAGTTGGCGCCACCCTGTTCATAGCTGCTGAAAAAGAGTATCGCACCTTTTTTGGCATCTTCGCTGATAGCTGTCAAATCACCTTCGACATACTTTTTCCAGGGATTTTCAATAAGCAGTATGGTCTGCTCAAAATAAGAGATCATATTATAGATATTGGCATCATTGAGCTCAACCCCTGCGTCCTTAAATTCTTTCTGCCAGGCAGCACGCTGTTCTGGAGTCAGGTAGTCGCTTCCAATTTTACCTGAATTGCCGTCCCCCGTAAATCGTTCTAACAGCAGCTGGCGTATTCCAAAACTGTCCAGATCATTCCACCTGTCGTCGAAGTTGGCCATTTCAACCGGATTTTGTACCGGAAAACGGGCTTGGGTAGCAGGTACATCTGCACCCGCAGACGGATCCTTTATTCTGGGATAGCCGGGTTCCGAATCCGGATCATACAATCCGCCTACGCTACCATTTTTACCAGGTATTGGATCAGCAGCTTCTATGATACCGTGCCACGCCATAAACCTGTCCTGTAATGCCGAATTATAATGTGTGGGAGAATTTACAGCCTGCGATGGCCCTCCTTCGATCTCATGATACGGTGCATACTTACCTGGATCCAATACTCGGTCATACCCATAAATATCGGTATCTACAGCACCTGTACCGATAGCAATTTGGACACCGTCACCGCCGCCAAGCAGTGGATGGTGGCAGGAAACACAGGCTGTATCACCTGGCAAACTCATGGTTTTGGTATAATTAAGTTTCATACCAAGCTGTGCCTTTGGATCATCGATCGAAGGTATGTCATGCCCTGTGGAGGGGTCACCTGTCAAGTGCGATATAAGCGGGCTCAGGTTTTTATCTAACGCTGAAGCTTGAGTGCTGCCACCAATATGACCACTCTGATTGCTACTGCCGCAACCTCCAAGTAGTAAAAGAGACAGTAGGGCTGAACTGTAAAGTATAGGTTTCATCATTAATCCTTATATTGAATATCAAATAGAATTATATTATGAAAAAATGAATCAAGCATAAACTAAATATTAACCAATAATTAACATGTATCCAGAAATAGAGATTTTTGTGTTTTGATAAATTTTCCTATCTTCTTAAAGTTGCGATGAGCCGTTTGGTTTCGAGAAAAAGGTCGAGTGCATCACTGCTCTCCCTGCACACGATATCAGCGCTTAAAAGTGCTTCTCTGCTGCATCCTTCATCACCAAGTACGGCAATACCTATGGCGGCAGATAGAAGCATTTTGCTGTCATTGTTTCCATTGCCCATAGCGGCACATTCATCAGCGCCAAGGTGAGCGATGAAAGCTTCTTTTTCTTTGGTGTGGTCATCGCTTGTGAGGATCTTGATCTGAGCACCATAGCCTTCCAATTGTGCCTTTACGCTTCCGAATGTATCTGCCGTGATGACATGGAGTGTGTAGTGTTTGTTCAGTTGGGCAAAGAGTCTCTTGATCTCAGGCAGTACGATCCCGTCTTTCGCGATCGTGCCGTTGTAGTCACAGACGATGTGTGTGATGGTCAAAGTTTTGTCATTTGGTATCTCTATCATTTTAATGTCCCGGTGTTATAATGCATGAGTAAAGTATACCTTATTAATTGGAAAAAAATGGAACAGATAAAACTTACGGAGTATAGTCACGGAGCAGGGTGTGGATGCAAGATTTCGCCGATGCTTCTCGATGAGATATTGCAAAGCTCAAGACCGGATATCAAATATCCGCAGTTATTGGTTGGGAATGACAGCAAAGACGATGCGGCGGCATATGACCTGGGAAATGGTACTTCGGTTCTTTCTACGACAGACTTTTTTATGCCGATTGTGGATGATCCATTTACTTTTGGAAAGATAGCTGCCACGAATGCGCTGAGTGATATTTATGCCATGGGTGGCCGTCCTTTGATGGCTATCTCTATCTTTGGGTGGCCGATCGATAAACTTTCGGCAGATGTGGCGAGGGAAGTGATCGATGGGGGCCGTGCGATATGTGAGGATGCAGGTATTCCTCTGGCAGGCGGCCACTCTATAGACTCCCCTGAGCCTATCTTCGGATTGGCAGCAACCGGTCTGGTGGATAATGAGAATTTGATGCAAAACGACACTGCCGAAGAGGAGTGTCTTCTCTTTCTGACCAAGCCCCTGGGTATCGGTATCCTCTCGACAGCACAGAAACAGAAGAAGATCGAGGAGGGAGATATCGAACCGGCGATCAAAGCGATGACGACACTCAATAAGATCGGTGCCGAACTTGCAGAGTTGGAGAGTGTCGTGGCGATGACGGATGTGACCGGATTTGGTCTTCTCGGCCATTTGGGAGAAATCTGTGAGGGGAGTAACATCTCTGCGACGGTCTGGTTTGACAAAGTGCCCCTGCTTCCCAATGTGGAGAAATACAGGCAGCTTGGCTGTATTCCTGGCGGTACGCATAATAACTTCAAGAGCTATGGTGATATGGTCAGTGAAATGACGGAGCAGCAGCGTGAGATTTTGTGTGATGCACAGACATCGGGCGGATTGCTTGTTGTCGTCAGAAAAGATGGTTTGGATGAATTTTTGGAAGTGACTGAAAGATCGGGTTTCAAGTTGGAGCCGATCGGCGAGACAAGAGCAAGGGGCGTACACCTGATAGAGGTTCGATAGATGCCTGATCTTCCTTTGAGTGATGATTTCAAATCGATTGTTTTAAACTGTACACCCCTGATTGATGTTCGGGCACCTGTGGAGTTTGAAAAAGGCGCCTTTCCCAATGCCGTGAACCTGCCGCTTATGAATGATGAGGAGCGGCATCTTGTCGGTATCCATTATAAAGAGCAGGGCAATGATGAAGCTGTTAAGCTCGGCCATAAGCTTGTCGGAGGTAAAATCAAAGAAGATCGCATCAGTGCATGGGGTGATTACACAGTGTCTCATCCTGATGCCATGCTCTACTGCTTCAGAGGAGGGCAGCGTTCACAGATATCACAGGAGTGGATGGAAGAGGCTGGAAAGCAAATTGTACGCTTAAAGGGCGGATACAAGGCTTTCAGACGATATCTGATAGAAGAGACTGAGCGCTCCTGCGAGCATTTCAAGCCGATTATTCTCGGAGGGCGAACCGGTTCGGGTAAAACGATTTTGTTGCAAAGCCTGACCAATGCGATCGATCTTGAGGCGTTGGCAAATCACAGGGGATCATCCTTCGGGCGCCAGATCACTCCTCAACCTACCCAGATAAATTTTGAAAATGCCCTTGCCTACGAACTGATACAAAAGCTGGAAAAAGGGTTTGAAAATCTTGTCTTTGAGGATGAGGGCAGAAATGTGGGAAAACTTTATCTGCCGGAAACTTTTGCCAACTATTTGGCAGATGCTCCTCTTGTCATATTGGAAACACCGATGCAGGAGAGGGTGGAGATCACATTTGACGAGTATGTGATAACAGCACAGGAGATGTATCAAAAAGCAGGTTATGCAGATGCGATCTTTGAGTGGAAGCGTGATATCGAGAGTGCCATGAGGCGTATCAAAAAACGACTCGGAGGAGTTAGGTATCAGAGAGTCTCCGATAGCTTTGAAAATGCAGTCAATGAACAGCTGAGAAGTGGATCGCCTGATGCCCATAAAGAGTGGGTAGAATATCTCCTGAGAGAGTATTATGATCCTATGTATGACTATCAGATCCGGAAACGCTCTGAACAGATCGTGTTCAGAGGAAGCAGTGAAGAGGTTTTGGATTATTTTAGAGGTGCCCTAAAGTCAGATTTGTTATGATCTCTTCTGTCTGAAGGGCTATTTCCAGCTCTTCATCGGTAGGAATTACAAGAATTTTTATTTTACTCTCTTCGTCATGAATTACCCGTTTTGTTTTTGATGATTCCTCATTCTTGATGAGGTCTATTTTCAGCCCTATAGATTCATTCAGTCCTTCACAAGCCATTTCACGAACTTTTACTGCATGCTCGCCGATACCACCTGTGAAGATGATAGCATCGACCCGTCCCAGAGTGGCGGTGTAGGCACCGATATATTTCTTGATGCGGTAAGCATACATCTCCAGGGCAAGCATGCTCATCTTTTCGTTTGTTTCAGACTGTTCGATTACTTCACGCATATCATTGGTACCGCAGATACCTTTGAGGCCACTATCCTTGTTGAGCAGTCTATCGATGGTATCGACATCCATATCGTGATTATGTGAGAGAAAAGGGATGATCGCCGGATCAATATCTCCACAGCGTGTTCCCATCATCAAACCCTCCAGAGGTGTCATTCCCATAGATGTATCGATACTTTTTCCGGATTTAATGGTGCAGGCACTGGCGCCATTTCCCAGGTGCAGAGTGATGAGATTGAGTCTGTTGAGATCCTCTTCCAGCATTTCTGCTGCTTGTTTGGCAACATATGCGTGAGAAGTCCCATGAAAACCGTAACGCCGGATACCTGATCTTTGATAGAGTTCATAAGGTATAGGGTAGAGGGCAGCATACTCCGGCATCGTCTGGTGAAATGCAGTGTCAAAGACAGCAACCTGCGGTAAGTTGGGATCTGCTTTTGCCACCACTTCAATACCTTCTAGATTTGCAGGATTGTGAAGGGGGGCAAGGGGGATGAGGGAACGGATCGTTTCTATCACTTCTCCCGTGATCAGTGTTGGTTCTGAAAAGTCAGAGCCGCCATGCACCACACGATGGCCGATCGCATCCAATTCATCCGTAGAGGAAAGGATATTTGATTTTTGAAGCATAGAAAGTATGATCTCAAGGGCTTGATAGTGACCAGAGACAGGGTCTGTGCTGCTTAAGGTTTGATCATTGTATTTTACTTCACTATAGCCCTCCTCCTCTCCTATACGTTCGACCAATGCTGAGGCAACACTTTTTCGATCGATGAAGTATTGGCATTTGACTGAAGAGCTGCCTGAGTTGAGGACAAGGATTTTCATTGCTCATCCTCCTGCTGTGCCTGGATAGCGGTGATCGCAACGGTATTGACGATATCGTCGACCAGACAGCCGCGGCTGAGATCGTTGACAGGCAGACGGAGCCCCTGCAGTACCGGACCGATGGCCAGTGCACCGGTAGAACGCTGTACAGCTTTGTACGTGTTGTTACCGGTATTGAGATCAGGGAAGATAAAGACAGTAGCCCGTCCGGCTACTTCACTATCAGGCAGTTTCTTCCTGGCTACGCTTGCATCGATAGCGGCATCATATTGAATGGGCCCTTCTATGAGAAGGTCCGGTCGCATCGACTGGGCCAAATGGGTGGCTTTTCGAACCTTATCTACATCAGGTCCTGTCCCGGAAGCACCGGTGGAGTAGGAGAGCATCGCAACCCGCGGATCAATACCAAATTTTGCAGCCGTATCTGCCGAAGAGATGGCGATCTGGGCCAGCTCTTCGGCAGAAGGATCAAGGTTGACGGCACAATCGCCGTAAACAAGGACTCTGGTATCCAGGCACATGAAAAAGACGCTTGAAACAATGGAGATACCAGGTTTGGTCTTGATGATCTGCAGAGCAGGGCGAACCGTATCGGCTGTCGTATGGGTCGCACCGGAGACCATACCGTCAGCCATGCCTCTGTGAACCATCATGGTTGCAAAATAGTTGGGGTGGGTCATCGCATCTCTGGCTGCAGGGAGTGTCAAACCTTTCTTTTTTCTCATGATATAGAATATCTGCGTGAACTCTTCTATCAGGGAAGAGTTCTTCGGATCCATGATCTCTGCTTTGCTGATATCCAATCCCAACTGCATGCTTTGATGTGCGATCACTTTCCTGTCACCCAGAAGGATGATATCGACGATATCCCTGCGGATCAAGATTTCAGTTGCCCTGAGGATACGTTCATCTGCACTTTCCGGAAGAACGATCTTCTGGCGTTTGGAGCGGGCGCGTTCAAAGAGTCTGTATTCGAACATCATCGGTGTCATGATCTCACTCGTGCTGATACGGAAACGTTCAGCGATCTTTATTTTATTGACGGAAGCATCAAAAAGGCCTTTTGCCAATGTAATTTTCCGGCTACTTTCCGGCGTGATCTTCGCAGTCACTTTATCCAATGCTATAGCAGTCTGGTAGCTATCACTGGAAACAGTCAAAACCGGAACCGGTATTTCACTGAAATCCTCCAACAGTCCCATCACGGTTTTGTCCGGTATGATCCCTCCGCTGAGTATGATACCGGAAATATTGGGATGATTTTTGGCATAGAAAGAGAGGAGAGAAGCGATAATGATATCGACACGATCCCCCGGGACTATCACCAGATCACCATTTTCTATACGGGGGAGATAATTTTCGATACCCATGGCTGCGATTTTATTTCCATAGACCAGGTGCTGGAGCTGCTCGGGACTCCCCATGATCATTTCTGCTCCGAGTGAGTGTATCACCATGCGAAGTGTAGGGGTATCCAATTCTTTGATCTCAGGAAGCAGATAAACCTGCTCCTCTTCAGTATTGATAAAGTTTTGGACACTATGGAGTATTCTCTGATCGCATCGGTTGACAAAGGTTGCGAGAAGGGTACAATCCTCTTCCTTCACAGTATCAGATATGATTTGTATCTCATTGATAATTTCATCAGAAGATTTCCCTTTTGCATTGAGTACGGGAACAAAAGCAGTGCCAAGGTTTTTGGCAATTTCAAGATTGATGTCAAAATCGAAAGCAGAGGCGAAGACATTGCGTGGATACCCCTCTATCAAAACAAAATCATACTCTTTATAGAGCTGATTGACTTTGTGCATCAATGCTTCGTAGAGTTTCTCCTCGGTATCATCCGCATAGGCTTGTCTGTATTCATCCACAGTAAATCCGCAGCACTCTTCGTATGTCATATTGAGCTGAAAATGTCTCAGCATAAAGTCTATATCACTCTCCCTCTCTTTATCATTGGGGATTATCGGACGAAAAAAAGCAACCCGCTTAAATTTTCCTTTCAGCATCTCCATAAGTCCTATGGCGATGATCAAACTACCGGCATGCGGTTCTGCTGAAGCGATATAAATACTTTGTGGGTGCATAATGAGCCTTTTATATTTCAGATTAATAAACTCGAAGGTTCTTAGAAGTGTCCTTTAGGATACCTCAGATTATCACGGTCATGATTTTATCATAAAAGAATGTAAAGCAGGTCAAAATTATTTGGATATTTTCATGTCAAAATGAAATGTTCCTGGCAATTTATATGAATAAAAGCTATAGTTGTAAAAAAGAAAAGGATGATCGATGATCGTTGGAATTGAGGGAGTTATAGAGCGGAAGGACCCCACCTTTATTCATCTGAACGTTAATGGATTGATCTATGAGGTTTTTATCTCGATCAATACCTCCAATGCCATTACGGACAAGCAAGCCAAGCTCTATACGACACATATTATCCGTGAAGATGCACAGCTTCTTTTTGGTTTCAGTGAGATAAACGAGAAGAAGATGTTCGATACACTGATCAAGATCAATGGTGTAGGTCCCAAAGTGGGACTGGCGATCTGTTCAACCTTTTCTCCGGAGACTTTTGCCCGAGTGGTTTCAGGCAAAGATGTAGGGATGCTCAAACGGGTTCCGGGTATCGGTCCCAAGAGTGCCAGCCGTATTTTGGTAGAGTTGGCCGACTTCATTGTCGATGGAGAGGAGACTGAAAGCAGTTCAGCGATGGGAGAAGCGATCATGGCGCTTGAGAGTCTTGGGTTTAAGAAGGATCACATTCAAAAAGCCCTCAATGGATGTAGCGGGGATACGAGCACACTGGTAAAAGAGGGGTTGAAAAAGCTTCAGCGACTGTAGAAAGTATGGTAATAAATAGTTGGTGTTTAGTGGATCAGTCTGAAGCGGGGGGAGACACCCACTTTTTTAGTAGGCTTCAACTTTTCTGTCGTTTAGTTCCTGTATCGGGCGCTTATTGTCTACATAATATTTTCTGAATGCTGCGATCTGTTCTTTGGATGCCTGTGCCGGATTTTTGAGAAGGAACCATTGGACATTTTCCGAGCATGGGGGTGTTGTCAGAGATCCGACATAATGATAGAAGTGCTTTCTCTCTTTCGGTGCCAGATCA
Organism: Campylobacterota bacterium; assembly: GCA_034721895.1. Lineage (GTDB taxonomy): Bacteria > Campylobacterota > Campylobacteria > Campylobacterales > Sulfurovaceae > SZUA-451. The sequence continues at coordinate 8,536 of JAYEND010000088.1, read as the reverse complement.
CGCGGGCTGATAGTGATCTCTTTGCCGACATTATTAATAATAGTATCAAGTGTCGGATTATTTTTGCCCTCTTCGAAGAAGACAGCTACTACCAGAAGATCTCCTGTGTTGAGGTTCTTATGTACATAGTGTGCTACCATATCATAACGTTTGCTATTAACGGTATGTTCACTCTTTCCGTGAAAGTGAAACTGGAGCAAATGGTACGGCTCTCCACGAAAGATAGTGCGTCCTCCTTTTTTCGGAGTGACTTTGATAGAGTGTCCATTGTCGATCACTGTCGCAACAGAGTCCACATCATCATCCAGGCGTATGACATCTTTGGGATCTATGGTGACTGATTTGCCCGGGAGGATATTGATCGGTGACTGCGCACGTCCTTCAGAACAGGTTTTGCTGAATTCACCCCAGTGGGTTGGTCCATTCTTGGCATAGTCCCAGTGTTTTTCCTGAGAAGCATTGGCATGACTGGTTGACTCCGCATGAACGAGAGAGAAGAGCATCGCAGCTGTTGTGGCAGCAACAAGAATTTTTTTCATTGAGTGACCCTTTTGATAATTGATAGTTCATTATAAGGGGGATACTTTTAATTAGGATTTAAATTATAGATAAAGAGGGGATCGGAACTATAATATTTAAGAAATTATAAAGATTTTATAGGAGTAAGTTCAATTATTTTGATGAGTTAAATCTATCTTGGGAATGATTCCCCTGAATGAATAGTATGGATCTGGTACATTAAAATCGATGCAGCGATAGCCACATTGAAACTCTTGATCTCCGGTTCCATCTCGATCATAACAGTTTCATCACAAAGTTCGAGAATATCAGAAGAGATACCTTTTTGCTCATGGCCCATGAGCAGAACCCACTTGCCGGAAACCTGAAGCTGGGCAAGCGGTGTGGAATCAGTAGTGACTTCAGCGGCGAAGATGCTGTATCCTCTCTCTTTGAGTGCTTGCAGGGTCGCGTGAATATCATCATAAATATGGATATTGAGCTTGCTGACATGTCCCATGGAGACACGAAGTGCCCGCCTTCCGTAAGGATGCGGGCCATAGGATGGAGCGACCAGAGAGTGGATACCTAACGCAGCAGCACTTCTCGCTATGGCGCCGACATTGTCCGTCTTGGAGAGTTCATCGAGCATAATGATCTGATCTCCCAGCTCCTCCAGGCTGTTTTGTGCAGGACGTATCCCATGCATCATAACATTATGGTGGACTTTGTGTCCTACGATGGTTTCGATCAGGGCTTTGGATGCGACATAGAGTGTGGGTATCTCTTTTGTTTCTATGAGTGCCTGATTGGCTTGGTAGTATGCCTCTGTTGCGAGAATACTTCTGACCTCTACAGGACTCTCCAGCAGCATATTGACCACTTTGGGACTGTCAGCGATGAAGCTGTTATCCTCTGTGGTCTTATTGTCACGGAGGCTGCGGTAGATTTGAAGTTCAGGGGAGTCCAAATGCTCTACAGGGGTCAGCTTCATCGAAAATCTCTTAGCGGGAAGCGACAACTCTTGTTGTGCTGACAGCCGGCTTGACCACTCTTTTGGCTACGACAAAGACAGATCTGTAATAGCCTTTGACCGGAGAGATAATGATCCCTTTTTTTCTTGAAGCGGCATGGATGAATTTTCCGTTACCCATATAGATACCGACATGTGATACCGGTATCTTCCGTTTTTTATCAGTATTGAAAAAGAGCAGGTCACCGGTTTTCAGATCTGAAAGTTTGATCTTGTGTCCCAGTTTGGATTGTGACCATGCGGTTCTCGGGAGCTTGACGTTATGCTTTTTGAAGAGATATTGTACATAACCCGAACAGTCAAAACCTTTGGGTGATGTTCCTCCCCAGACATACTTGCCGCCTTTGAAAAATTTGGCATCTTCGATCAGTCTGGCTTGATCCACGGCACTTAGTTTATAGGTTTCACCGCGTTGTTTTGCGGCTTCTTTCTCTCTGGCGATGCGTTCCAGGTGTTTTCTGGCCGCTTCGGCACGGAGGGCAAGATGTTCCTGTTTGTGCAATTCATCGAAGATAGCCTGGTAGGAGTATTCGGTCGCTTTTTGATTGATGAAGGCATTTTCGGTGTGTACAATATCTTTTTGATGTGTGATATTGCCCTGTTTGTCTGTTATAATAAACATACTGGCATGGGCAATAAGGCTCATAACAAAAAAAAGCGAGAGAGATCTGATCACCCCATAGTCCTTCCATATTTTTTGATATTATACTTTGAAAAGTGACGAAAGACTCTTCAAAACCCCGGTTTATGGCTGTTTTTGCGAATTTTTCCACAGAAGTTACCGTTACACCCATATATTACCATGCCGGCAGTAATGTTGATCAGGAGTTTTGCCCATTCTGTTGCCTTTTTTCTTAATATGTTATATTGAATCATTGCAGGGATGTGCTAAAATTGGATTGGTAAAATTTCATGAATGAGAGGAGTGACGCAATGGCAACAATCTGTGATATCAAAGAGATCGGTCTGGCAGAAGAAGGGAAGTTGAGCATAGAGTGGGCAGCATCCCAGATGCCGGTCCTCAACCTTATCCGAGAACGTTTTGAAGTAGAACAGCCCCTCAAGGGTCTGCGTATCTCCGGGTCGTTACACATCACTGCCAAAACTGCCAACCTGGCTATTACGCTGCAGGCAGGCGGGGCTGACGTCGTGCTTTGTGCGAGCAATCCCTTCTCTACGCAGGATGATGTAGCTGCCTGCCTGGTTGCTGAGCACGGTATCCCCGTATTTGCGATCAACGGAGAAGACAACAACACCTATTATCGCCATATTCACTCCGCAATCGATCATAAGCCGCACATTACGCTCGATGACGGGGCCGATCTTGTCTCGACGCTTCACAGGGAGAGAAAAGAGCTCATCCCGGGTATCATAGGCGGGACAGAAGAGACCACCACCGGCGTGATACGCCTGCGCAGCATGGCCGCTTCAAATGTACTGCCATACCCTGTCATCGCTGTCAATGACGCAGATACCAAACATTTGTTCGACAACCGTTACGGTACCGGGCAGAGCTGTTTGGACGGGATCATACGTGCGACCAATGTCCTGATCGCCGGACAAACCTTTGTCGTCTGCGGCTACGGGCAGTGCGGACGGGGGCTGGCTGAGAGGGCGCGGGGAATGGGTGCGCATGTGATCGTCACTGAGGTAAATCCGACCTACGCGCTCGAAGCCGTGATGGACGGTTTCAGGGTGATGCCATTGCTTGAAGCAGCCGGGATCGGTGATATCTTCGTCACGGTGACGGGCGATACGCATGTGATCGACCAGCACCACCTGGAGCAGCTCAAAGATGGTGCGATCTTGGCGAATTCGGGCCATTTTAACGTGGAGATCAATATTGCCGCGCTCGAAAAACTTTCTTCACGTTCCCCGCGGCGTATCCGCAAGCATGTCGATGAGTACCGTTACTCCGACGGACGCCGCATCTATCTGCTGGGTGGCGGACGCCTGATCAATCTGGTAGCAGGCGAAGGGCATCCGGCCAGCGTCATGGATATGAGTTTCGCTAACCAGGCCCTTGCAGTAGAATACCTTGCAAAAGAAGGCAAAACACTGCAAAACAGGGTTTATGGCGTCCCGCGCGATATTGATGAAGAGATCGCCCGTATGAAACTTAAAACGATGAATATAAAGATCGACACCCTAAGTGAGGATCAGAGGAACTATCTGGTGTCGTGGGAGTCGGGGACGTAAAATACTTGAATTTTGGATAAATCTAAATTCATCTTTTAGATTCAACAGTATCACTCAGCCTTACGGGTTTTTCTGCCCCATAGGCTATGCAATAGTAGAGCAATAATCGAACCAATAATGGCATAGGCAATATCTTTTTGTGCGTCCCAGATGTCCCCTTGGGTTATGATCTCAAAGCAGACCTCGTCCAGTTGTTTGCAAAATAACACTACGGTGATCCACTCTAGTACTTCATACCAGGCACCGACACTAGTGATGAATAAAAACGCAATCAGGTAGCTTAATTTTTTGGAAATGCCCTGATGGTAAAATATTTCAAAAAACGGCACGTACACCATCAAGCCGAATAGAAAATGGATCACCTGGTCGTAGTAGTTTCGCTCCCAACCGAACCAGTCTGAATACCAGACGAAATAAGTCATGTTGCCGTAGGTCATGTGTGCGCCAAATAGATGCAAAATGACAAATACCGTTAGACTGAGGTAGGTCAAGTTGTTGAAGCTGTAATGTCTGTCGAGCCAAAGTACCACGGGAAATACTATGACGACCAGAATATTTTCCAGTGCCCATATACCGGGATCAACCGGGTTGATGGCCAGCGCAATCCAAAATATAAAAAATATAACCACCAAGGTTTTTTTGAACATAACTATTTATTACTTTCCACAATATACCTTATTTTCAATAGATACATGAACATTAAAAATGTCTATATACCCAAATTATGCCCCCAGGGGCGACATCTCGTGGGAGTCGGGGACGCGAGGAGTACCGGAATCTGAATTTGAAGCGTCAGGTACACTGTCATGGACTAATAATTGGTATATAAATTATACTTAAACTATATTATAAAAGTCAAATTTTGAAAATGTTTGTTAGATTCTCCAATGATTTAGATTATTTTGATTCAAATCTTTTTTTAGAAAAATACATAAATCTGGAAAAAAAATCAAAAAATCGCTTTCCAGATCATTTATTTTTTCATTTACTATATCAAAATAGCCTACGGCTGATTCTCTTAATAAAAGTTTTTTTGATAGTCGTGTATCAATACGTTCAAATGCTTTTTTAAGTTGATCTAAATCATGATATTTATTTAATCTATCTTCATCCGCTAAGTTTGCTACCAATTCACTTGCTTGAGTAGGTAAATCATTTGATCTTTTTTTTGCTTCTTTATTAAACGATTCCAAGAACTCTTTTATCGGTATTGAGGAAAACATATTCCAGTTTTTTGTTAAAAAATAGTCATAAGTTAAATCTACTATTACAGGTTTTAATAAACCTTTTTCTCTTAGTCTAGCTTTGCTTATTGATACAATTTTATGAGAGTCGGTATATGAATCAATAATCTTATGTATATCCACACCTTTTTGCATATCAGCACTAGCACTATCCCACAATTTTCCCTTTAAAGGGTCTGCAAGAAAATTTCCTATTTGAAAATCAATTTTTTGTTCTGATAAGAATACATGTGCTAACCAATTCATTGATGTGTCCTCTTCTAAATCTAACGGGTGCGCTAAGCATCACCAGGTATGATATCTGAAATTACGTAGAGATTACTGCGATAAATGATAAAATAGATCAGATGATACTAATACTATCATCTCCCTTCGTCCTCTTAATAATCCTCTGTACAGTAGGCTGTGCCAATCCCAATACTCTAGCAATCATATGCTGAGAGTAGCCTTCTTGGTAGGCTTGGGATGAATTTTGGGGTCTGACCCTGAATCCTTGACCCTGAATCCTGAAATAGAGGGTGTTATTATGGCATGGTTGACAAAGTAAGACTATTTATATATAATACCAATAGTATATATAAAAGGAGATATAATGCTTAGTATCGGAATTGGTGAGATTCAAAAAAATACTTCAATATTTGCAAACCTTACAGAAGCTATAAAGATTGTAGACAAGAGAAAAAAACTTAGCTTGGCAATAGTATATCCCATCAGAAAACAGAGTATGATATCGAATTTGGCGGGCAAATACAGCGACAGAGTCGAAAAAACCACATTAACCTTGAAGCAGATTAAGGAGCAATCAATGATCCAGGCAATGGAGGAGAAGTATGGTCTATCTACTTGATGCCAATATCATCATTCGATTTTTAATCGGAGACGATGAAAGATTTTTAACCAAAAGTGTAGAATATTTTCAAGAGATAGAGAAGGCTGCTTTGCAAGTGGAGATACTTGAAGGTGTACTAATGGAAGCTTTTTTTGTTTTGACAAAGTTTTATAAATTACCCAGAGAGGAAGTCATTTTGGATCTCAAAACCATCCTTGCACTTGATGGTGTGGTCAATAGGGACAAAATAATTTTGCATGAGGCGTTGACTATTGTGGAAGTGAAAAATATTGATTTTGTGGATGCTTTGATATGTGCAAAAAGTAGACTGCAGGGATACGGAAAACTTAGTTTTGACACTGATGTAAAAAAATGCTGATGCTATAACTGTCATGTTATAATCTCTCAACTATATTTTAAGGAAATGATAGGTGTCAACATTAGACTAAGGTCATGTAACAAACCACTAATTGGTTTGAAATTGTAGGGTCAAATTTTAGAATCTTTGGGGTATGGCGAAGAAACCAAACTTTAGAAATGCTCTTTGGATACTCTTATCGAAAAAAGTACCCATAGCATCCGTACTTTTTTCTATTTTGAGAGACTTGGTTTTGAGTTTATGATTTAAATGTCCCCATCGAAAATTATGGTACAATGCGCCCAATTTCAGCGTACTTCGGTCTGCGACTGACTTCATTTTTTCATCTTTTGATGATCTACAATACTACACTATCCCAGCCTAGACTGACCCAAGTTTATACACTTTTGGTAGGCTCATTAAAAAAAGGTACTTATGTCATTTACTACACTCGGGTTATCAAAACCCATTTTACGTGCTATCGCCGAACAAGGCTACAGCGAACCAACCCCTATTCAAAAACAGGCTATCCCAGTTATTTTAGACAAAAAGGATGTTCTGGGCGGTGCCCAAACCGGAACCGGTAAAACAGCAGGCTTTACTCTGCCATTACTGCAACGACTGAGCGAACGTCCTACAGAAAAAGGGAAGCATCATCATGTCCGTGCACTTATACTGACACCTACACGCGAACTGGCTGCCCAGGTTGGCGAAAGTGTCTCAACCTACGGGAAATATCTTCCGTTTAAATCGACTATCATTTTTGGCGGAGTGGGGATCAACCCCCAGAAAACCGCACTGCGCAAAGGGGTCGATATTGTGATTGCCACACCGGGACGTTTGTTGGACCTTGCGGGCCAAAAAGCTATTGATCTCTCACGGGTAGAATGTCTGATCCTCGATGAGGCGGACCGGATGCTCGATATGGGCTTTATCCATGATATCAAAAAAATTCTGGCAATTCTGCCTAAACACCGACAGAATCTCCTCTTTTCAGCTACATTTTCCAATGAGATCAAAAGACTGGCCGATGGCCTTCTCAACTCTCCGACCCTGATAGAGGTTGCCCGCCGCAACACTGCCTCAGAGCAGGTTGCGCAGGTCGTTCATCCTGTCGATAGAGAGCGCAAACGTGCACTTCTTGCCCATCTGATCAAAGAAGAAGAGTGGAAGCAGGTACTTGTCTTTACCCGGACCAAGCATGGGGCGAACCGCCTGACAGAGTATCTCGAAAAAGAGGGGATCAAAGCGGCTGCAATCCACGGCAACAAAAGCCAGGGTGCGAGAACCAAAGCACTGGCAAGTTTCAAGCAGGGAACGGTACGTGTTCTTGTAGCAACCGATATCGCCGCACGCGGGATCGATATCGATCAGCTGCCGCATGTTGTGAACTTCGAACTCCCGAATATTCCCGAGGATTATGTTCACCGTATCGGACGAACCGGACGTGCCGGGAATGAGGGAGAAGCAGTATCTCTGGTCTGTATAGATGAGCACATGCTTCTTAAAAGCATCCAAAAACTGATCAAAAAAGAGATCAAAGAGGTCACTGTTGCCGGATTTGCACCCGACCCATCGATCAAAGCTGAACCGATCCAAAAGAAAAGAGGATCAGGTTCAGGAAATAGAAATCGTTCAAGAAGCAGTGGAAACAGATCACGCAACAAACAGGATCAGTCCAGTTCGCGCGGAGGTTCATCAGACAGAAATTCGCAACAACGTGCCAGAAGAAGGTAAGATGAAAAAGATATTTAAATTACAGGAAGAAAATAAAAAGCCAGAGCGTACACTGGAAGCAACCAAACACGAGATCCGTAAATATGTTAAACGTGAACGTAAAAAGAAGTTGCCTGACAAAGAGACAATGTTTTGGGATTTTGATTGTCGTTTTGGCCAAAACAGTGACGAAGCACAGAGCCTTTCCTTCGATGAGATCATCAAAGCTTTGGATAAAGCATATGAAGCGAAATGGGATCAGTGCTACATAGAGATCATGGCCAGAGCTGTTGAAAAGCCTGTAAGAGAAGTGAGTAAAGATGCAAAAACAACAGAAACACCAGAATCAAGTGGGGAAGAAGTAAAATGAAAAGATTTTTAATTGTATGTTCAGCTATGGCTATAGGATTACTTAGCAGTGGATGTGCTACCTGGAGTGGAGTTAAACAAGATTCGAACAAAGCATGGAAGGCAACGAAAAAAACTGTACATGATGCCACAGAAGATTAGTGCATAGAATTCCATGGATTTATTTGGGTATAAACCAGACATAAAGCTGTCAAAACAAATGCTATAATACCCTATCTCAACCAAGAGATGCTCTGAATCATTCCAAAAAATGTGTCGGGAATGATTTTTTAACACTTAGGACAATAAAA
>JAYEND010000087.1:0-16642 GCA_034721895.1 Campylobacterota bacterium | reverse complement strand
CCAAGAAGCCGGCTTTCAATCCTCACCGGCCATAGGAGCAAATGGATATATCTACATTGGGTCCCTTATTGAAGGAGTTCTCGCAATCGACTCGGAGGGCAGGCTGCAGTGGTCCTATGATGACATAGAGGGCACTATCTCGAGCTCCGTGGGCATTGGCCCGGACGGTACCATCTACGTGGCAGACAATGTGAAATACGTTTATGCCATCAACAGTAACTCGAACGGTTTGGCGACGTCGGCTCCATGGCCGATGTTCCAGCACAATATCAATCATACGGGACGACAGGCACAATAGCCAAAAGTGCCAGTATATGAAAAATGAGGCCTAATGAGAGAGATCGATAACCATAAAATTGGATAGAGAGAGCAAATAACGATAGTTTAAGAAAAGAAACAATGCCACCAAAAAACACTCCATCCACAAAAAAGGCAATAGTCTCACGGTTCTAAGTTTTGGGGTCAACCCCTTTTGCTTTTTGTTTTAAAAATTTGGGTATACTCGTTATAAGTCTAAACAACTTAGCTTTTCAAATTAGGCTTGATTGGAGATATAAGTTTATGAAAAGATTTTTAGTTTACTTGGCTATAGTACCTCTGTTTTTTGTTTTTGGTTGCAATGGGGGGAGTTCATTTAATATCAATGATTCGGTGGGAAGCTCCCCATCAAATCCCTGCAAAGATAAAGCGGTCATCGATACCACGACCGGTTCGTTTTGCGCTGCATCTGATTCTCCGGGCAATGTCAATGCCTACAAAGGGATTAAATACGCCAAGGGCGGACAAGCATTCCGTTGGCAATCTCCTATAGCTGCAGATGACTTTACGACTCCGAAAGAAGCAGGCACCTTTGGCGATGTCTGTGCGCAGGTTGATACTTCCATACTGGGAGTTGATGCTTTGGCTGCGTTGACAGACGATTCAAACATCAGTCTCAAAGGGTCTGAAGATTGCCTTTTCCTTAATGTCTATGCCCCCAAAGAAGTCCAAAATGAGAAAAAACCGGTAATGGTGTGGATCCCTGGAGGGGCATTTTTGCTTGGAACCGGTTCTGATGTCACCTTTGATCCGAAACATATTGTTGAATTGGAAGATGTGGTTGTAGTGACACTCAACTACCGTCTTGGGATATTCGGGTTTTTAAACCTGCCGGAGGCGTATAAAAAAGAAGGGGTTAGCTCGGCGAACTTCGGCCTGCAGGATCAGGCAATGGTCATCAAGTGGGTCTATGATAACATTGAGCACTTTGGCGGTGACAAAGAGAAGATCACCATCATGGGTGAGAGCGCAGGCTCCATGTCGGTCGGTTTTCATCTGGTCAATAACGACTCACCGACCAGTGACTACTTCAGAGCTGCCATTATGCAAAGTCCCTACATGGGCTTTCCTGTCAAAACAGATGAACATGCCCAGGAAGTCGGATCTTTCACAGCAAACTTAATGATAGAAGCGTGCAAGGATGACAATGTTTCTGATCCGATACAGTGTCTATACGAAACTCTCTCAACAGAAGATATTGTTGTTAACACTGAAGTACAGGGGTTGATATATTACCTTTTTAAGACTCTCACCAGCGGTTCATTCTCAAATATCTTTCCGTATGAGCCCTATATCGATAATGATATGGTCAAGTCCAACCTGATCGACAGCGAGATTAAAAAACCGCTGCTTATTGGAAACAATAAAAGTGAAAGCAACTTTTTGCTTGCACTGATTCAGCCATATCACGATCTTTCAACAGAATCGGCCTATGAAAGTTTTCTCGACATTATGTTTAAGGATCTAAATAAAACAACACTCTTGCAAATGTACCCTTACGAGAGTGAGGAGCCCATGAAAGGGTTGGAAAATTTAATCAGTGACTACGCTTTTAACTGCGCAAGCCAGACCTTTATAGAGACCGATACCTTTGCAGATGTCTATATCTACAAATTTTATTTTGAGTCCGGGTTTAACAGGTGGAAAGACGGTACTATGTGCGACGCGCCTGCAGTGTGCCACGCTGCCGACATCCCCTATACGTTCCATCAGTTCTATTACAGTGACGACACACCGATCCCAAATGTAAGCAACAATGAAAAGAACTTCAGCGTTGCAATGATCGCCCGCTGGAGCGAGTTTATCAAGACCCTTGCCATGAGCGGCTTTGCACCTTATAACCCAAGCGTTGAGAACTTCATCGAGATGAACAATACCGCGCCCTACTTTTTTGAACAGAGAGGCACATTTGCAAAAGAGCACAACTGCAAGTTTTGGAGCGACTATTACAAAGTGCAGAAAAACCCTTAATCGCAGAGCAAGGCAAGGTTCAGGATCAAAAGTTAGAACAGAATAGATTACACAAAATTTTTAAAGACTTTTAAGATCACAAGAGTATTGTTGATTCATTAAGTCATTTTTAGTAGAATGGTGATAGATTTTATGAGCCAAAACATACGACGAACCACACGGTAGAGGGCTTGCCAAAAGGCGCTCCAATATACTGTGAATTTACCGTGGAAGGCTCCAAAGAGATGTATCGCGGGGCAGCCAAACTCTTTCCCACCCCTGCAAACAAAGACTTTACTGCCAGCAACTACTCCGCAGCTAGCGACTCCGTTGCCATAGCTGCACAATAGGATCGATGCATCTACAAAGAGATGTATTGCTCTGCCATACTATGGAGTTTTTTTACAACTTTCCTCCTTTATCGACAAAATGATCCCGCTCAATTACATTCACTTCGATCCCTTTTCCACTTCAATCTGGAGCCACTAACTCAATCTCATAAACTTTAGGCCAGCATTTACCGGTGACAAATATATTATCGGTTTGCTTGTCATAGGCAATTCCATTCAGTACAAATAGATCTTTGAGGACGGTCGGGTCAGGGTTTATTCCGCTCATGTCTATCCATCCGGTCACGGTGCCGAATTCTGGAGAAATCCTTGCGATTAGGGTACTCTTGTAAATGTTTGCATATATCTCACCATTGATATATTCAAGTTCGTTAAGGTTGCTTACAGGCCCGACTTGGTCGGCAACAATAACATATCGCTCCGTCTTCATGGTTTTTGGATCAATAAAGAGCAAGACAGATGATCCGTTACTCATAATGAGCTGACTTTCATCATCTGTGAGCCCCCAACCCTGGGAGGGAAAGTTAAAGCTCCTTTTCAACCGTAAATCATCCTTCTGATAAACAAAACCTATGTCGGACTGGTACGTCAACTGAAAAACTTCATCTCCCAGGACCGTGATGCCCTCTGCAAAATATGAGGGCGCCAAGTCATGTCTCTTTTCAATCCCTCCTGTGCGAATGTCAACGGTTACCAACCTGGACTGATCCCATAGCCCTGCACTTTCATAAAGGAGACCATCATCAAATGTCAGCCCCTCAGTGAAAGAGCTTTCATTATGGTCAAACTCATTGAGTATCTTATATCTGTACACAGGGATATCTTCTTGTGCAAGAATATCCTCATACCGCTTATTTTCCCAGGCCTCAGCTTTTTGGATCGCCGCATCTCTCGGGTTCATGACTGTATCCGTATTGTTGTCGCACCCCGTGAGCACAAAAGACAATACAAGAAATGCCGCCACATAATTTTTTATGATTTTCATGGTGTAGCCTTTTAAAATGTTATTGTTTACTTAGGTCGATATTTTTTGCATTGAGATCAATTTTCCAATACTTTGGGACATCTTACCAAATGTCTATCTCCCATATCGACCAGGCTTGGGTGAATGGTATCACATGTCTCATCTTTATATGAACATCTATTTGCAAAAAAACATCCTTCCGGCAGATCAATAGGACTTTGAACTTCACCATTTTTCAACACGCTCTCCGTCATAAGAGGCGTATGGATAGTGGGTACTGCGGAAAAGAGCATCTTTGTATAGGGATGCCTGGGTGATTTGAACAATTCTTCTTTGGAAGCATACTCTACAATTTCACCAAGATACATCACTGCGACAAAATCACTGATATATTTAACAACACTGATATCATGTGAGATAAAGAGCAGTGTCAAGTGATATTTTTCCTGTAAATCCATCATCAGATTGAGTATTTGTGCCTGTATGGATGCATCGAGTGCAGAGATCGGCTCATCGGCCAAAATGAGTTCGGGTTTGAGGATGATTGCTCTGGCAATTGCAATTCTCTGTCTCTGTCCACCGGAGAACTGATACGGGTATCTATCAAGATAACTATGATCAATCCCTACATCATCACAGATAGAGAGTATCGTATCCATTCTCTCTTTTCGATTCATTTTTGTATGGATTTTCAGAGGCTGTTCCAGAATAGTTCTGATCTTTTTTCTGGGGTTGAGAGAAGAGTCATGATCCTGAAAAATCATTTGTATCTCTTTTTGGATCGTCCCTCTATGATTTGGAGCCGTTTTTGCAATATCTTTTCCCTGAAACAGCACAGAGCCGTTACTTGCTTGATAAAGTCCCAATATAACCTTGCCGATCGTTGTCTTGCCGCAACCGCTTTCCCCAACCAAAGAGAGTGTTTTTCCTTTAAAAATATCGAAACTTATGCTATTGAGTGCATGGAGCTCTTTTTTTCCAAAAGTATCAATCTTCACTTTAAAAATCTTTTCTACCTCTTTGACTTCCAACAGCCTGACTAGACTTTGTGACAAAATACTATCCTCTCGCCTATGATTTGTTTTTGCGGATAGACATCGCATTCTTCATCGGCTAATTCGCATCGCTCTTTAAAATAACAGCATGTGGGAAGATTTAGCAAAGAGGGCATAATTCCCGGTATTTGGTACAATCTCTCTTTGTGGTCATCAAGTGTCGGCAAACAGGCGATCAGTCCTTTTGTATAGGGATGCTTCGGATCAAGTATGATCTCTTCTTTACTTCCATACTCAACAATTCTTCCGGCATACATCACCGCTATCTTGTCGCATAGCTGTGAGATGACCGCTATGTCATGGGAGATGAAGATCAAAGAAGATCCAAAATCACTGCTCAGCTTTTTCATCAGATACAGGATTTGTGCCTGTATCGTCACATCGAGTGCTGTCGTCGGCTCATCCGCGATCAATAACTTTGGATTATTGAGAAGAGCGATAGCAATCACAACTCTTTGCTTCATCCCTCCGGAGAGTTGATAAGGATAACTCTCCATTCTTTTTTCGGCTGAAGGCAATCCTACACGCTTTAGCATCTCGACGCTTGTACGGTATGCATCTTCTTTCGAGAGAGATTTCTGGTGATAGAGCATAGTTTCCATCAGCTGCTCGCCGATGGTAATAACAGGATTAAGTGATGTTTCAGGATCTTGAAATACCGTGGCTATCTCATCTCCCCTGATCTTTTCAAACACCTCTTCACTTATCTTTGTCAAGTCCTTACCCTCAAAGATAATTTCACCTCCGACAATTTTTCCAGGTTCATCGATCAAGTTCAGTATTGAAAAACCAGTGACAGATTTCCCTGCCCCTGATTCTCCAACAATCCCTAATATTTCACCCTTTTCAAGAGAAAAACTGTTTCCATCGACTGCTTTGACAACACCCTCTCTCGTAAAAAAGTAGGTTTTTAAATTATTGACTTCTAAAAGTGCCATTATCTTTCCAGCCTTGGATTCATCATATCTCTCATTCTGTCACCTATAAGATTGATCGAAATGATCAATACCATTAAGACAATACCAGGAAATAGAGAAGTCCACCAATATCCGCTAAACAATACTTGATAGCCATTGGATATCAGGGTACCCAACGATGGCTCCGTGATGGGTACACCCACACCAAGAAAACTCAAGGTAGCCTCCAAAACAATCGCATAAGCGATCCTGACTGTGGCAATCACGATAATAGGTGCGGTAACATTGGGCATAATCTCTCCGAAAATAATACCAAAGCTACTCATTCCAAGCGCTTTTGCAGCCTGAACGTATTCTTTCTCTTTTTCCAAAAGGACAACACCTCGGGCGGTTCTTGCATAATAGACCCAGCTTACAATCGTTATCGCAATGATGATCTTGTTTATGCCTGCTCCCCACAAAGCCATGATGATAAGTGCAATTAAAATGGCGGGAAATGAGAGCTGAATGTCTGCGATTCGCATGATAAACGTATCTACCCATCCCCCATAGTATCCAGAGATTAGTCCTGCAGAAAATCCGATAATCACAGAGAGGATGGTACTGACAAGGCCGACATAGAGAGATGTTCTCAATCCGTAAAGTATTGCGGAATAGATATCTCTACCTTGCTCATCCGTTCCCAATATAAAAGAGTGATCGGGTGCTTGAAAACTATTTTTCAGATAAATCTGTGTCAAATCATAAGGGTCTTGATAGGCAAAAAACGATGGAGCAAGAGCTGCTATTGCAAAAATTATAAACAGAATCAAACCAACCATTGCACTCTTGTCTTCAAAAAATTCTGATAGAAATTCATTTTTAATCCTCATGACAACCTCACTCGCGGATCAATCAATGTATAAAGGATATCAACCAAAAAATTGATGAGGACAAAGATAGAAGCGATCACCAATAGATAGGCGATCACGACCGGCCTATCCAAATTTTGAATCGAATCAATGATCAACTTTCCCGTTCCCGGCCAGGCAAAGATGGTTTCTGTGACGATGGTGAAAGCGATGAGTTGGCCAAACTGTATTCCGATGACCGTTACCAATGGAATGAGTGTGTTTTTAAGCGCATGATGATAGACGATTACTCTTTCCGGCAAGCCTTTTGCTGTGGCAAATTTGATATAATCCTGCGTCAATACTTCACTCATACCACTCTTTGTGAGTCTAATGATCAGTGCTAACTGAAAAAGAGAAAGCGTTACAACGGGCATGATGAGATGCTTGATGCCATCCCATGTAAAAGCAGAGGTAAAAAGATACACTTCCCCTCTGCCTGATGAGGGTAAAATATCAATAGTGACGGAAAAGAGAAGCACGAGTAACATGCCCACCCAAAAAACCGGCATAGAGATACCGGCAAGAGAGAAAACCATAATGAATTTACTTGTGATGGAGTTTGGTTTGATGGAGGCGATGACTCCCAGAGGAATGCCCAAAAGTATAGAGATCATCATGGCTATAATGGCAAGTTCCAGTGTCGCAGGAAGCCTCTCCAGCACAATATCAAGTGCAGGTTCTCCATAGATAAAAGAGTTTCCGAGATTCCCATGCGAGAGTTGAATCAAAAAACTTTTATACTGTACGATAAAAGACTGATCCAGTCCCAGTGTATGTCTCATCTGTGCAACTTCTTGCTGTGTGGCATCAGGAGGGAGCAGAAGCTGAACCGGATCTCCCGCTTTAAACATGATAAAAAATGCGATAAAACTGATAGCTAACATCACTAGGAAAGAGTGAAAGAGTCTACTGGAAATAAATTTTATCATTAGGGTTTTGTCTCCATTCTGATATCAAATGCCCAAATATGGCCATCTATTCTTGGTTCAAAATGGACTTTTTTGCTCGCAGCATAGAGGTCTACCTGAAAATGCAGCGGTATCAAACACTGATTATCGACCAAGGCATTTTTTTGAGCTTCCTGCAAATAGATTAAACGCTCTTTGGGATTCATGATGTCTGCTGACTTTTCAATCAATCTGTCAACTTTGGGATTTGAAAATCTTCCATAGTTATATCTACCATATCCTTCCGCTTCACTAAAAGAGTGAATACAGGCATCCAGGATAGAGCTTGAATCACCATCGCTGTTTTCCCATCCCACAAGGAAAAAGCTTGTATTCAATCGACTGATCTCCCCAAAAAATCTGGATTTTGGTGTTGCATTGACACTCACCCTGATGCCGATCTTTGCCAAAGTAGACGCAACGGCTTCTGCAATTTGCGCATCATTGACATAGCGGTTATTGGGGGAATCGAGCTGAATATCAAAACCATCAGGATAGCCTGCTTCTGCAAGCAATCTTTTAGCTTTTTCCGGGTCGTGTTTAACTCTCTTGATATTTGGATCTGATCCAAAGACAGCACTGGGGCTCAACTGTGCCGCCGGTTTTGCAAAACCTCTCATGATATATTTGGTAATGGCCTCTTCATCGATACCATAATAGATCGCTCTTCTGACTCTCAGGTCTTTGAGTGGATTTTTTCCATTTGGACTCTTGATAAAAGGTGATTTGTCACGATGCTGATCCATTTGTAGATAGATCAATCTCAGGCCGGGCTGTTCAAAAAAATTGAGCATATTCTTCTTTTTAACCCTTTGAACATCCATAACAGGAACCCTATTGATGAGATCTACTTCACCGCTCAGTATCGCTGCAACCCTTGTCGCACTGTTGGTTAAGGGTTTAAAGATAAGATCCTCAAATGCTGCTTTTCCATGCCAATAATGAGGATTTGCTTTCAAGGCAATATGATCGCCCTTACTCCAGGAAATGAATTGGTAAGGTCCCGTACCCACCGGATGAATGACAGCCCACTCATCAGGCTTGCCTTCAAGTGTCTCTCTATCCATTATCGTGACATAGGTTATCTTTTTTAAAAATACGGGGTAGGGTTTTTTTGTTATAAATTTTACAGTCATCTCATCGACCTTGGAAGCAGAGTCGATCATGTTGACTTTATCCTTGAAGCCGGACTTGTCCCAGGTTTTGATCCTGTTGAACGAAAAAACAACATCATCTGCGTTAAAAGTATTGCCATTGTGAAATTTTATATTTTTTCTCAGCTTCATTATCCACACTGTTGGCTCAGGGTTGCTCCAGGAGGTTGCAAGATTCGGATAAATTTTGAGATCTTTAGCAAAAGTGACCAAAGAATCAAATAGATTGGAAAGAATAGAGATAGTAGCCACTTCATCATGCGCATGTGGATCCATAGTGAGTGCGCCTGAGGCTAAACCGATTTTCAAGGTTTGAGCATGACTTACGCTGCCCAGCAAAGCAACTATAATCAAGCCAATGATTGATTTTTTCATACTTATCCCTCTTTATTATTCTATACCCTTTAAGGTTGACACGTCCTGAATCCCAAAGCAGAATTTCCCTATCGTTGCCTATGTTCATGACATGAGCCCTTGTATTTCAAAGTCTAATATGTGCTATACTATATTCCTGACTTAGTTACTTGGTGCGGTAAGTAAGAAGAAGGAAGGATGGATCAATGCTATTAAATGAAATATTAGACAAAACCGTTAAACAAACTCCCAACAAGAAAGCAATCCTGTGTGCAAAAGAGAGCTGCACATACGCTCAGTTGTCTGATACGATGGATCTCTGGGCGAAAACTCTGCTCTCTCTCGGTATCACCAGAGGTGACCGGGTGGCACTGTTTATGAAAAACCGGGTTGAGTTAGTTCAGCTCTATTTTGCCTGTTTTCGCATCGGTGCGATAGCCGTACCTCTGAACACGCGCTACCAGACACCCGAAGCGGTTTACGGTTTGGAGCAGAGCGGAAGCAGGATACTGATCACGAGTTCGGAGCTTTTCCCTGTCGTTGAAAACCTTGACAATACCATTCATTCACTTGAGTATATCTATACCATAGACGGAGATTCGGAAAACGCTTCAATTTCATGGGGCAGGATGACTACTGACACTGTTGATCCAGTCAGCTTTCCGGATGTAGGCATTGCGGATCCTGCCCTTATTATCTATACATCAGGAAGCACAGGAAAGCCAAAAGGTGTAGTTTATACGCATGAAGCACTCCACCATCTTGTCGAGAATAGAAAAAATTACCATAGTACAGTGCCGGGTGACACTGTACTTATTGCCACCCAGATCTGTCATTTGGCAGGGTTTACAATGGCACTCTTCTTTCTGGACAGTAGTGCAACAGTTGTTATGATAAATGAGTTTGAAGCTGCAGAGTATATCAAGTTGTTAAGACGCTATAAACCTACACTTATTGGACTCTTGCCCACACAGTTCCTGGAAGTGCTGGAAAATAATGATGTAAAGGGTTCTGATTTCTCCCAAGTCCGTTACGCACTGTCTGCAGGAGACAAAGTTTCACATCATCTTCAAAAACTCTACCGTGATTTAACAGGTTCTGATATTATGGAAGCATATGGATTGACTGAGGCTGAAGGGTGTTTTATGCAGCCAAAAGATGGAAAGGTAAAGCCAGGCAGTATCGGAAAGCCGATAGAGGGAGTGCAAGCCAGACTAATCGATCATAACGGACATGGTGTTCCTCAGGGTAAAACGGGTGAGATATTTCTCAAAGGAAAATCATTGACAACGGGCTACTGGAGCAAGCCCGAAGAGACTAAAAAAGCTTTTGAAAATGGATGGTTTCATACAGGCGATCTGGCCTATATGGATGAGGAGGGTTATTATCATTTTGTTGGCAGAATCAAAGAGATAATAGTCAGGGGAGGTTCCAATATTATGCCCGGCGAAGTAGAAGATGTGCTGGATGATCACCCAAAAATCGAATTGTGTGGTGTGGTGGGATTTCCCGATGAGCACTATGGCAATATTGTCGGTGCATTTGTTGAACCAAAGCAAGGAGTGTCTGCTCCGACAGTTGATGAGTTAACAGATTTTGTATCTCAGAGGCTATCGCAATACAAGGTTCCGCAGAAGTGGATATTTGTTGATACTCTTCCCAAAAATCCTGTCGGAAAAATCGACCGAAAAAAACTCCATAACATGGCAGAGCAATATATCTCCTCATGATCTTTGATTTTGTGACTTCCAATAATGCAATAAGGAATAAAAATGTTATCTCAACTTTTGGTAAACAGCACATCCCCGCTCATCCTGATCTCAGGTATCGGGATACTTTTACTGGTGATCAGCAATCGCATCACCCATGTGATCGACAGGATCAGAGAACTGACTTTGAAGACGGATAAAGAAGATGGCACAACGACACAGATACTCCGGGCAGAGATCCAGATCATGATGAAAAGGGCTCGCACGCTTCGTACATCGATGGTCTCTCTTTGTGCAAGCATACTATCGAGTACTCTTCTTCTTGTTTTTTCCGTTTTGGAAGCGTTCAATGAAGGTGTTTATCACTTTGAAGGTTCTGCACTTCTGGTCGTATCGATCCTGGGGATTGCCATCGCTGCAGCATGCCTGCTAAGGGATGCCATTTACTCCCTTCACGCCCTGCAGCTGGACCTTCAGCAGATAAATTTAGAGGAGAGCAGCTAGTGCGTCTCACTCTTTTTTGGTTTCAGCCTTGGCTTTGAGGTGAAGTGCCTAAAATAATCATAATTTCATCCCAAAACAAAAACTATTTATTTTCATATCAAGTTAAAATGCAAAGTGCTATCAATAAGTAGTATATAAGCCTAAGTACCAACAAATGAAAATCAGTATCCTCTCCCTAGTGTCGATCTTGGCACTCAGCGGATTATCTTATGCAGGCGGTGATATCGCTCCCATAGAAGAGCCGATCACCGAAGCCCCCCTCTTGCCATGGATGATAGAAGCCTGTCGGACTCATGCTTAATTGGCTGCAAAATCCACTCTTTTGTCCTGTTTTCAGCTCCTTTTCGTTAAATAGCTACGGCTATTCGCCTCAAACGAGCAAAAAATATGCCTAAAAGAGTGAATTTTTCGCTTCAATCAGATGAGTCCGACAGGCTTATAGTGTATTTTATGTCGATTTGGGATATAGTTATATTGTGTCAAACCGTACAGCGACACAAACCCGTAATTGGAGTCCAATGTATAGTAATATTCTAATCGCTTCCTTTTCAGAATGGAAATCGTATCACAGGATTCAAAACAAGACCTTATGCATCGATTGATGGCTTACTCTCTTTTCAGCAATAGCAAGGCGGCTTCTGTCATCGCCTCGATACCTGTTTTGATGGTAGTTTCGGGAGGAGGGGCAAAGTAGGGTGAATGCAATGACGGCAATGAGGCATCCTCCTCTTTCGCCTTTTTATAGGCTATAGGATCGGTAGCACCCAGTCTGAACATCAAAGAAGGGATACGCGGTTCAATCTGGCCAAAAAGTGCAAAATCTTCGCTGACCATTGAAGGTCCAATGCTTCTGGCCTGTTCATACCCTAATCGCTTTTCAAAATGCTCTCGAATTTGTTGAGATAGAGCAGGGTCATTGTAGACTGCCGGTATATACTTTTGCTCTATATGGACTTCCGGCAGTTTGTTCTCTGGCATACCGAACGATTGGGCCTGATTTTTAGCGATCCGCTTAATAGATTCCAATACTTTTTTTCTTGTCTCTTCAGTATAGGTGCGCACGGTAAGCTGCAGATCAACCTGTTCCGGGATAATCGCGTGCTTCATTCCTCCCTGAATGGAACCGACGGTCACAACAGCCGCCTCCTGGGGTGACACTTCACGTGATACGATGGTCTGCAGTGCGATCACGATATATGCTGTCAGAACGATGGGATCTTTGGCAGATTGCGGTACGGCACCATGTCCACCTTGGCCAAACACGCGGATATCGACCGAATCGACATTGGCAAAACTGTATCCGGATACTACTGCTACTGTACCGCTGGGAAGTTCAGGGTGAACATGCAGTGCAAGGTTATAATCAGGTCGCACAAATCGTTCAAAAAGCCCATCTTCAAGCATCAATCGGGCACCAGCACCCTTCTCTTCGGCTGCTTGGGCGATCATCATAAGGGTACCGGACCAGCGATCTTTCATTGCTGCCATCCTTCGGGCAGTCCCGATAAAAAGCGACATATGGATATCATGGCCACAGGCATGCATAATAGGGACATTATGACCATTCTTTTCTTTATGGTGGCGTGTACTGGCATAGGGGAGCTCTGTCTTTTCTTCGACAGGCAGGGCATCCATGTCAGTACGGATCATTACCGTCGGCCCCTCACCATTGTATATCAGGGCAACCAGACCGTATCCGCCAACCCTTTCGGTGACTTCAAAGTCGGCTTCACGCAGCTCCTTTGCAAGGCGCTCAGCAGTTTTTTCTTCATGAAAGGAGAGTTCTGGATGGCTGTGAAGGTGCATATACAGCTTATGAATATATGGATAATCCTCCCAGATCGCATTTTTGAGTGTATCATCGACTGTCATCATATTTCTCTCAAATTTATTTGGATTTCTTCTTTATTCTATCGAAAAAACAGACAAAAAACAAAACTCCACTATCTGTTGAGATTTAGTACATATTACCTTTAATATTCCTGCAAATCTTTCATGTTCGTATATTGTGGTATTCAAAATTATAAGGAAATTAGCATATAATATTTAGATATAAATAACGTAAAAATAAAAAAAGAGGAAGCAAGAGAAGAGTATTGATAAAAGCATGAAAAGGCTGAAATGAGCCTTATTCAGGCAAAGAAGCTTGCTGCCGACCTTCTGCGAAAGCTCATGTATGGTGCTGAAGGTTATTTCTGGGCAGACACGACTGAATACGTTTTTGTGGCTCACCACTTTCAAAGGGATGTGGAAGGAAAGAATCGGCTTGAGGATAAGGACAAGCAGGATACATTCTACATAAAGGAAATACTGGCAAAAGGTAAAGCTGGAGGCGGGTATGTTGAGTATTGGTTTCCAAAGAAGAAACAGGCCGCTCCTCAACCGAAGAGATCATACGTATTCCTATTTAAGCCATTCAAATGGGTTGTTGGTAGCGGATATTATCGCTGAGAAAGTCAAAAGGAGAAAAAGAAGTTATGTTGAAAGTATTTATACCAAGACTGATCTTCATTATATTCGCGAGTTTGATGGTGCATTCATTGTCTTATGCTGAAAATTTTGATACAAAAGCCCTGAAACACAATACACCAACAGAATTGAAAAGTTTTGTTGAACGCGGCGCAGCATTGATTGCACAAAAAGGAGAAAAAGCGTTTGATGCATTCAGGCAAAAAGGAAGCAAATGGTTCTATGGTGAGCGTTATGCCTTTGTCTGGGATTTAAAAGGTATGCGGTATGTTTATCCACCTGATCTGCAGGGAGAGGGTAAAAATATGGTGCATCTTGAAGACATAGATGATAAGCCGATCGGAGAGCTGGTGATCGAGGTGGCTTCATCCCAAGAGGGGAAAGGGTGGATTCATTACCGTTGGCCTAAACCCGGTGATGTTACTCCAAGCTGGAAAAGTACTTATGTGATGAAGGTGCAGAGTCCTTCGGGTAAAGCGTTTATTATTGGAAGCGGTGCTTATGACATGCCGGTACAAAAATCATTTGTGGTGGATGCCGTCGACTCAGCCGTAAAGCTGCTTGAGCGTGAAGGTTCAAAAGCATTTGACATGCTTAGGGACATGCGGAGCCAGTATATTTATCAGGATACTTATGTATTTGTGATTGCAGACGATGGAATTGAACTGGTTAATGTGGCCTTTCCAAAACTTGAAGGGCGTAATGTGATTGACTATAAAGACGCCAATGGAAATTATATGGTAAAAGCGTTTATTAATGTAGCTAAAAATAAGGGGCATGGATGGGTGGATTATCTATGGCCAAAACCCGGAGATGTAGAGAGATCGCACAAATCAACATATGTCCGCAAAGCGATGATGGATGGTACGATGGTCGTTGTCTGTGCCGGATTATATCGAGATTAAAGAAGTGAAGTTGCGTGCCTAACTCTATTTTGAAATTTTCAGTAAGCAGTTTCATGCCGGATGGTTGATCTCTTGCGGCGTGATATAGTCATACTGTTTCATTGTCTGAAAAATAATATACTACGGGTATTCACTGCATACCTTCCTTGGATGTCTGTTTGCCTTGGTCTATTGATGTGATCAGCCGTCTTTGGCTTCGGCTTCGGCTTTGAGATGAAGTGCTTTGCGATCAAGCTTTCCCGTGGGTGTCTTGGGTAACTGCTCCAATATATTCCAACGATCGGGTACCTTGTACGCTGCAATGCGGGTTGATACCCAGGTTTTCAATCCAGCTATATCCAAGTGTTTTAGATTGGATTTCCACTCAATATAAGCCGCCAGGATCGCACCATAGTGCGCATCAGGAATACCCACAACACAGCTCTCCTTGACATCAGGATATGAGTTGATTACATCCTCGACTTCATGCGGCCCAACGTTTTCTCCACCGTGAATAATGATCTCGCCTTTACGCTCAAGAAAGGTATAGAATCCATCCTCATCACAGGAGGCGATATCGTCACCATAGAGCCAGCCATCCCGCAGGGCCTTCTTCGTATTCTCCGGATCTTCCCAATACCCTATCATCACACTGTCACCCTGCACGATGATCTCACCTGTTTCGCCAGGAGCTACGTCGTTACCGTCAGGGTCAACCAGCCGGACACTCATGCCCTCAGAAGGCTTGCCGATAGTCCTGTTGCGCTTGGGGCCGGAGGGGCGATTGGAAAGATAGCCCTCACATTCGGTCATGCCAAAGGCCTGAAGCAAGTCATGCCCTGTGCGCTTCTTGAAGCGCTGATACAAATCATGCGAGCATTCGTCACCTGCAACGAAACATGCTTTCAGTGAACTCATATCTGTTATTTCTGACAGAGGGCTCTCCAGTATCTCCAGCAACATGGTAGGTAGCATAAGGGTAGTGTCAATATGATAGTGCTCTATGGCCTGCAGCAGACTCTCTGCCTGCAGTTCAGGTTCAAGAACAAGGGTGCAACCTGCAAGAAAGGCAGGCATAGTGATACCGGAAAGCCCTGCGATGTAGCCAACTCCAGTTGAGACAAGCAAAATGGTTTCCGGACGGATCTCCTTGGTTGCCACTTGAACATGTGCATTGCCCAGCAGAGAAAAGTGTGTATGGACCACCCCTTTGGGGCGGGCTGTACTGCCTGATGTATAAAAAATTACAGCAGGGTCATCCGGATGTATTTGAGGCCACTCATAGTCGGCTGATGTTTTAACCGGATGGTGATGTACAACTCCTGCATCCCGTTCCAGGTCATCGTGATCAACCAGAATGTGTTCCAGGGATGAAACGGTTTGATCGATATCTTTCGTTATATCAGAGAACATCCCGTCGACAATGAGTAGTCGGCATTGACTATGATTCAGGGCGTATTCGATTTCCGGCCTCTGGTAATGGATATTGACAGGAACTACAATAGCACCTATCCGAAAACAGGCAAAGTAGTGGAATAGCATATCCGGCCGGTTGGGGAACATCAATCCCACTCTGTCACCGTGCCCGATCCCAAGCCCCAGCAACATTTGTGCTGCCCTGCCGGTTTCATCATAGAATTCACCATAACTGACAGATCGGTCTTCAGACAAGATCGCTGTTTTTTCAGGATCACTCTGAGAATGGTGCCTAACCAGATCGTCAAGGACCTTTGGTTTTGCATGACTCATTTGCATTCCTCAAGTTGATATATACCTTTTGAACATTTAATAGTGTATCAATATTTGTATTTATTGATACTTTGATATACTATCTTAACTTTCGCACCTAAACCCAAGCATTTTCTGAGTGACATCCTGCAGCACAGCGATAATACTTACCAAATCCTCATTCCTATTGACAACCTCTTCAATTTTGGCTATTTCATCAAGTATTATAATGAATGTCTGCATAGCTATTGCTAAAGTATGCAGTTCGCACTCAAGATCTTTAAATAGTCCACCAATAGTTTTAGGTTCATTGCTTATCCTGTTGATATAGGAGACAATATTGTAGGTAAAAAATGAGAGTGTGATTCTGGCAATAAGCGCTTCATAGATTCTGTTCTCTTCCCTGCCAAAGCCAAAGTGCTCCCTTAGCTCTTTGTAGCCTTGCT
>JAYEND010000086.1:0-16946 GCA_034721895.1 Campylobacterota bacterium | reverse complement strand
AGAAACCTGACAACATCGATGTCTTTCGCCGTCTTGATGAGTTGGAAAAAGCGTGGGGGAAAACCCATCTCAAACTTCAGAACTCTCAACTGCTCATTCTCGACAATAATGGCTCTACCTTGACAATTTTCCCGTTGCAAGATCAGGATGAGCTGGATTTTATTCACCGTTTTTATGGAATTTGACGCATGCTGGATATTATTTTAACACTGGTTTTCAGTATTGTCATGCTGATCTTTATGATCTTTCCTGCCATGAAGATCACCGAGTGGATCGAAAGCAAAATAGAGATTCCAGAAAAATGGCATAACCCTTTGATGCTTGTCATCACTCTGTTGCTCGCACTTTCCATCGGAATCTTTTTACGCTTCGCATAATCGGCTTTTAACTATCATTTAGATAACATAATCCATTAATTTTCGGCCCAAAACGGAGCAATCAATGAATGAAGCAAAATATATCTGGATGAACGGTGAGTTTGTACCCTGGAAAGAGGCGAAAACCCATGTTTTATCACATACCCTTCACTATGGTAATGGTGTCATCGAAGGTACTAAAGCCTATAAAACAGCAGACGGCTATGCCATTTTCCGTCTCAATGACCATACAGAAAGACTCAAAGAGTCTGCCAAAATGACCCTCATCGATATCCCCTACTCTGTCGAAGAACTCAATAAAGCACAGATCGAACTGGTTCGCAAAAATGCATTTGAGGGCGACAATGTCTATATACGGCCCTTTGCATTTCTGGGCTACGGTGTCATGGGAGTTTATCATAAGGATGCCCCAGTCGAAACCGTCCTGGCGGCATGGGAGTGGGGAGCCTACCTCGGTGAAGAGGGACTGCAGAAAGGGATCAAACTCAAGATCGCTTCGATGACCCGGCCTGCCAATACTTCCAATATGGGAAAAGCCAAAGCCACTGCGAATTACCTCAATAGCCAAATGGCAAAATATGAAGCGATCGACTGTGGTTATGATGAAGCACTTTTACTCGATGACCAGGGGTATGTTGCTGAGGCAAGCGGTGCCTGTTTCTTTATGATAAAAGACGGCAAGCTTATCTCTCCGCCCCATGACAACTCACTGGTCTCTATTACGCAAAGAACCGTTATTGAAGTGGCGGAAGATTTGGGATATGAAGTGGTTCGGCAAAGAATGAGCCGGGAAGAACTCTATGTGGCAGATGAAGCATTTTTGACGGGTACGGCTGCAGAGATCACGCCGGTACGCATCATCGATGCGCGTACTATCGGAAAAGGCGAAAGAGGCGAAATCACTGAAAAGATTCAAAGTGCCTACTTTGACATCGTCTTTGGGCGTAATGAAAAATACAAACACTACCTCACTTACATTTAACAAGCTCATCCCTCGTCCCCAGGCTTCGGCTTGGGGACGTACAAGGGACAAACAACAGATAAAAACTACAATAAGGAAACACTAAAAATGCCAGCAGATATGAATGACTATTTTAAAAAGAAAAAAACAAGCAACCGCAGTAACAACGATGGAAACAAAGGCGGTGGGTTCAATATGGAAAATCCTTTGGGCGGAGGAGGAGGCAATGTGGGTAAAGCAATGCCATGGATCATAGCGATTATAGTGATCGTTTTTGCATTTATAACCTTCAAGCCTTTTACAATTATCAACTCCGGTGAAGTGGGTATCCTGGTCAAAACCGGTAAATTTGACCAAACACCACTTCCGGCAGGATTACACTTCTATATCCCTGTATTACAGAAGATCATCCCTGTCAATACCCGTATCCGACTGATCACCTACAGCAATGTCAGTACCGGAGAACTGGGCGATTCATACAGAGGCTTCGAAGGTGGCTTGAGAAGAAACCCTGCCATCTCGGTACTGGATAAAAGAGGATTGACCGTCAATATCGATATCGCCGTACAGTACCGTCTCAAAGCGGAGTCTGCACCAGCCACGATCGAAAAATGGGGCTCCAGCTGGGAAGAGAAGATCATCAACTCCAAAGTGAGAGAGGTCGTTCGTGATGTTGTCGGGCAATACACTGCCGAGCAGCTCCCGGAGATGCGTAATCAGATCGCGAAAGCCATAGAGACAAAAGTAAAAGAGAGTGTTGATGAGCTTCCCAATCAGCCTGTAATACTCACTTCTGTCGAGCTCAGAACCATCAATCTCCCTCCAAAGATCAAAGATCAAATTGAGAGAGTACAGATCGCCAAGCAGGATGTCACCATCGCTGAACAGCAAAAAGAGAAAGCCAAGCAGCAGGCACAAAAAGCAGCTGAAATCGCAAAGGGTGAAGCAGAAAGAAACCGTATCGAAGCCCAGGGTGAAGCAGATAAGATCCGTATCGAAGCCGAAGAGCAGGCAGAGGCAAACAAGCTGATCTCTGCCTCACTCACACCGCATCTCATCGAATTGGAACAGATCAAAACACAGGCAAAATTCAACGAAGCACTCAGGGTCAATACCAATGCTCAGATCTTCCTCACACCTGGCGGTGCCGTTCCGAACATTTGGGTCGATACCAAGAGCAAAGCAAAAGAAGCTACAGTACGATCTGAAGCTACAGAAGCTTTGGTTCAATAATCACCTTTGTTCCACCTCTCCCCGAGGTGGAACGCATATATTACGTTTGCTTCTTCTTTCCTGAACTTCAAAGGTTGGGAGCAAGAACAAAATACCCCAACCAAAGGATACCCATGCAAATCGACTGGCAAAAAAACCCTACTATCCCCGCCATTGCGCAGGAAGCAGACACGAATGAAATATTGATGCTCGCCTATATGAATGAAGAGGCATACAACCTCACCCTCTCCACAGGCTATGCTCACTACTTCAGCCGAAGCAGACAACGACTCTGGAAGAAGGGTGAGACATCAGGACATACCCAGAAGATCAAGGATATCCTGCTTGACTGTGATGCCGATACGGTGATCCTGAAAATAGAGCAAAAAGGTGTCGCCTGCCATACCGGCCGTATGAGCTGCTTTTTCACCTCTGTCACACAGGAGAAGATCATTGCAGAGAAAGAGGTCGATACCGATGCGATCTATGGTGTCGTCGATACACTCTATCATACGATTCTTGAACGTAAAAACAGTGAAGCTGAAAACTCATGGACCAAAAAACTTCTCAATGACAAAGCCCTCCTCCTCTCGAAGATCCGTGAAGAAGCAGATGAAGCCTGTATCGCGATCAACGAAGAGAGTGATGAGCAGGTGATCCATGAAGCAGCCGACCTTCTCTACCATACCCTTGTCGGACTGGGACTGCGTGATATCAGTCCTGATCGCGTCAAGCAGGAACTTACACGACGTTTCGGCATGAGCGGGATCGAAGAGAAAGAAAAACGAGAGCCAAAAGCCTAACAAAAAGAAAACCTTATGAAAAGATTTTTGGCACTTTTGCTCTTTGCCTTACTTTATCTCTATGGATCTAACAGTAATCAGATCACTGATACTCCCCAAACTAAAAAAGTAGCCAAAAAACATGCACCTGCCAAAATCAAAGCCCTTTATGTCAATTTCGCCGCAGCCAATCCCAATAGCGCATCATTTAAAAAAATTCTTAAACAGATAGAAACGACAGAGATCAATGCCATTATTGTTGATATCAAAAATGTGAGAGGCAATATCACCTATCGAACCAATTTTGCAGAAGCCAACCGGATCGGTGCTTCCAAGCATCGCACTATTGGGGATATTCATCATTTTTTGGCTGTGCTGAAATCCAGAGGGGTCTATACAATCGCCCGTATTTGCGTCTTCAAAGATACCCGTCAAGCCAAAAATTTTCCCCATCGTGCCATCAAGACTTCCAGTGGTGCTGTATGGAAAGACAAGCACAATACGGCGTGGGTTGACCCCTATCGAAAAGCAAGTCAGGACTACACTCTCGCCATCGCTGAAGATGCTGCCAAAGCAGGCTTTGATGAAATCAACTTTGACTACATCCGTTTTCCTGCCAAAGTTGGGCTTCGTTATGCCAAAAATAATACACAGGCCAACCGTATCGCTGCTATCGAAGGCTTTTTGAAGCGTGCTCAGGCACGTCTTCATCCCCATGGAACTCTCATATCTGTTGATATCTTCGGCTATGTTGCCTGGAACAAAACTGATACCCATATCGGGCAAACCGTCGCCAGTCTCGCCAAATACAGTGATTATATCTGTCCAATGCTCTACCCCTCCGGATTTTATAAAGGTACATTGGGCTATAAAGATCCCACCAAACATCCCTATACAATTGTCAGGACAAGTATCCTCAAGGCTCACAGTGATATCGAGCCGGCGCGCATACGACCCTGGCTGCAATCTTTTAGAGACTACGCTTTTACGCGTGTTAATTATACGGAGTATCACATAGCCCGGCAGATACATGCCGCTGATGATGCCCATACCAATGGATGGATGCTCTGGAATCCTTCAAGCCACTACCCCTATGTCAATAAAACACTCTTCTATAAAGTACACCATCGCTCAAAACCAAAAAGCACCCATGTCTCTAAAAAAAAGATCAAAAAAGTGCCTGCCAAAAAGCGTAGGCAGCCTGATAATCTCAATGTATTTTAAGAGGATATCACAAAATGAAAAATAGACTCCTTCTGCTGCTATTTATGCTCATCACACCTCTCTTCCTTGCTGCCCAAAACAACATCGATGTGATCATCCCCAAGCCGCAGAAGCTTCTTGCGGGAAATGGTGAATTTCTTTTGACGAAACAGACCCAATATCTCTCCGACACACCCCTTTCCAAAAATGCAATAAAATATCTGCAAAGGCAACTGAAAGAGAGTGCAGGGTATCTGCTTCAGGCAGGGGAAACTTCTGCCAGAAATATTATACGTTTTCATTACAATCCGGCAAAAATCAAAAAGTCTGAGGCGTACCGACTCCATATTGACAAAGAGCAGATCACTATCGATGCCAGGGACAAGGCAGGCTTCTTCTATGCTGTCGTTTCACTGATGCAGCTGATGGACCCTGCTATTTGGGGACGATCAAGTTCGGCTACAGTACGAAAAACCTGGCATATACCCTCTTGCACCATAGAGGATTATCCGCGTTTTAAATGGCGGGGAATAATGCTGGATACTTCACGAAATTTCTTCTCCAAAGCCTATGTCAAAAAGTTCATCGATCGTATGGCACAACATAAGCTCAATCGTTTCCATTGGCACTTAACAGACGATGAAGGATGGCGTATCGAGATCAAGCGTTATCCACTTCTGACAAAAATAGGAGCGAGACGGGGACCGGGGACAAAACTTCCCTTTTCAACTTATCCTGCAATGAGAGGGGCAAAAAACCGTGTACAATCTGGATATTATAGCCAAAATGATATCAGAGAAATCGTTGCCTATGCCAAAGCACGCTCCATAGAGATCCTCCCGGAGATTGATATGCCTGGCCATGCCAAAGCAGCGATTGTCGCCTATCCAAAACTTCTGCAAGACCCCAAAGACAAAAGTCACTACCGCTCTGTACAAAAAGTCAGCAACAATACGATCAATCCGGGAATGGAAAGCAGTTACATTTTTCTGGAAAATGTTATTTCGGAAATCAGCAGACTTTTTCCCTTTGGATACATTCACCTGGGAGGTGATGAGATTCCCAGGGGAGCCTGGCAAAAATCCCCTGCTGTCCAAAAGTTAATGCAAAAAAAAGGGTTGACAAACAGAAGAGAGGTGCAAAACTACTTCTTCATTCGTTTGGATAAAATTCTTGCAAAGCACCATCGAAAAATGATTGCCTGGCAAGAGGTAATGCAGGGCAAGCCAAAACTAAGAAACAATGCCGTCATTATGGCTTGGAAGAGTCCAAAAGCAGGGTTCAAAGCAGCCAAACAGCATCGCAATGTCATCATGGCACCGGTTCAGTATCTCTATTTTGATCAACAGTATAGCAGAAGTAAAGGAGAACCGGGACACACTTGGTCTACCCCTGTCACTACCCATAAAACTTATTCGTTCGATCCTCTTTCCGGCATTCGCAGCTCCAGAGATACCCCCTATATCCGAGGAGCTCATGCCTGCCTCTGGTCTGAAACACTTTTGAATGAAAAGACTGCCGACTATCTGGCATGGCCCAGAACATTCGCACTGGCAGAAGTCGCCTGGACAAAACAAAAGCATCGCAACTGGAATAACTTTAAAAAACGTGCTTTCGGCAAAGGTCTGCAACGTCTGAAAACACAACATATCAGATACAGAAAGCTACACTAATATGTCCTACAAAGAAAATAATGCCAAAAATGCCATTCACGGCTTTTTTCTCTCACTTGCCACAACTGTAGCGGAACCTTCCACTATCCTCCCCCTGATCGTCCATCACTTCAGTTCCAATCTGATCCTGGTCGGTCTCTTCGCTTCTCTGCTGAGAGGAGGAGCGATCGCTGTTCAACTCTTTGCCGCCTTTTATGCCCAGAGTTATCAACGTGTGCTTCCCTATCTGAGAATCGTCTTCTTCTTCCGTTTTTTATCCTGGTTCATGATCGGCTTTTCGATCTACTTTGTCGGAGACAGCAACAAGACATTGACCCTCTGGCTAATCGGGATTGGACTCTTTTTCTTCTCTTTTTCCGCCGGATTTGGAGGGATTTACTTCAAAGAGATCCTTGCCAAGGTCTTCAGCCGGGAAGAGCGGGGAAGGACCATGGCAAACAGACAATTTTTCTCTTCTCTGGCAGCCATTCTCAGCGGTGGTGTCACCGGTCTGATCCTGGAGCATTTCGAAGCTCCCATGAACTATGCCTGGCTCTTTATGATCTCTGCCTTTTTGATGGCGATCGGCCTCTTTGCCTTTACCACGGTTGAGGAACCGGTCAAAGAAAATATCTCTATACGTGAAGCTTCCTTTGCTCTCTTCATCCGAAATGCTTACAGAATTTTCCGGCAGGATCAGAGGCTGAGAGTCCAGATCCTGGTCTCCCTGCTGGGCTACTCCTTTCTTTTTGCTTCACCTTTTGTTATTCTCAAAGCCAAAGAGTCTTTTGAGCTGACCGGCTGGCTGATCGGGGGTTTTGTCACTGTACAAATGATCGGGAGCATGCTGGGGAATCTCCTGATGTGGAAACGTTTCGGGGGAGACTATATCAAAATGATGGAGATTGCCTATCTACTGATGATCGCTGCATTTATCTTTGCACTCTTTGCCGATTCTCCCCTGCCTTATGGTTTGATCTTCCTGCTCTTTGGCATTTCGATCGATGGATTCAGAAATGCCGATATGAACCTGATCATCGAGATCGCGCCGGAAGAGAAGCGGCCGGTCTATGTCGCGATACACTCCACCCTCACCTCTGTCGGGCTCTTCTTTGCCATACCCGGCGGCTTCCTGCTGCAGAGCTTTGGCTACACCACGCTCTATCTCCTGACACTCGCTATGTTAAGCCTGGGCTTGTTCCTGACAGGAAAATTAAAAAATTTGGGCGTTTAAATTATTCACATATTTAGTTTAATTTGATTTGATTTGATAAATAATACTTATCATCACAGTTAGATCTGATATACTTTTCACTATGGAACCTTATAAGATCAAAAATATTGCAGGCCATCTTGCCAAAGCCTTCCTCAGTAATCCCCTCACACCTATTTTGGCGATTGCCATTCTGCTGCTGGGGTGGATATCTTTGGAGATCATGCCCCGGGAAGAAGACCCTCAGATACAGGTAAGCGGCGGTTCAGTCATTGTCGCTATCCCAGGTGCCACCCCCAGGGAGATCACCAATGTCATTATCAAGCCCCTCGAACGGAGAATCCGGGAGATCAAAGGGATAGACAATATCTATGGCACCGCCATGAACAATTTCGGGATGGTCAATGTACAGTATCTTATCGGTCAGGATAGAGAGTCATCCAATCTCAAGCTCTACGACAAAGTAATGCAAAATATGGATCAGCTCCCCAAGGGAACCATGCCGCCACTGGTTAAACCTTTCGATATCGATATCGATATACCCATTCTTACCGTTGCATTTTATAAACTGGAAGGTGCCCAGACCGATACGATCAAACTCTATAAAACTATCCGTGAACTGCAGCAGGACATCAATGCTCTCGATAATGTCTCCAAGACTACACTCAAAGGGGTTAAGCGTCCACAGTTCAATGTCATGGTTGATCTGCACAAACTCTCAGGCTATCATATCTCTCTGGGCCAGGTTGCACAGTCGATCAAGGCGATCTCCAGCAACGCTCCCGAGATCGATACGCCCACCTCAACCGGGAAGATCGTTGTCTTCGGAGTAGAAAATGCCATCGATAGCATCAGTGACCTTGAAGAGTTGATCATTGCCCAATACCACGGTTCACCCATCTATCTCAAAAATATCGCCACAGTCGACTATAGCTACGATATCCAGAACTATCAATCCACTCTCATCACTTACCATCAGGGTATGGATAGTGATGAGGCTCATCATCAGGAACACAAAGACGATCAGGTAGAAGATGAAGCACTTCATTTTCGTGATGCCGGAGACCAGATCACTATGACCGTCTCCAAACTCAAGGGAACCAATGCCGTATTGATCGCCGAAAGTGCCATTGAAGAGCTGCAAAAAGCAAAGCAGGAACTGCGTGAACGGGGTGTGGGCTTTATTGTCACCCGCAACTACGGTGTACGCGCCAATGAAGCAGTCAACGAGTTGGTTCATCATCTATTGATCACTATTTTTATCATTGCCCTTATTTTGATTCCTTTTTTGGGATGGAGAGAATCCCTTGTTGTCACTATCGCTGTCCCTATGATCCTGGCAACTACCCTTTTCATTGCACTCATGACAGATCAAACGATCAACCGGATCACCCTCTTCGCCTTTTTGTTGAGCCTTGGCCTGATAGTTGATGATGCCATTATCGTCATCGAAAATATTCATCGTCGGCTCCACCTGCCTGAATCAGAGGGTCTGGAGTTTGACGAGATCATCATCCAGGCAACCGACGAGATCGGCCCCTCAACCAATATTGCAACCATTGCGATCATGCTGACGATGATCCCTATGGCTTTTGTGGGCGGGATGATGGGACAGTTCATGAAACCAATCCCGCTTAATGTGCCCGTAGCACTGGCGGTCTCTCTTTTTGTCGCTTATGTTTTTGCTCCCTATCTGGCACGTAAATTTATCAAGTTCAAAAAGGGAGGGCATTAACGATGGAAAAACTGGTTTACAGTATCATCAACAGCCCCCTCAACAAATGGATCGTTACCGCAATCGTTCTCCTCTCAATGGCAGGCTCCGTGATGCTGATCCCAACAAAACTTGTACTTGCCAGAATGCTTCCGGGAAAAAGTGCCAACACCTTCACTATCTATGTTGACACCGCTACCAATGCCTCGATTAAAGAGACCAAATCTGTCACAACCTGTATCGTGGACTATCTCAAACAGGAAAAAGAAATTACGGATATGGAGGTTTATCTGGGGCAGGGAGCACCACTTGATTATGCCGGCCTGGTCAAAGGATCTGCCTTTAAAGCTCTCAAAAACCAGGCCGAGGTAGTGATCAACCTGACGGATAAACATGGACGGGATGAACCCTCCTTTATGATGGTACACCGCATCCGACCGGAGATCAATAAAGCCTGTGGCTCAATTACACCCAATACTTCGATAAGATTTACTGAAATGCCCTCAGGGCCGCCTACACTTGCCACGATCGTCATTGAACTCTATGGTAAAAACGATACCCTGCTGCGACAAACATCCCAAAAAGTCACCAGGATTCTGGAACAGACCGAGGGGTTGGTTGATATCGATATTATGATGGACGATCTCTATACCAAATATAAACTTGTTCCGGACAAAGAAAAGATCACCCGAAGCGGCCTGGGTGTTGATCAGGTCAACCAGATCATCTATCTTGCCTTCAAAGGGATGCCCGTAGCTGTCAAGAATACCCGCGACCAGCAAGATCAGGTTCCTATCTTTGTGAGACTCAATGATCAAACACGCATGGTTGAATTTGACTCTGAAGCTTCCCTGCTCAACAAACTCTCTTCCCTGAAGTTGATGAACCGAATGGGGATGATGGTGCCACTCAGTGAAATCATCACGATCAAATCCTCACAATCGAGTCCAACCATCTTCAGAAAAAATCTCAAAAACATGGTGACAATCACTGCAGAATGTGACATGGTCAGCCAGGTTTACCCATTGCTGGAAGCACGGGAAAAAATGATTGAGCAGCTTTCTGTAGATTACAACGTCAGCAAAGTTCCCGGGATCACAACTTACATGTTCGACCTTAATCTTATCGACAGGAAAACCGGTGCAAAGATGCTTTTGAGATGGGATGGAGAAATGAAAGTTTCACTTGATACCTTTCGTGATCTGGGTGGGGCTTTCATTGCAGCATTGGTACTGATGTTCCTGCTGATGGTTGTCTACTACAAATCTTTTGCACTCAGCGGAATCGTTCTGATCGGCAGTTTTCTCTCTATAATAGGGGTTCTCATCGGGCATTGGGTCACTGATAAGATACAGCTCTACTTTACGGATACCAACTTCTTCCTGACCGCCACTTCACTGATCGGTTTCATCTCTTTGATGGGTATCAGTGCGCGCAGCTCATTGCTGCTGATCGACTTTTCACGTTCCCTGATCGCTGAACATGGGATGGAGAAAAAACGTGCCATTGCTGTGGCTACAGCTACCCGCGCAAAGCCCATTATGCTCACTGCTGTCGCAATTATACTGGGAAGTCTGCTTTTGGCAACAGACCCCATCTTCGGAGGATTGGGTATTGCACTTATCTTTGGAAGTATGGCTGCCACACTGGTCTCACTCTTTTTCATCCCTATACTGATGGATAATGCCAAAGCGTTGATGCCTGAAGACGATAATGGCGAAGACAACAACGGTTTTGATATGGAAATAAAGAGAAGTACCTGGTGTATCCTGACAGAAAATATCAAATCACTCTTCCGACTCAAAAAAAACAAGGGCTGCAAGTAGCAGTTTACCTACTTGAGATAACCTTGAGGATATCACCTATTATTAGAGATGCCCTCGAGATCGTCTCTGTATTCAATATCTATCTTGGCATACATTCCGGGGAAGACCTTTTTCCCATCTTTGTCAAATTTGATCCGGATCGTAAAAGTATGGGTCATTGGATTGGCACTGGGAACCACTGACTTTATACGTCCTCTCGTTTTGAATTTGATAGAAGGGATCCTTACATTCACAAAATCACCGGCGTTGACTTTCAAAAGATCGGCTTCCGAGATCTGTGCCTCAATCTCAAGATGGTCCAGATCGACCAGTACAATCGCCAGCATCCCAGGAACGATCAAGTCACCCTCACGAATCTGCTTTTGTACGATGATGCCGTCATTGGGAGCCTTGACCTCGAGATAATTGGCGATCGTCGCAATCTGCTTTATCTTGGTTGAAGCATTCTCCACCAGACCCCTGGCGGCAGAGAGGCCGGCCTGGACATTATCCGCCGAGATATCAAGATTATTCCAATCCATACTGTTATCTTGTCCGCGAATACGCAGCATTGCTTTTTCACGTCGGATGCTATCCATCCTTGTACGATACATATCGACCATGATCTCCGCCTGTTCCAGCGCCAGGTCTGCCTGATTTTTCATGATATCAAACTCTGCCGACTCCAGTTCAAAAATGGTATCTTCACGATGAACCTTGTCTCCTATATTAAAGTGGATATGCTTGACATAACCCATATAACGGGCACCGATCATCTTCTGGTTATCTGAGACCACTGTACCGGTAATGGAAAGTTCCCCTGCCCAAAGGTTAAACGTTAGAAATGTGAAAAAAAGAATTATTTTGATCATACTATAGCCTTATCATGAAATATATTGATATAGTATAACAGATATTTATCAAATAGAATTTTAAATTATGAATTAATTGCAGTAAGAAGAAAAACTGTAGGGATTAGTAAACCAATCCCTCTTTCATCAATGCCTCATTTATGAACTTCAGCATCTCATTCTTTGGCAGTCCACACCAGGCGGGGGCCAACAGTGTATCATCATCTATTCCTGCTGTGACACGCTGAATAGTGATATGATCCGGCTTGAGCTTGATCGCTTTGACCAAAGTATCAATATACTCATCTTTGCTTATCGGTTTAAACTCCCCTGCTTTGTACTCATTGGCAAGCAGTGTGTTTTTGACGACATAAAGCGGATGGTATTTGACGGAGTCGATCCCCCACTCATAGGCCGCTTTGGCTGAGTTGAGCATCATCTCCTGGTTTTCACCCGGCAAACCAAAGATCAGGTGTCCGCAGACATTCAATCCTTTTGCCTTGGCATCTTTGATCGCCTTTTCCACATTGAGCGCATCATGCCCTCTATTGATTCGACTGAGTGTTTCATCATAGATAGACTGGATACCATACTCGATCCAAATCTCTTTCTCTTTACTCAGATCAACCAGATAGTCCAGAACCTCATCAGTGACAGAGTCGCTTCGTGTTCCGATACTCAGTCCCACAACATCCTCACAGGTCAATGCTTTATCATACAGGGTTTTGATCGTATCGAAGGGGGCATACGTGTTGGTAAACGACTGGAAGTAGACTAAAAATTTCTTGCTCCCCCACTCACTGCGCATCTGCTCACGTGTCGTAATGATCTGCGTTTCCAACTCCTGAAGCTGTTTGTCAAGTATTGGATTACTCTTGCTTTGGAGATTGAGGAAAGTTTTCTCTGCATTTTTAGCCAGATTGGGACTGAAGGAGTCATTGAGGCAAAAAGTGCAACCACCTTTTGCTACCGTTCCGTCAATATTGGGACAGGTAAAACCGCTGAGTCCCAAAGGGATCTTACTGACTTTGGTTTTGAATTTTTTTTTGAGATATCTCCCATATGTATTGAGCTGCTTCAATCACCTATCCTCAAGACTCAACAGTCACTACACCCGGGGCTTTCTGCATTACCGCCGGCAAAATAGTCCCCATCAAAGCTGACAAGAGAATATGTCCGCTCTGTACCCAAAGATTCTACCAATCCTTCGATGGATAAAAAGCCCAAAGAATCAGCTCCCATATTGTGCGCAATCTCTTCGGGCGTGAAGCTTGCAGAAACGAGTTCAGATTGTGTCGGTGTATCGATCCCGTAACGGCATGGATACTTGATCTCTGGTGCAGCAATACGCATATGCACCTCTCTGGCTCCGGCATCTTTAAGCATTTTAACGATCTGCTTTGAGGTTGTTCCTCTTACCAGTGAATCATCAATGATCGCAACACTTTTCCCTTCAATGAGATGTTTGATCGGAGAAAGTTTGAGTTTTACTTTGAGGTCACGCACCTCCTGAGTCGGCTCTATAAACGTTCGTCCGATGTAGTGATTCCGAACGATTCCCATCTCGAAAGGCACTTTCAGTCTTGCCGCATATCCTTTGGCAGCAGCTACTCCGCTGTCGGGTACCGGTATGACCAAATCGACTTTTGCCGGTTCTTCCTCGGCCAGTCGTCTTCCCATTTTCAAGCGTGTTTGATAAACATTTTTTCCATCAATGATCGAATCAGGCCTGGAAAAGTAGATATACTCAAATGCACAGGGGTGATAATCGGGCTCAAATATCTGCTCACTTTGTGGCTCTTTCCCCTCTTCAAAGATCAGCATTTCACCAGGATTGACATCACGGACAAACTCGGCACCCACCAGATCAAATGCACAAGTTTCACTTGCTACGATCCATCCACCATCTTTAAGCTTTCCAAGACTTAGAGGCCTGATGCCGAAACGGTCACGGATGATGAACATTTTTGAACGGCTTTGAATCACCAGACAATAAGCACCCTCAATCTTATTAAGCATATCTTTGATGCGATCTACAAGCGAATCTTTTTGACTTTTGGCAATAAGGTGCACGATATTCTCTGTATCCATGCCTGTCTGAAAGATCGCTCCGCGATCGATAAGTTCATTGCGCACTTCATACTTATTGACCAGATTTCCATTGTGTGCTACAGAAATTTCACCCAGCTTGTATCTGGCGAATACAGGTTGGGCATCAGAAATAGATTCGGACCCTGCAGTAGAGTAGCGGTTGTGCCCTATAGCACAGTCACCCTGTAAAATTTCAAAAGCTGCTTCATCAAATACCTCGGTCACAAGCCCTCTTTTTTTTACCAGCCTGATATTTTCACCATCCGCCGCAGAGATGCCTGTCGATTCCTGTCCCCGATGCTGCATCGCAAAGAGAGAGTAGTAGGCTATTTTTGAAGCATTTTTTG
Organism: Campylobacterota bacterium; assembly: GCA_034721895.1. Lineage (GTDB taxonomy): Bacteria > Campylobacterota > Campylobacteria > Campylobacterales > Sulfurovaceae > SZUA-451. The sequence goes on along the minus strand of JAYEND010000086.1, from coordinate 2,738 downwards.
CACCATAGACACCGACAATTGCACACATAACGTTTCCTTTATATTCCTAGGCAGTCATTAATAGAGTAGAGGCCTTCCTCCTGATCAACCAACCACTTTGCAGCTCTGATGGCACCTTTGGAGAAAGTATCACGGCTGGTTGCTGTATGGTTGAGCTCGAGAAACTCTCCGTCATTGTAAAAGCCGACTGTGTGACGGCCGACGATATCACCACCGCGAAGTGCCATCACTGCGATCTCATCTTTGGTTCTCGCACCGATCTGGCCATCTCTGCCGCTGATGCGCACAGCATCGAGATCAAGCCCACGCCCTTTGGCGGCAAATTCACCCAGTGTCAACGCGGTTCCGCTGGGGGCATCAACTTTATGTCTGTGATGCTGCTCAACAATTTCAATATCAAAATCCTCCAACGTAGCAGAGACTTTTTCAACCAACTGCTTCAATAAGGCAATACCGACTGACATATTGGAAGAATAGAGCAGCGGCATCTCTTTGGCCGCTTCATTCATCAGATTTTGCTGATGAGCCGTAAACCCTGTCGTAGCGATCACCAGCGGTTTCGGGTTTTTAAGTGCTGTTTCCAAAAGTTCTTCCGTAGCTTCCGGTGCGGAAAAATCGATCACGATATCACAATTTTCAAGCAGTACTTTCATATTGTTTGTAATAAGCACATCTTCCGGAAGTTCGCGTTCCAGGTTATCAAAGACATGGATAGCACTCAGCTTTGCTTCACTATCATTTTTAAGGTTGTCAATAAGAAGACTTCCGACTCTTCCTGTACTTCCAACTATTCCTACTTTGATCATTTACGCCTGCTCCTGAATATATGAAATCACCTGTAGTGCCGCTGTCGCACCATCACCTGCTGCACAAACCACCTGTTTTGGTGCTTCGATACGCAAGTCTCCGGCAGCATAAAGCCCCTCCACTGAAGTACGCATGCTCAAATCAACTATTACTTGGCCATGGTCATTTACTTCGCAGATGAATCCACCTGATCCATCTTTGAGTACAGAGTTATTGACATTATGCCCTACAAAAACAAAAATACCGGGTACATCAAGTTCTGTTTCATCACCACTGATTTTGTTTTTGAGCTTGATGCCCGTAACACCCATCGCATCTCCTACAATCTCTTCAACTGTAGTATCTGTGATAAGTTCAATGTTTTCTGTACGCATTATACGCTCAACAGTTGAGGGTGCAGCACGAAAAGCATCACGTCTATGAATAACATAGACTTTACTGCATATATTGGAGAGGTAGTGAGCCTCTTCAAGTGCAGTATCACCTCCACCAAGTACGGCAACCTCTTTGTTCTTATAGAAAAAGCCGTCACAAGTTGCACAAGTGCTCACACCTTTCCCGAAAAACTCCTCTTCACCCTTGACACCTGCTCGTCTGGGAGTACTTCCAGTCCCCACTACCACTGTTTTGGCCTGCACGGGATCACCACCGGCAATATCTATCACAAAATGATCATCCTCTTTGCGTATAGAGTTGATCTCTTCCATTTGATGCGTCATCCCAAAAGCAAAACACTGCTTTTGCCAGGTATCCATAAAGTCCATACCGGTTTTGCCATGTTCATAAAACCCCGGATAATTTTCGATCTCACTACTCTGTGTGATCTGTCCGCCAGGCATTCCTTTTTCAAAAAGAACAACTCCGCTCAGTCCACCTCGACTCGCATACAGTCCAGCCGTAAGACCGGCAGGTCCTCCTCCGATAATTGCACAATCCAACATAGTCCATCCTTTTAATTCAAAGTTTTTAAAGAAACTGTACTTTAGAAAAACTTCTTTAAAAGCTTTTTGAGTGAGGATAATTTAGTGGATTATATCCAAAATGGATAAAGAGTGAAGTAAAACAGAGTACTTTTGTACTCTATTTTTGTGTTGACTACAAGAGTGCGTTGATCTTTTCTGCAAAAGCATCTTTGCTGGCTGCACCAACCATTTGGTCAGCTAATTCGCCATCTTTAAAGAAAAGAATTGAAGGGATAGATCTGATACCGTATTTCACCGCGATATCCTGCTCTTCATCTGTATTTACTTTTGCGATCGTCGCTTTGCCCTCAAAATCCTCTGCAAGCTCTTCAACTACCGGAGCAATCATTCTACAAGGTCCACACCATGGTGCCCAAAAATCTACCATTGTAACACCCTCTGCGATCGTCGCTTCAAAGTTTCCATTGTTGAGTTCAACATATTTTGCCATTCTATTTCCTTTTAACATTGGTTTTTGTATTATACATATACTCTTATTAAAGAAGAGTTTCATATGATAATTATGGCGTAGTTATAACTAATATTTTTTATTTTGTCAATGAAAACCATAAAATAATCATATTATCTTGTATCAGCTAAGGGTCACATCACCTTTTTGCTACAAAGTAATATTCTCGATCAACTCCACGGAACCTTTGCGAATAATCAATGCATCGACAGAAAACGGGATATCAAGATTTTTGATTTTAAGATAGTAGTAGGCAGAGTTGATCACCCGTCTGAGTTTTGTGGGTGTCAAATTGTAGACAGGGTCAAAGTTTGCCTTGGCGCTCTTGACTTCGATGAAATGCAGCACACCCCTCTTTTGCGCGATGATATCAATTTCGCCGAGCTTTCGCGCATAAAAATTTCGCTCTATGATCATATATCCTGCATCTTCCAAGTATCTCGTGGCAAGCGTTTCACTTTCATTGCCAAAAGTTTTCAGCAGCGCTCTTTCGTAGCTCA
>JAYEND010000085.1:0-17093 GCA_034721895.1 Campylobacterota bacterium | reverse complement strand
CCTCCTCTCGTTCTTTCAAAAGTTTGGGTATTTGGTTGGTGGGGTAATAAAGTCTATTAGAGACTCTCAATAGGGTTAACGATATTTGGCTATAATATCTTCAAATAGAGTATGCACATCAGGAGTTCCATGAAATATTTACTTGTACTGTTGCTGCTTGTATCGTCACTGTTCGGTGCAAAAGTCGTGGAGACGAGATGGCTTGAGGGGCAGACCTTCTCGGTGTATTTGGAAGAGCGGAATATCTCAACCGGCCTTATTAGGGAGATTGAGGCAAACGACAGACAATTTCTATCAGAGATACAAGATGGCGTGAAGTTTTATGAGCTTTATACCCGTGAGGGAAAATTGCTTCAGTCACTCATTCCTGTCGGTGAAGAGATGCAAATTCAGATCGTTAGAGATGAGACAAATGGAGAGTATCTCTTTGATATTATCCCGATCAGTTATGGAAGCCGTGAGTATAGTGTTGTGATTCCCATCGAAATGAATCCCCAGATCGATATCATGGGTGCCACCAACAATAAAAGACTTGCCAATAAGGTTACCCTCTTTTTCAAAGATCATGTGGATTGCCGTAAGTTGCATAAAGGGGATACTTTGGCAATGATCTATAAACAAAAAGAGCGTTTAGGCAAACCCTTCAGTGTCCCAGATGTTTCAGTTGCAATGGTCGAAACAAAGAATAAAAAGCGTTTCATTTTTGCCGATGAAGATGGTGTGCCCTACATCGATACCTGCAAAACTGTGACCTATGATGCCAAAGGAAAACCTGTTTCTGCTTCTGAAATCAAAAAAATAAAACGTGCTTATAGATTCGGTATGCCACTGCGACACATCAGAATCTCTTCACCCTTTACCTATAAACGCTGGCATCCGATACTGCATCGTTACAGACCGCATCTTGGGACAGATTTTGCAGCGAGAAAGGGAACACCGCTTCTGGCTGTGGCTCCTGGGAAAGTGATCTTCTCGGGATGGAAAGGAGGATACGGTAAGGTAGTGAAGATCAAACACAGTGGAGGATATGTCTCCCTCTATGCCCACCAGAGCCGTATCCGTGCCAAAAGAGGACAAAAGGTCAAAAAAGGTCAGGTGATCGGTTATGTCGGAAGTACCGGCCGCAGTACCGGACCCCATTTGCATTTTGGCTTGTATAAAAATGGCCGGGCTATTAATCCGATGAAAGTCCTTAAGAAAAAGAGCAGTAAGCGTCATCTATTTACAACTAAAAAAATTGAGATCAAAGGTGCCAGGCAGAATAAGAAGAGACTGCTTAAAATGCTTGAAAATCCTCCTGAACTTTTCAAGTGGGAAAAGATCAAAGAGAACTATATCCTGGTAAATCAAAAAACAGAGTATATGCAGAATGATGAAGGATAGCCAATGACACAGGAGAGTATTCATTTGGAAGAGTCTAAATCATTGCTTGATACATTGATCCAAAAGCCAGAAGGATTCGAAGAGTACCATGCAAGCGAAATTGCCAGAATCCTCAAAGAGGTTTATCATCAGGAGGGCGTAGAGGCTTATCTGGGATATACCCGTGCCATACCCGAAGAGTATCTCGGAGAGGTACTGCTGGAGCTCCCGGAGAATATCAAAGATGAAGCACTGAGTGAACTCTCTGTCAACAAACTGGTGGATATCATCGATGAGCTGGACTCGGACGATGCCGCCGACCTGATGCAGGATATCGAAGATATCGATGAGGAGAAAGAGCGGAAAGTTCTCTCCAATCTTGATGAAGAAGATGTGGAGGATATTGAACGGCTCAAAAATTATGAGGATGACGAAGCCGGCGCACTGATGCAGACAGAGCTTTTTTCAGCACTATTGGATGAAAAGATCGAAGATGCGGTCAACCGTCTGAAGAGATTGAAATATGAAGAGAACCTTGACAATATCCATCAGGTTTTTATTATCGATAAATTTGGTATTTTGATCGGTACCATACAGCTTGAAGATCTTATCACCTATGACTTTGAGCGATCGTTCAGAGATTATTTTGATAAAACACATAAGATGATCCAGACTGTCAAGGCTAGTGACAGTGTCGATGATGTTGTCAAAATCTTTGAAGATTATGACTTGGTTGTTTTGCCAGTCATTGACCAGCAGGCAAAGCTGGTCGGGCGTATTACCTCTGATGATATCTATGATATCATCGAAGAGCGTGCAACCGATCAGATCTATAAAATGGCCGGAGTTGATGATGAGACGGAGGAGGACAAAGATATTATTTCTATCACCAAAAAGAGGGGTATATGGCTTGGTGTTAACCTTATCACTGCTATTTTGGCCTCGCTGGTGATCGGTCTCTTTGATGAGACCATCCAGAAGTATGTCGCTCTTGCGATCCTGATGCCGATCGTTGCTTCGATGGGCGGAAATGCAGGTACGCAGTCGCTGACCATTATGGTACGCCAGATCGCACTGGGGGAGATGAGTTGGTCGGATGCCAAAGATTCATTGCGTCAGGAGATTATCATTGCCATCCTGAATGGGTTGATTTTTGCGTTATTGATGGGATTGATCGCTTTCTTCTGGTTCCATGATGAGCGACTGGGTATCGTGATCGCTTTGGCTATGGTTATCAATCTTCTGGCTGCCGGTTTCTTTGGTGCCTTGATACCGCTCATGCTCAAAAGGGTGGGGACAGATCCCGCTATAGCCAGTTCGGTGCTTTTGACGACGGTGACGGATGTATTGGGGTTCTTTGCTTTTTTGGGATTGGCGACGGTGATTCTACTTTAGAATTAAGAGTGAAGAGTGAAGAGTGAAGAATTTTGGTATGCTTTTCTTTGAAAAGCTATGATTGATGGGATGAATAGAGATGAAGAATGTGATTGAGAATTTTAAGCTGGAGCCTTTGACTGATAGCTGTTTTGTGCATACTTCCCGGGCGACCTACAGACACAATGGGATTGAGAAGGATTGGGAGATCGTCAGGGCACATGACAGTGTGGCGATCCTGGTCTATCATCGGGAGCGTAAGAGCTTTGTTCTGGTCAAGCAGTTTCGTCCGGCTGTCTATCTTCACAATAACAATGGGATGACCATTGAACTTTGTGCGGGACTGGTGGATAAGGATTTGACCCTTCAGCAGATTGCCCAGGAGGAGATAGAAGAGGAGTGCGGCTACAGAGTCCCTCTGGAGAATGTGAAGAGGATCACCGCTTTTTATACCTCGGTAGGTTTTGCAGGAAGTCAGCAGACTCTCTACTATGCCGAGATTGATGATTCAATGAAGGTTTCCGAAGGCGGCGGTATTGCCGGGGAAATGATCGAAGTGATCGAGATGACCACAGAAGAAGCAAAGGCCTTTATCTATAATGAAGAGATAGCCAAGACACCGGGGTTGATGTTTGCGTTTATGTGGTTCTTTGAAAATGAGGAATTGAGTGGGTAGGGTGCGTAACCACGCACCAAATTATATATGCAATCATTGTGTTCATTGTTATTTATATATTTTCGAGGTGCGTGGTTACGCACCCTACGGAAGCTAATCTCTTCTCATACATAAAAGTATAAAGAACCGGCAGATAAAGAAGGTTCAATACTGTTCCCCAGGCCAAACCAAAGCCTAAGGCAATAGCGAGGGGCTGGAAGATAACGGCTTGTCCTGTGGGGAAGAAAATAAGCGTGGAAAGCCCGACCAGGGTTGTGATGGAAGTAAGGACAATAGGGCGGAAGCGTTTGGCTGCCAGGGTATAGATATCATCAACGGATCTGGCCTCTTTGAGAGTGATCAGCATGATGATACCGTCATTGATAACGACACCGGCAAGTCCCAGCATCCCGATCAGTGATGGCATACCGATATTGACATCGAGCAGCATATGCCCGATCATCACACCCAGAAGAGAGAAGGGGATGACGGAGAGCAGCATAAAGGTCTCTCTGAAAGAGTTGAAGAGGTAGAGCATAGAGAGCATGATCAGCACCATGGCCAGGGCAGTGGCTGAGAGCATATCGGTTTTGAGTTCAGCCTCCTTCTCTTTCTCTCCTTTTTGTACAATTTTGATGCCATTATTCTGAATATCATCCAATATTGGCTTGAGTTCTGTCAGGGCCTCGTCCGCGGTAATGATCTTTGGATCAATATTGGCAAAGAGATAAAAGTTTTTGATCCCGTTGTCTTTGGTGACCTTTTCAAATGCCTTGATCGATCTGAAATCAGCAATCTCTTTGAGGGCAACGCTGTTACTATCAGACAGAGGGATCAGCAGATCTTCCAGCGCATCGATATTGTCTTTGTCGAGACTCTGTATCCTGATCTCCAAAAGACCCTCCTGATTGAATGTATTGGAGATTTTTCGGGAGAGGTAGAGGTTGGAGAGGGCTTTTCCGATGGTTGCTTCATCGATACCGAGGGATTCGCCGTAGTGATTGATATGGAGCTTGATCTCATCGATACCGAATTGTATATTATCCGTTACTGTGATGATACCGGGCATTGACTCCATCTTGGACCTGAGAGCAGCAATTGACCGGATGACCTCCTGATTGTCTTCGGAGATCAGACCGATTTTGATATCGGCTTTGATCGGACCGACTTTTTGCTGTACGACAGAGAGATCACGGAGTTTAAACCGTTCCTTGTACTGCCGCTCTTTGATGAATTTGTCGAGTTTTTTTGCTATCTCTGCGGATTTTTCTTCCCTGCTCCTCCCCTCTTTGTCATAATAGAAGGAGAGATAGGGTGTGATATATCTGTCAACGATATTCTGTGCTTTGAGCTTATCGAGTTCCAGGGTGATATCACCGACATAAGGATAAGTCTCACTGTTGGAAGCGCTGTCTCTCCTCCAGCCCGCCACGGAACCGATATGCTTAATATAGAACTCTTTCTTGTGGAGATAGAGGTCTTTTTGTATCTGGAGAAGAATGCTGTTCATTGCTTCAACGCTGGTATTGACATCCGCTTTCACTGCAATATGGATCGTTTTGGAGTCAAACCTTGGAAACATTTGAAATTTGCTTATCTTGAATGCTATCAATGTCAAAAGCGGTACAATGATGATAAAAGTGAGCAAAAAACTCTTTTTGTGTCGCATTAAATGGTGGATGATCAGGCTGTAGAAACGATTGACAGGCTCCCATGAGCGTGTTTTTTGTTTTGCGGTGAGGGTATGTGCCGCATGAATGGGAAGGAAAAGAAAGGATTCGATCAGTGAGGCGATCACCAGTGCAGAGACGGCAATAGGGATCAGTTTCATCACTTCCCCCATTTTTCCTGAGATCATCAGGGCGGGAATAAAGGCGAAGAGTGTTGTCAGAGAAGCGATGGTAACCGGTTTGGCCATCTCTTTGGCACCCTGTATGGCTGCATCTTTTGCGGCGTAACCCTTTTCGATATACTGCTGGATATTTTCACTGACGACGATCGCATCGTCGACGATGATCCCCAGTGCGATCAAAACCCCGATCAGAGAGATCATATTGATACTATAGCCGAAAAGATAGAGAGAGAATGCGCCGATCAGAAAAGAGGTCGGGATCCCCAGCCCAATGATAAAAGCCATCCGGCTATTGATCAGCAATGCAACCAGCAGAGAGATGATGATCAGCCCCAGCAGGATATTGGAGATGACGATATTGAGCCTGTCTTTGATCTTTTCAGAGCGGTTATTGTGTACAAGTACTTCGATCTGCGGATTCCTGCTTTGAAAATCTTCCAAAAGTATCGATATCTCTTCCGCGAGCCTCAGAGCATTGCCTTTTTCATCCTGTCTGACGATGATATTGAGTGCAGTCTTGGTATCCATCGTATAGAGTGTCAGGGAGTCTTCATAATGCTTTTGGATCTGAGCGATATCTTTGAGGTAGAGATACCGGTCACCCACCCTGATCAGCGTATCTTCCCATGCTTCGGCACTCTGTTTTCCGTTTGCTGTAGAGAGGTAAAAGAAGCCTCTGCGCTCATCCTCTATCTTTCCCAGGGGGAAGATATAGGAGAGCCTGCCCAGCGTGGCGATAACATTCGATTGGTCAAGACCCAATGCCCGGATCTTCTCTGTATCAAGCTGGATATCGTAGAAAATATCCGAATCCCCATAGATCTGAACCTCCGAGATATATTTGATAGTGCTAAGACGATCTTTCAGTTTTTGGGCCTTTTCTTTGATCTCCGATAGAGAGATTTTATCAGAAGAAATTGCGATATCTAGTAGGGCACGCCTGATCTCAAGTACTTTGACTTTTGGTTCATCCATATCATCGGGCAGATCTCTTTTGGCAATGGCAAGTGCATCTTTGACTTTATTGGAGGTATTGTATTTGTCGACTCCCTTTTCGAGTTCGAGGATGATATTGAAGCGCCCGGGATTGATCACGGTGGTCATATCTTTGATGCCATCAATATTTCTGATCTCATCTTCCAGCGGCTTGACGGCCATTTTGTCCATGACATCGAGGGAGGCACCGCTGTAATTCCCTGAAACAGAGACCATGTCAAGGTCAAACGAAGGGAAGATCTCTTTGGGTATTTTGATATAGGAGTAGATGCCTACCGTAACAATGAGAAAGAAAAGCATATAGTTCATTCTGGCATTTTTGACAAAAAACCGGATAATATGCTCAAACATCTATGATAGCCCTTCTGGAAATATTTTGTGATTATACTAAAATTATGAAGAGACTATTTGAAATAAGTTGATTTAACCTGTATGTATTAAGAATTTTGAGCATTAATTGGAGGTTTTATGGATTGGATAGGAGCTTTGCTCCTATCCAGGAAGGGCTGATTAAAGGTTGGCGTAGTATTTGCTTCCGTCAGAGAAGGTATTGACTGTCAGTTTGGAAAAACGCTCCAGATAATCCCAGAAATCATCAATCAGTGCCTTATCGACACCTTCGAGTTCTTCGAGTGCTTCACGCATCGTTCCGAGCCACTCGATACGGGATTTCTCGTAGATAGAGAAGTCGTCATGAATACGCACCATATACTCATTGAGATCCATTCCTTTGGCTTCATCTTCGTATACTTTCGGTCCGCCGCAGATCTGGATAAAGAATTTGGTATTTTTTACTTTGATCTCATTGAACTCCTCTTCATCCTGAGGGAAAAAGTTGGCGATATCACTCTCATAGATTTTGTCATAGAAACTGTACATCAGCTTTCTCATTCCCTCTTCCCCGCCTACAGCTTCATAGAAAGCAGGGTCAGGGTTTTTGAAGTCAACATGTTCACCTTTGACGGTAGGGGTAATTTCATAACTCATTTTATTTATCCTTTTCGTAATTCTTTTTTTTATTTTATCAAATTATTATAAAGGGCACCTCTAAATATAATTCTTGCAAGTTTGACATATTGTCATCAGTTCTGTAAAATTCCTAATTCCTCAGTCACAATACCGTTTCAGCAGATCACTATAGGCATCGATTCTGCGATCTCTTAAAAAAGGCCAGATATCCCGTACTTCTTTGGTTCGGTCATGATCGATCTCTGCGTAGAAGATCGCTTCTTCTTTCGAATCCGCCTGTGCCAGGATCTCTCCCTGTGCGCCGCAGATGAAGCTGTTGCCCCAGAAGCGGATACCGGGCATCATGCCTGAGCTGTCTGCTTCAAAACCGACACGGTTGCAGGAGAGTACCGGTATGGCATTGGCGATGGCATGGGAGCGTTGGATAGTGATCCAACTCTCCAGCTGCCGTGCTTTCTCTTCCGGGCTGTCTTCATCGAACCAGCCGATCGCAGTCGGATAGATCAGCAGTTCCGCTCCCCTGAGAGTCATGATCCGTGCCGCTTCAGGGTACCACTGGTCCCAGCAGACCAGAACACCGAGTTTCCCAACGCTGGTTTTGATCGGTTCAAATCCAAGGTCACCGGGGGTAAAGTAGAATTTCTCATAAAATCCGGGATCATCAGGGATATGCATCTTGCGGTATTTTCCGGCAATGGTTCCATCCTTTTCAAATACTACTACCGTATTGTGATAAAGCCCGGGAGTCCGCTTCTCAAAGAGAGAAGTGACCAGTACGATACGGTTCTCTCTGGCTATGGCGCTCCAGAAGAGAAGATCATTTTCATAATCGGAAGCATAATCGAAAAATTTCGTATCTTCGCTTTGGCAAAAGTATTCATTCTGATGGAGTTCCTGCAGGACGATCAGTTCAGTTCCATTTTGGGAAGCCTCTTTGATCTTCGTGCAGGTGGCATCAATGGTGTTTTGTTTGTTTTTATAGTATTTTTGTTGGATCAGTGCGGTTTTCATTATATTTTTCCTTTAGCGTTCTAATAGGCAATTTGCATGGTTGAACAATGGAGGCTTCCTCCCTCTTCGATCAGTTTGCTGCAGTTGACGGGAATGATCTCTTTATCCGGAAAGAGTGATTTGAAGATCTCTTCGGTCTTTTTGTCGCTTGCGGCTCCATAGGCAGGATATATCAGTGCTTCATTGGTGACCAGGAAATTGGCATAGGTAGCCGGCAGCCGCTTGCCTTCAGTATTATATTTTGCCTCACACATCGGCAGAGGCACCAATTTGTAGGGTTCTCCTTTGCCAGTCAGGAAAGTCTTGAGCTGCATTTCCATCAGTTGCAGTGCACTATAGTGTTCATCTTCTTTATCGTGACATTGAATATAAGCTATGGTCTCTTTATCGACAAAGCGTGCCAGTGTATCGATATGACTGTCAGTGTCATCCCCTGCCAGATAGCCGTGATCGACCCAGAGTACTCTTTTGGCCCCAAGATATTCGGCAAGTTTCGTTTCGACGGCATCTTTGCCCAGGCCGCCGTTTCGATTGGGGTTGCAAAGACAGGCTGAAGTTGTCAATATCGTACCCTCTCCATCACTCTCGATCGATCCCCCCTCCAGTACAAAATCAATCGTCTCAAGTGCTGTGATCCCCAGATAGCCTTTTCGATGAAGGGCTTGATTCACTGCAGTGTCAAGAGAAGCTTCAAACTTCCCTCCCCATCCGTCAAACCGAAAGTCAAGCAGTTTGGTTTCACCATCCTCTTCGATAGAGACATAGCCATAATCACGTACCCAGGTATCGTTGGTGGGTATCTCAATGAAGCTTATGTTGCGGGTGCTGCAGAACAGTTCGGAGATTTTTGCTCTATCCCGGCAAATGATATAGACAGGTTCAGAGTAGGCGATCGCCTGGGCAATACGGATAAAGGAACCCATTGCCCCCTCCAGATCTTTGGCCCAGTCAGTCCCTTCATGGGGGAACGCCATCAGGACTGCCCGCTGTTTCTCCCATTCTGCTTTCATCCGCCTCATGCAAAATTCTTTTTGGAATTTTCAAGTGAAGAGTGAAGAGTGAAGAGTGAAGTATGCTTCATTTTTTGTTTTTTAGTCCAAGTCGCATTTGCCGCTCACTCTGCCTTCTTTGCTCTCCTTGATACTTTTTCGGAGTTCTTTGAGGAGAAACCAGAGAAAGACGACAGTGGCAACCATACCCACGATTTTGACAATTGTCCATCCATCCATTATCAATTTCCTGTATAATACTTTTATGGCTTTCATTACGATCAATAAAGAAAACTTTTATCATAATCTTAACCAAATTGCTCTGAAAACAGGCTCGGTCGACAAGATCGCAATTGTTTTAAAAGACAATGCCTATGGCCATGGCCTGGAACCTATGGCAAAGCTGGCAAGTGAATTTGGGATCAGGCATACAGTTGTGAAGAGCCGGAAAGAAGCTGATCAGATCGGATCTCTCTTCGATACCGTGCTGATCCTGGGAGACAAAGCTTTCCCTTCCGAAAAATACTCTTTTGCCATCAATATGCTGCAGGATATCGGGTCGATGGAAAAAGAAAGCAGGGTAGAGCTTAAGGTTGACACAGGGATGCACCGTAACGGGATCGGGATGGAGGAAGTTTCGGAAGCACTGAGCCTGATCAGAAAACACTCTCTCAGGCTGGTAGGCTTGATGACGCATTTTCGATCTGCGGACGAACTGGGATCTGAACTCTTCTGGCAGCAGAAGCGGTTTGAAAAGGTCAAGGAGATGGCCAGAAAGGCAGGTTTTGAGAATACCAGAATACATTCGTATAACTCTGCCGCAACACTGCGTATGAAACATTTCAACGAAGATCTTGTCAGAGTCGGTATCGCAGCCTATGGCTACAATGAACTCGGGGCGGGGTTTGACGAGATAGATCTCAAGCCGGTTCTCTCTCTGCATGCCCGTCGCGTCTCTTTCCGGCAACTGAAAAAAGGTGAAAGGGTCGGTTATGCCGGAGATTTTACCGCTCCGGCTGATATGCCTGTCTCAACCTATGATCTGGGCTACGGTGACGGTTGGCCGAGAGGGAACAGTGCCGACCCGTTCATCACCTCTGAAGCGTTGCCGATCCTGGGTCGTGTCTCGATGGATTTTATCGCTCTCGAATCAGACAGGGATGAAGTCTGCATCATGAACGATGCCCAGAAAGCAGCAAAGCATTTTGGAACCATCAGCTACGAAATCACCACAGCGCTCTCCCTGGATATCGAAAAAACCATCATTTGAGAAGCCTTGACAGATATACCATTTCCTGCTAAAATCCCCATACTCTATCAATAGAGGTAATGCAAAGCATTACAAACCACAATTATTAATTTTTAATTGCTAATTATTAATTAAAAATGGGGGTGACTTGGTTTCGACTGGAGCAGTCGGGGCTATGTGCATGTCGGACTGAGCAATTCCGTTACGCGGCTCATCAGCGATTAAACGCAAACAATACAGATTACCGTCCAGCTTACGCAGTAGCGTAAGTCATTAACCCCGGTTCGCCGGAGGACTGCCTCGCCTGCAAGTGTCATCTTAACAGGACTTTGAGGTATCATATCTGATGACTATATCTACCGGCTGCCTGACCGATAGACGAATCCCTAGGCTGGTCTTGCATAGTTTTGGGTGTCGTACGAAGCAAGATGAGATCAAACAACACCGACTAAACATGTAGAGTCATAGTTCTAATTGTTTTAGGACAGGAGTTCAATTCTCCTCACCTCCACCAATATACCAAATCAATCAACAGACTAAAACAAATTTTTATATAGGGGATAACTATTAAAACCTATAAGTCACCCCTGCGGTGATCGCATCGACATCTGTCTCGGGGGCACCGTTCCAATAGATACCTTCCATATCGGTCGCAAGACTGGTATAGTCAACAAAAACAGCAAGATTGTTATCTTCCATATACTCTCCGAATGAGTATGCCGCACCGATCCCCCACTGGAAAGCTGTATCATCAACATCTGTTACATAATCAGCATTCATACTGTCAAGTGTCACACCGCCAAAACCAAGCAGTGCATAAATTTTGAAGTTGCTGCCGTCAAATGCATACTGTGGCTTGGCAAAAAGACTCCAGCCACTCATTTCCACGATATCTTCATCCGCGATCGAAGTAGTAAATCTTCCTTCTGCGGCAATATATCGGTTAAAGTCGTAGCCTGCAAGAAAAGTCAGATTGCCCAATCTGTCCTGCCCGCCTTTTGCATCAAAAAAACTACCATTCACTGTAGCGTCACGTGTACTGACTGCAGCCAGGCCCGCTCCCAGATAAAACCCGCTGGTATCTTCTACCACTACCGGTACTGCTACTACAGGCTCTACCACAGGTTCAAAATCACCCCCTGCAAAACTCATACCGCTCAGTGCGATCACTGAAACAAGTGACAATGTAATCTTTTTCATAATAACTTTCCTTGTGTTTGTTTGTTCATATTTTATCATATCAAAGTTTAAAGAATTCTTCGTCGATATCTTTAGCCTTGTCACAAAGTGACTTCCAACCCTCATTGCTCACGCTAGCTCCCATTCCGCGCATGCCTGAACTCCGGTACGATCTCTCTGAGCTTAACTATTCTATCCTTCGCATGAAGCAGTTCTTCTATATCCTGCTCAAGTTTGTCGATACCATAGAGTGTAGGCGCAGCGACAGTGATGGATTCATAGCGGGTATGCTTGTCACTCTCATTGATCAGCAGCTCTTCATAAAGTTTTTCTCCCGGCCTGAGTCCTGTGTATTCTATCTCTATGTGCGGTTTGCCTGAAAGTTCTATCATCTTTTTGGCCAGATCCGCGATCCTGATGGGTTCGCCCATGTCCAGGATAAATATCTCCCCGCCGCTTCCCAGCGATGCAGCCTGAAGCACCAATTCACAGGCTTCGGGTATCAGCATAAAGTAGCGCGTGATCTCGGGGTCTGTCACAGTGATATTCCTGTTTTGTTCGATCTGTCTTCTGAATTTGGGGATGACCGATCCGGAACTGCCCAGTACATTGCCAAAGCGCACTGCCACGATCTGTGTTTTTTTGGCATCCACATTCTGCGCATAGAGTTCGCAGATCCGTTTGGTCGCGCCCATGACATTGGTCGGCCTGACGGCTTTGTCCGTCGAGATCAGGAGAAAAGTCTCTACACCGTTTTTGATAGAGAGGTCGATGACATTTTTGGTACCGACTATATTGTTCCAGATCGCCTCTTCGACATTCTCTTCGACCAGTGGCACATGTTTGTAGGCAGCCGCATGGATCACGATCTGGGGCCGGTGCTTCCTGAAGGTTTCTGCCAGAAGCTTGCGTACGACCGATTGCAGGACAGGTGTGATCTTGATACTGCTTTTCTGCACTTCATCGAGATCCTGCACTTCATCGAGAATGGCGTAGAGATTGAATTCGCTGTGGTCGACAAGTACCAGCTCCGATACACCGAAGTGTATACACTGCCTGACGATCTCGCTGCCGATACTCCCTCCCGCCCCGGTGATCAGGATCTTTTTGCCTTTGACAAACTCCAAAATGGCTTGCTTGTCCAAATCTTTGGGATGCCTTGCCAGCAGATCCCTCACCGTCAGTCTCTTCAGCTGGTTGGTAAAAGGTTTATCAGAGAGTATCTCACCCAGAGAAGGGAGGATCTTTATCTCTTTGAAATAGGCGCCCAGGTTATCATAGATCTCTTTTGTCCTCTGTTTGGGCACGCTGGGCATGGCGATGATGAGCAGATCATAGGGGTTATCGTCATTGACCTTTCTTTTCAGTTTCTTTTTGGAGAGGATCTTTATAGTGTCTATGGACCTTTTTTGCATCTCTTTATTGTCATCGACAAAGTATTTGACCTTGTATTCGCTGTCCCTGAACTCTTCTTCGAGTTTGATGCCTGCTCTTCCTGCACCGTATATGACGACACTTTTTGTCTTTTGGGTATGGCTCCTGTTGATCAGATAATAGTAGAAATAGACCATGAAATTGAGGACAAAGAGATAGAGGAGCAATTCGGACACCATGAAGGAGACGCTGACGATACTGTAATAAAAAGGCATATAGATCATAAATGCCACGATATAGACAAAGCTTTTGAGCATAAATGTCTTGGCAGAGGATTTTGACCAGGAGAGGGAATAGTCATTGAAGATCAAAAGCGAAGCGAGCATACGCACCGCTATGACACTCAGTACCAGATTCAGATCGAAAGGCATATGAAAGATAAAAAAACTCCAAGCAAATGTGCCGAATGTCAGTAGGGCTATGACCAGGAAGTTTGCTATTCTTTTATCGAGGAAGGGTAGGATCGGGGAGCCTTTATTTCTATTTGGTATTCATGAATTATGCAAATTCTATCACATAAATCTAAATCATAACTCTGTCTATCCGAAAAACGAACATTTGTAATTCTTTGGAAATTATCGATATAAATCAGATTATGAGCATCTTAGGATTTTTATAAGTGCCTCTATGATAATTTCATCAAATTATAATATAAAGCCGCTTTTATTCAGATACTTTTAGCATATTGCTAAAGCAAAAGTGGGGCGGCAGCCTTGACTTGCCCACAAGAACATATTATATTATAATGTTCCTACAATATGAATTTTTTGCTTCGATCAGATGAGTCCGACAGGTTCCTAGGGTTTAGAGTCTGGCTCTAAGATTCCATTTGACAACTGTATATAAATAATATATAATATTGAAAAACATAATAAGGATAATTATGCATACTTTATCTCAATTGGAAAAACAACAAGTAGGTTTAAGGCTTCCAAAATATTTAGTTGATGAGATTGATGTATTTACTAAACAGTTTTCACTTAACAGAACAGATATCATCACAGAAGCAATCAAAACCTATGTAAAAGAGCAAAAAGCAAAGATGTTTTATGATAGTTTTGATGACTCGTGCAAAGAGTTGAAAATACTTGTGAATGATACAAAAAAAAGAGATTCTCACCAAACACTGGATGAACTCATAGATGAACTTGAAGATCATTAGTCTGGACTCTTTTGGCAGAGATGTCAAGAGACTTTATAAAAAATACAAACAGTTATCAACAGATCTAAAAAACTTGCAAAAGATTTTAGAAGAAGAACCAAGATCAGGTATTGAACTTGGAAACAACTGTTATAAGGTACGATGGGCGAACTCATCAGTCTCTACAGGAAAGAGTGGTGGATTTAGGGTGATTTATTATTATTTGGATAAAGATAATCATCTTTATCTCATGGCAATGTATTCAAAGAGTGAATTGGAAAATATCAGTGAAGAAAAGAAGACAAATGATGAGTCATAAAATTGCCATAGCCGGTACCGGCTACGTAGGCCTATCCAACGGAATATTATTGGCACAACACAACGAAGTAGTAGCCCTCGACATCATCCCGGAAAAAGTAGCCATGATCAACAAAGGCATCTCCCCCATCGAAGACAAAGAGATCGAAGAGTATCTTCCTCGTGTGATCACCAATCACGAATCAACAATCACGAATCACGGTTCTTTCAAAGCTACGCTCGACAAGTCTGAAGCGTACGTATCCGCTGATTTCGTGATCATTGCTACGCCTACAGATTATGATCCTGTGACCAACTATTTCAATACCAACTCAGTTGAGTCAGTTATCTCGGATGTGCTCGAGACCAATCCGGATGCAGTGATGATCATCAAGTCAACGGTGCCGGTAGGGTATACCAAAAGTGTCAAAGAGCAATTCGATACGGATAATATACTCTTTTCGCCGGAGTTTCTAAGAGAAGGCAAAGCACTGCATGACAATCTTTGCCCCTCCAGGATCATCGTGGGCGAAAAGTCTGAACGTGCCAAAGTGTTTGCAAACTTACTTGCCAAAGGTGCTATTAAAGAAAATATAGACATTCTTTTCACAGATAGCACAGAAGCTGAGGCGATAAAGCTTTTTTCCAATACTTATTTGGCTATGAGGGTGGCGTACTTTAATGAACTGGATTCTTATGCCGAGTCCCATGGTCTTAATTCAAGAGAGATCATCGAAGGTGTGGGTCTTGATCCCAGGATCGGAGCACATTATAACAATCCATCTTTTGGTTATGGCGGCTACTGTTTACCTAAAGACACCAAACAGTTACGTGCCAACTACCAGGATGTCCCCAACTCTCTAATCTCTGCTATAGTAGATGCAAACTCTACGAGGAAAGACTTTATCGCAAACAGCATCATTGCTAAAAATCCAACAGTGGTTGGGATGTATAGGCTTGTGATGAAGTCTGGTTCAGATAATTTCAGGGCTTCTGCCATTCAGGGGATCATGAAGCGGATCAAAGCGAAGGGCATTGAAGTCGTAGTATACGAACCAGTACTAGATGAAGAAGAGTTTTTTCACTCGAAAGTGATCAGGGATTTGGATGAGTTTAAGAAGATTTCAGATGTGATCGTGGCAAATAGACTTTCAGACGATATCAGAGATGTGGAAGGGAAAGTTTATACTCGTGACCTGTTTGGAAAAGACAGCTAATTATGCTCAAGACAAGAAAAGTGTATTTTCAACGCTTGCCCTTTAGTCTGGTTCACCCCTCATAGATGATTGGTAAATTGTAATTTGATATTCTAAAGCGATTACAATACTTGAAGTGGATCCTTTTCATCCATTATTAAGACTTCATAAACTAAGAGGGAAATTGCAAGAGTACTCTTCTGTTTCCATCAATATGGAGTATAGGGTCGTGATAGACTTTGTCATTAAAGAAAATGAGATCATACCAATAGATATTGGGAGTCATGACGATGTTTATTGATGAACTTTCAGATTATGGTTGCAGTGTAGATGCTTATGATCCGTGGGTCGATAAGAAAGATGTAGATCAGAAAAACTTTGCATTTATCACAGATCCATTCCAAACAGATAAAAAGTATGATGCCGTCATCGCCGCAGTAGGTCACAAAGTATTTGCTGAGCTTGATCGAAGTGAGTATGAAAGTATCAGTACAGAGGAAGCGGTATTGATCAATATTAAAGGGGTTATTGAAGATCCTACGTGGAGATTGTAATTTGAGAAGAATTATAAGCGTTAAAACGCAATGCAATAAATCACCAAATGATTTATGTGAAATTCACTGTAGTGAGGCACTTATATGGCTAAAGCCACATGCATGCGAACAACTAAATTGGGAGTCGTAAAATGCTGAATCGTAGAAAAGTAGCCTGTCCACGTTTACTTTTGGCATATGGAAAATGTAAAACACGATCCATTTTAAGGTAAAATATACATAAGAAAAAGAAAAAGGATAGTAGATGCAAACGATTAAGTTGGAAATTGAAGATTCGAAATTAAATATTGTTTTAAATATTATTCAAAACTTGAAAGATGATGTCATTACAAAATATGAGGTTATTAACGAAAACAGAGAGCAAAAAGATTTTATAAATATTTCACAGCCATCTTTGGAGAAAATTTGGGACAACAAAGAGGACAGTATCTATGACAAGTATCTTGAAGTATGATGTTGTTATTGTTAAATTTCCTTTTGCAAGTAGTCTAAAATACAAAGCAAGGCCAGCTGTAGTGGTATCTTCAAATTTATATAACACGAACATCCGAAATACTCTATTGATCTTAGCTATATCCAGCAGCAATGAAAATAAATTAGATTTGCATTTTCATCACCTCGTATCCCCTCATTCCTGACCCCTAAAGCTCCATTCCCAAAACGACCCACAAATTGGGTTAAATATATGACAACTTGACAAAATATATTTTTTTCTATAAAATTATAGAAAAGTAAGAGGAGTAAATCATGTCAGTACAAATATCTGCTTATGTTGCCGATGAAACAAAAGAAAACATGGAACAATACAGTGCAATACATGGTATTAAAAAAGGTT
>JAYEND010000084.1:0-4579 GCA_034721895.1 Campylobacterota bacterium | reverse complement strand
AGGTTTTAAAATTTCAAGAACCCATGGGAGCATATAGTTTAAGTGATGATAGCGACAGCTTAGCAAAGGCAATTCAATTTGAACTAGGATTAAACGCAGACTACCGAAAACGTGCTAACAAATTTTTAGATCATCATTGCAATATCAACTCAAAGAAAAATTCTGCAGAATTAGCCGCAGAAAGTATTTCAAATATTTTAAAGAGAGATTTTAAAAATAACGGCACTACTTATGTTTGACAACAATAAAGACATGGAAACAATAGTCATGGTCACATATAATGTGGCAGAATCACCCTGCCAAAATAATAAAGTCATATAAAGAACTTCTCTCCCTCTATCATCGCTATAAGCGATAGATTAGCAACTGTCTTATATCACCCAGCTATAACCATGCAGGGCAAAGTTGTTTTAGAATATAATATTGTTAAAATTATTGAAAGAACAACTTAGTGCAAAAAATTTTAATCGTATTTGGAACACGGCCAGAGGCTATCAAAATGGCACCACTTGTCAAAGCCTGTCAGACAGAAGGCTCCTTTGAAACAAAAGTATGTGTCACTGCACAACACCGAGAAATGCTGGATCAAGTCCTTGAAATATTTGATATCACACCTGACTACGATCTTAACCTCATGAAAGCGGGTCAGGATCTTTATGATGTGACTTCCGGTGTCTTGCTGGGCATGAAAGATATTTTAACAGATTTCCAACCGGATACCGTTTTGGTTCATGGTGATACTGCGACAACGTTCGCAGCTTGCCTGGCAGCCTTTTATCAAAAGATCGATGTAGGGCATGTCGAAGCCGGCCTGAGAACAGGAGACATATTCAGCCCCTGGCCGGAAGAGGCGAACCGTCAGCTGACCACTCAGATCACCAGATATCACTTTGCCCCGACACACACCAGCAAAGACAATCTGCTTAAAGAAAATGTCCAAGACGAAAACATAGTTATCACTGGCAACACCGTTATCGATGCCCTCTTCCTAGCTCTGGACAAAATCAAAAATGATCCGGAACTAGAGAATACTATCACTCAAAACCTCAGATCATCAGGCTTGCCCTCTTCACTCTTCACTCTTCACTCTTCACTCCAAAATCATCGCAAAATGATTTTGGTTACCGGTCACAGAAGAGAAAACTTCGGTCAGGGCTTCATCAATATCTGTGAATCGCTCAAAACATTGGCGCAGAACAATCCGGAGATTGACATCGTCTATCCTGTACACCTCAATCCCAACGTCCAGAAACCCGTCAAAGAGATCCTCTCCGATACACCAAATATCCATCTGATAGAACCACTGCAATATGAGCCATTCATCTTTATGATGGAAAAATCACACTTTATCATTACCGACAGCGGAGGAGTGCAGGAAGAGGCACCCAGCCTTGGAAAACCGGTACTCGTGATGAGAGATACAACAGAACGCCCGGAAGCCCTCGAAGCCGGCACAGTAAAACTTGTCGGGACGGATCCGAAAAAGATCATTCAGGAAGCTCAAAAACTACTGGATGATGCAAAGGCATATGAAAAAATGAGCCGGGCAAGCAATCCCTATGGTGATGGACATGCCTGTGAAAAAATTGTGGGCTTTTTAAAGGAAGCCAAATAATATGGAAAACAGTATTATTGAGATTGTTCAGACAAAGATTTATAATATTCGAGATGCCAAAGTTATGCTCGATAGTGATTTGGCAAAACTTAATGGTGTGGAAACTAAAAGAATTAATGGAGCCGTAAAAAATAACCCTGATAAATTCCCTGATGATTTTTATTTTGAATTGGCCGAAGAAGAGGAAGAGATTTTAAGGTCGAAATTTTCGACCTTAGAGAATAGCAGCAGAGGGCAACACAGAAAATATTCTTCTAAAGTATTTACGGAACAGGGTGTTTATATGCTTGCTACCATCCTGAAAAGCAAAATTGCAACAGATGTCACGATCGCTATTATGCGTGCTTTTGTGCAAATGAGGCATTTTGCATTGGCCTATGGTGATATTATTAAGAAACTTAATGGTATTGATGCCAAGGTGTTAGAGCATGATGAGGTATTGAGCAAAGTCATCCAGGCGCTTAATGAACTGTTGGCAAATACAACAAATAATGAAACTAAAAAAATAGGATTTATATAATGCAAACTAAAAAAATATGCGTCATCGGCCTCGGCTACATCGGCCTCCCTACAGCAGCCCTGCTGGCCAATAGAGGCTATAAAGTTCATGGAGTCGATGTTGTGCAGGGTACAGTAGATACTATCAATGAGGGTAAAATTCATATCGTCGAACCCGGCCTTGCTACTTTTGTCAGCTCTGCTGTCAAGTCAGGCAATCTTATAGCTGACATCAAACCAATAGAAGCAGATGTCTTCATCATCGCTGTTCCCACACCTTTCCACGAAGGATATGTGCCAAATATTGACTATGTAGTTTCCGCTACAGAAGCAATCGCACCTTATGTAAAAGCAGGCAATATCGTTATCCTGGAGTCCACGTCTCCGGTAGGTACGACTGACAAGATAGCAGAAGTCTTGGCAAGACTTCGCCCGGAACTTTTTGAATTGGTAGCAAACAATCCAGACTCTCCAAATTCAAAATTCAAAATTCTAAATTCAAAATTATTCATAGCACACTGTCCGGAACGTGTCCTTCCTGGCCGCATTATGATCGAACTGGTCGAAAATGACCGTATCGTTGGTGGTATCTCCTCAGAAGCCACAAAAGCTACAGTAGAGTTTTACAAAACATTTGTTGAAGGTGAAGTACTGGAAACAGATGCCAAAACTGCTGAAATGGCGAAGCTAACGGAAAATGCATTCAGAGATACCAATATTGCGTTTGCCAATGAGCTTTCTATCTTGTGTGATAAATTCGGCATCAACGTCTGGGAACTCATCGCCCTTGCCAATCGTCATCCACGTGTCAATATTTTACAGCCTGGTGCCGGTGTAGGGGGCCACTGTATCGCGGTAGATCCATGGTTCATCGTCCATGCGGGTGGCGAAGACGCCAAGATGATCCGCACTGCCAGGGAGGTCAATACTTACAAAACAGAATGGGCAATAGAGAAGATCAAAAATTCTGCACTGCAATTTGAAAATAAAAATGGACGAAAAGCAAAGATTGCTTGCATGGGACTGGCTTTTAAGCCGGATATAGACGATCTTAGAGAATCGCCGGCCCTCTACATCGCCAAAATATTATCAGACGAGATAAATAATGTAGTTTGCGTAGAACCGAACATACCTTTAACTTCGACACTCAACACTCAGCATTCAGCACTTCAATTAGTATCTTCCGAGGATGCAATTGAAAATGCTGATGTTGTTACTTTTCTTGTGGCCCATAAAGAGTTTAAAGATCTTGATATCAAGACTGATTTGGATTTTTGTGGTGTTTTAAGTTGATAAAAAATAATTCCAAAATAAATGAATTACAAGAGAGAAAAATACTTGAACAAAAACTTTCTCAAATTGAAGCTGAAAAAATTGCTATACTGAAAAGAGTGACTTTACTTGAAAAGAAAGTTGAAAAAGTTAAAAAACTTTACGGTGAGAACCTAAATTCTGCTTCTTATAAACTAGGTCATCTATTACTGCATGACACACGTTCACTTCGCTCTCTCATTGCACTTCCTAAAAGAATTTTCAAGATTTGGCAAAATACCAAACAAAATAATGAAAATGAATCAGCAAACAAACTGAATCTCACAGAACTGAATAAACACAGTTCGAACCCCAAACAATTGGCAACCGATAATCCAAAAAAGTTAAAGGTCGCCTGTATCCTAGATACATTCTCCTATGATGTTTTTAGCCCGGAAGCTGAATTCATTCAGCTTACACCACAAGAATGGAAAGAGGAGACAGAGACATCCCAGCCAGATATATTATTGGTTGAGTCTGCGTGGCGTGGACAGGATGACCTGTGGCAGATGAAAATCATGAACCTTAGTCAGGAACTGGTCGATCTCATTGTTTATTGTCGCAAAAATGACATTCCCACAATATTTTGGAATAAGGAAGATCCATTTCACTTTGACGATTTCATCGACACTGCACAATATTTTGATTTTGTTTTCACTACCGATCTGGAATGTATTCCAATTTATAAATATAAATTAGGACATGATAATGTTTATCTTTTGCCTTTTGCCTGTCAACCGAAAATACATAACCCTATAGAGAAATTTGAGCGGAAAGATGCATTTGTCTTTGCCGGGGCATACTATCCCGATTTTCCTGATAGAATGAGAGTTTTTGAAGACTTTATCGAACATCTTACATCAGTGGGTAAGCTTGATATTTATGATCGGCACTTTGGGAATACCGGTACTTCAAATATATTTCCAAAAAAATATTATCCGCTTATACGCGGCACATTGGCTTATAGTGAGATAGATAAAGCCTATAAAGGCTATGAATACGCCATTAATCTCAACTCAATAACACGTTCACCAACCATGTTTTCCAGAAGGGTTTTTGAGCTGTTGGCCTCCAATACTCTGGTTCTCAGTAACTATGCCGAAGGTATACGATATATATTCGGTGATCTAGTGATCGCTACTGACATTTCTTGAA
>JAYEND010000083.1:0-4645 GCA_034721895.1 Campylobacterota bacterium | reverse complement strand
TGAATTACAATAAATCAACAGAAGAGGTCCAAGGATTCATTCAAAGGAAAGAAATACTTTTTTGATAGAATTTATATTATGTTAACCAATATATACTTTTAGAGAATTATCAGCTTTTAAAAATGAACCAGACCAGACCAAGCAAAAAGATGGTGATGACAAACCAATGGTTCTTTCTTTTTCTCTCCTCCCTATGTTTCTCTCTGACTTTTTCTCTGATCTCCTCTTCTTCAGCTATTACTATTTTTTCTTCTTCTGTCATGTTTGTTCTCTCTGTTTGGATTTTATTTTGCTACTCTGTAGGTATCGATCCGTTTGTACCATCCGCTTTTCCAGCGCGATTCATTACGTTCCGGCGGTGAATTTTCGATACGTTCCTGAAGTACCTTTTTGGCCGCTTCGCGAAATGACCCAAGTGGATCCCGGGTCTCTGGATCCATTTCCATCAAAACCTGCAGCAATCCCCAGCCTTCACCTTTGTACCGTTCCGAAAGAGATGTGCCCTCCCCTTTGAAGTTGACATAATCAAGTACGGCATAGACTCCCTCGGTCGAGAGCGAACCATCCGGTAAATAGATCATACGATTATAAGCTTTTCTGACGCTCATACGCTCCTCTTTGTTTTCCAGAGATTTCAGCATTTCCGGTAGTGCGCCATTCATCCGTTCTATGATGAAGTTAACCTGGATCGGCATCGTTCGCACCAAAAGATTATAGAGATCCTGATACTTCGGTTTATTTTTGATTTTCGCTTTCAGGAAACTCTCTCGATCATCCCATGGACAGGGTGTATTGGCATCGAGCCAGTCCGGAAGCCTGACATTATGTATGACAAGGTATTCAACGAGAAGCGGGAACATTTCAAGATAACGCTCTTTTTTATCTTTGCTGTACCAGAGAAAGTGTGCGATACCCAGAGAGAGAAACCCCTCACCCTTGTTCCAGTGTATCAGATACTTTAGTTCACCGGCTGCTTCATTCTCCCAAACCATTTGGGCAACGAAGTCAGCCTGATCACGAGACAGATTAATCTTTTGGTATTCAGAACTATGTAATATTGCAGTTATTGCAAGAGGGAGTATATAAGAAAGTTTGAAGATTCTTCTTTTCATAAAGCTAGAATACCTTATGAAAGCTTTAAAAGTTCCCTGATAACCTTATTATTTATGTTTCATATTCTTTCTGGGGCCTGGAAGCTGATTATATAAGCTGCATGAAGCTACTTTAATATAAATTGCGTATCATATCGATATTAAAAAAAATAGAGACACTATATATGAAAAAGATAATTTCATCGCTGCTGCTGACAGTTAGCTTGATGGCAGGTGATGCAGTACAGACAAAGGTTGAAGACCCTGCTGTACAGACAAATTTTGAAAAATTCACTCTCAAGAGTGAAACAACATTGACTGATGAAGAGTTGAAAAAAAGAGTGTTGCATACAAACCTGGTTGGTGCCGGTGTTGTAACTGTGTGGGGAATAGCTTTTTGGGATTATTTTACCATTTCACCGGTATGGGGTGATGAAGGCTGGTTTGAAGAAGATACAAAATATGGCGGGGCCGACAAGTTTGGTCACCTTTACTCTACTTATCTATGGTCACTTGGTTTTTCATCTCTGTATGAATATTGGGGAATGAGTGAAGATGATGCCATGATTTATGGTCCTCTCACATCATGGCTTTTTCAGGGAATGATGGAACTGGGTGATTCATTTAGCAAGTCCCAGGGCTTCTCTTATGAAGATATGATCATGAATACTCTGGGTGCTGCTTTTTATTATGTAAGAGAAAAATACCCGAGCGTAAAAGACAAACTGGACCTTCGCATAGAGTATCTGCCTGATTTTAAGGGCGAAGATGACATTTTCACCCAGTATAACTCCATGAAGTATCTTGTGGCATTGAAGTTTAGCGGATTCGAGAGTATGGATTCCAATCTATTGAAATACGGCGAACTTCAGCTCGGATACTATACAAGAGGCTATCAAAATCATGAAGCTTATTCCCAAAAAGAACGGGTCGCTTATGTAGGTGTCGGCATCAATGTTTCAGAAGTCCTTGCAGCAATGGGATGGATCAAAACAAGCAAAATTTTCAATTACTATCAAATGCCGTACACCTATGTTCCGTTTGGCCATGACTATGATTCGAACTCTTATGTCGCTCCATACTCAAGACCTTACCATGGCTCTATGAAATAAAGGGTACCAACTCTCTCTAATAATAAACCCTCTTTTTATTTTGTATGCTATACTATAATATGTACTAGCTAAATATAGATTATTTTATAAGTGCATCTCTAAAAAAAGAAAATAGAATATCCATGGCAAAAAAGAAAAAAAAGAATTTAATCAAACTCAATAATAAAATACGCAACTTCTTCGGCGGACTGCCTTTTGATGAAGGAGTCTTGACGCTTGATGATGAACATCTGGTGGAATTATCAATGCTTCTGGAACTGGAGCTTCCTTCCCTGTCACGGGACGAAATGATACGCGGACTCAGAAGGGTGTGGAGCGAAGGCAGCCATGTCACCCGGGAGAATATTGTCCACTACCTCCTTCAAATGAATAAACCCAAAGAAAAGATGAAAACAAAGTCCAAACCGCTTGACAAGGTCGAGAAAATATTGATGATACTTGAGGAGCTGGAGCATACCAAAGAGGAGGAGAATAAAATTCTTGACTCCTTTATCGATACAAAAAGTTCAAAGATCACTGAAGAGAAGGTAGCGCAAAAACTGACTTATCTGCGTCTCAAAAGCCGACTGAAAAAGCTTGAAAATGCCCTGGGCGTTACATTCAATACTCTCAATGAAATGGAGTTTTACCAGAGTTACACTTTTCAGATGAGAGAAGTGGATTTCAGCAAACTTCTTCTGACACGATCAGAACCTCTGGAAATGGAGAGACTCTGGAAGCTCGATGATAAGGCGATCATTGAACATCTCAAAGAGAAGAAAAAGAATACAATCACTATTATGCAGGAATCCATCAATACCTTCATCATTCACATAGAGAGATATCATCCCTGGCTATCAGAAGAGCAAATGATAGAGCATATCAAACGGATGCCACCTGATACCGATCTCTATCATATTCCCCTCTCTTTGGATCTTCTCGATGACATTCTGCTTCGTATTAATCCCAAATATGATCTTTTTGAAAGTACCGATCATTTGATGATCGAAAAATCAAAAACCTACAAGCTCTTCGGCGAAAAGATCAGCTACCGGATTTCAGTCTCTTATATGAAGGATTTTCTCTATAGCTCAATCTGGAGAGGCGAAGAACTTCCTGTGGCTGAAGACCTCAATCAGGTCAATGAAGAACTCATCTCTCATTTCAATCTCTCTGTCAATGCCCTCTATGATCATCTGCTGGAACTCTCCCATGGTCTGGAGATTCCGGAGCAAAAGATTGAAAGCTTCATTATGCAGTTTCTTGCTCCGCAGATCAAAACATCCCAGACACTCAAAATCAAAGAGAAGAGCAAGCGGCGGATACTTTACCATTTTGGCGAATTTCTCAAACCGCTCAAAGAGAAGCGTATGCGTGAAGAGTTGCTGGCAAAAACGATCCGGGACTTCAAAAACCTTTTTCCTCTGGCACGCAGCCTCAAACGAAAGATTATCTTCCATGTCGGGCCGACAAACAGCGGAAAAACCTATACCGCCATGCAAAGACTCAAGGCAGCAGATACCGGATATTATCTTGCCCCGCTCCGACTGCTCGCTCTTGAAGGGTATGAATACCTCAGAAAAGAGGGTGTCCCGGTTTCTCTGATCACAGGCGAGGAGGAGATCATTGATGAGGAGTCCACCCATATCTCTTCAACCATCGAAATGCTCAATAATTCTGTGGATGTCGAAGTCTGTGTCATCGATGAGATCCAAATGATCAACGACCGTGACAGAGGATGGGCCTGGGCCAATGCCCTCATCGGTGCTCCTGCCAAAACTGTTATCCTTACAGGATCTTCCAATGCACTCACGGCTGTTATAGAACTCTGTCGCTATCTTGGAGAAGAACTGGAAATCATCCACTTTGAAAGAATGAATCCACTGGAACCACTCTCTTCCCCTACATCCTTGAACAAGGTAGAAAAACAAAGTGCTATCGTAGCCTTTTCACGAAGGGAAGTTCTCTCGCTCAAGCAGCAGCTCTCAGCCCAATACCGGGTTTCTGTCATCTACGGAAATCTCTCACCTGAAGTACGCAGAGAAGAAGCCAGGCGCTTCCGTGAAGGGGAAAGTGAGATTCTGGTCGCTACTGATGCCATCGCCATGGGTCTTAACCTTCCGATCAAAACTATTCTCTTTGCCAAAGACAACAAGTTTGATGGACTCAGGCGTAGAGAGCTTACCCCTTCTGAAGTGCTACAGATCTCCGGACGTGCCGGACGCTACGGCATTGAAGAGAAGGGTTTTGTGGGAGCATTGGATAATGCAACACTCGAGACTATTACCAGACAGTTCCACACCCCTCTCAACGATATCGAACTCCCCTTCTCTGTCATGGCAAGCCTGGAACATGTGATGTTGATCGGTGAAATTTTGGAGACAGACGATCTAATGGTGATACTCACCTTTTTTGCTGAAAATATGGAGTTTGACGGCCCCTTTCAGGCGGCCAATATTGACT
>JAYEND010000082.1:0-17466 GCA_034721895.1 Campylobacterota bacterium | reverse complement strand
TCTCGATGCTTGCGGTGCTATCGGAGCGGTCAGAGGCATCAGTAGAAATGGTGATGGGTTTATAGCGGTACGCAGCGGATCCGGTGGAAAATACAAAATGATCGACAAACTCTATCGCAATGGTGAGTATATCATTATGTGTGACAGTAAGGGCAAATGGACAGGTATAGTGTATGGGGAAAACTGCGGTGTCGGTACACCCATATCTAGGAGACAACCATACAAAGGCTCTTGTAAGTCAGGCTGGGTATACGAGAAGTATATTCGGTTGATCGCCGGATAGAGTTAGGGGGTGCCTCATTGTCATTAAGGCTCTATGGTCAAAGCGAAGAGGGACTCTTCCACCAACTGCTGAAGATCAACAAAGGCGGCACAGTGATCAAAATCTATGAAGCCTTTTATCTCTGGATACCTGTCGCAACGAATCGTACAGATCTCTTCTCATTTGAAGATATCGTCACAAAAGAACCCATATTGAATAAGAGTGTCAATCAGCTACAAAAAGGAATTGAAAATCCCAAAAATTTTGACCGTCATGCTTTTGAAAAAGATATCAAACTTCAGAGAGCCCACATCACCAAAAAAATATCAAAAGAGAAGTATGGATTGATCGAGTCGATGAATTAACAAAATTTAGATAATATTCGTCAAAGTAGTATAAAGTACAGGATCATTCACTATGAAATATATATTTTTAACCCATCTTCGTCATTCAGGGTCTACTACAGAAGATACAAACAGAAACTCAACCCATCGATGAGACAGATACATATTGCAGGGGAAAAACTATTTATCCCCTAAAGTGAGATAAGTATTGTAAAAGTATGATATAGGTATGATGATTGCACACCTTTTACATGCCGTCGACAGCGTAATAAATGACGTATATAAGGGCTGTACAGGAAAGTTAATCTCTGGGAAGGTACTCCTGTTGAAGTAACTGTAGAAGCATAATTCAACCTTTTTTTCTTACAGATAGGGGCTGTTAAAGTCTCTATCTTTTCTTTTTCTCTTTATATTACCTTCAGTCAAGCTCTACAAACACTCTATGCCATAAACTTAATTCGATATACTTATATCTAAAATAAAGGACAGGGGGTATAAATTTATGAATAGGCTGATGAAACAATTCTTCTTAATGCTTTCTATCGCGCTGCTTTTCACTGCTTGCGGATCACAGAAATATCCACATGATAATTCACCCGGAGGAAGTGATGGTGGCGGGATCAATAACCCCTCTTTTTCAACAGAGGAGAAGTCCTTCCTTTATGATCTCTTTTTGATTGAGTATTACTGGTATGACAAAGTACCGCAGCCATTTGACTACAGCAACTACACTGAACCACAGCCAATGATCGATGATCTTAAGTATGTCGACAGGGATCGCTGGAGTTTTGTGATGACACAACAGGAGTATGAAGATTTTGCAACACAGAATACAGCTGGATTTGGATTTGGGTATACACTGGATAATGATAATAATCTGCTAGTCTATATGGTCAGGATTGATTCGCCTGCAGAAAAAGCCGGTTTAAAAAGAGGTGATGTTATCATCAAAATAAATGGAGAGGATGCAACACCCGAACTCATAGCTTTGGCAAGTAAAAATGTCAACCAGACAACAACATTTACTGTATTCAATCTTGGCGCACCGAATACAACCCCGTTGGATATTGATATTGCGGCACAGGAGTACACCTTCAAGGTTACATCTGCCAGCACTGTACAGACACAATCCGGTATTACTGCAGGCTACCTGCGTTTCGATTCCTTTACAGACAATGCGACAGATGAGATAGATGAAGCGTTTACTTATTTTCATGATCGGAAGATAAAAAAACTCGTGATCGACCTCCGCTATAATGGTGGTGGATATCTCAATACCGCTTCGATCTTACTTGATAAGCTGGTCAGAGACAAAGACGGAAAAGTACAGTTCAAGCTGGCTTGGAATGATAAAAACAGTCCCAAGAATGAAGTAGCAACCTTTGAAACGGATAATAACAGCCTTGATTTAAGCCAAATTGTTTTTCTGACATCACAGAGATCTGCCTCCGCCAGTGAATTGGTGATCAACTCCCTTGATGCTGTGGATATGGGAGTGGATATTGCTTTGGTTGGAGATAGAACCCATGGGAAACCGGTCGGCATGGCCGGGCGAAGCTATGGCAACCATATCTATTTTCTGGTTAATTTCCTGGTTGAAAATGCTGATGGTTTCTCTGACTATTTTGATGGGATTCCTGTGGACTGCCCTGCAAACGATGATATCCTTCATCAATTGGGTGATCCTGATGAAACCATGCTCAATACAGCTCTCAACTATATAGATACAGGTTCTTGCTAAAGTTAGGGCACCATTAAATTGGCTATAATGGTGCCATGAAAAATCTTCACAATGCCCTCCTCCTCAAGCAGCTCTATCAGTTGAAACAATTGGGGTTTCACTATACCGATATTTCTCTTTCTCAGCAAAAGGAGTCGAATCTTCAACTCCCCTCTTCTATGGATGCGTTAAAAAAACAGGCGATGAATTGCCATCTTTGCGAACTGAGTAAATCAAGAACCAATGTGGTCTTTGGTGAAGGAAATGAAGATGCAGAGATCATGTTTGTCGGAGAAGGACCAGGTGCGACAGAAGACAGTACCGGACATCCTTTTGTCGGTCGTGCCGGAGAAGTGCTCACCAATATGATCGAAAAAGTTCTATTGATCCCAAGATCAGAAGTCTACATAGCAAATATAGTCAAATGCCGACCTCCAGACAATCGTGTTCCTTCACCTTCAGAGGCACATAGCTGCCTGCCCTACCTGCAAAAACAGATTGAGAGCGTTAAGCCAAAGTTAGTTGTCACTCTGGGGGCTACGGCTTATCATTATTTAACAGGAGACGAGAGTAGGATCACACAGATCAGGGGAACAGCACGAAAACAGGGAAATTACACGATCATCCCAACCTTCCATCCCAGCTATCTGTTGAGAAATCCCTCTGCAAAAAAAGAGGCTTTTGCCGATATGAAGTTGATTAAGAGCTTGATGGAAAAGTAAGCAACACTGATACCCTGAATACAATTCAGGATATCAGTTTCCTGACAAGAAGCAAAAGCTAGATGTCTGCATCTTGGCAACAGTTCTTGATCTTATCTACGATAGACGGATCTTCGAGTGTAGAGATATCCTGAGTGATCTCTTCGCCCTTGGCAAGTGCTCTGAGGATCCTGCGCATGATCTTTCCGGATCTTGTTTTCGGAAGGTCCGGTACGAAGATCATCGAGTCACAGAGTGCGATCGCACCGATCTCCTTTTTGATGATGGCATTGATCTCCTGAACCATTTCGATCTCTTCACCTACGGTATCTTCACCTTTGAGTACGACATAGGCAAAGATCCCCTCCCCTTTGATAGGATGTGGTTTACCAACGACAGCGACGGAAGCGACGTTGGGATGTTTCTTGATCGCGGCTTCGACTTCTGCCGTACCCATACGGTGTCCGGAGACATTGATAACATCATCGGTTCTACCGGTGATCGTGATATATCCCTCTTCGTCGATGATCGCACCATCACCCGTGAAATAGACGGCTTTACCATCTTTGGTACAATCACCAAAATAAGATTTTACAAATCTCTCAGGATCGCCCCAGATCGTTCTGATCATACTTGGCCATGGCTTGGTAATACACATGAGGCCCTGCTCACCGGGAGCGGCAGGATTTCCATCAGCATCCAATACTTCAGCCATAATGCCCGGCAGAGGAAATGTCGCACACGCAGGCTTGATCGGTGTTGCACCCGGAAGCGGAGAGATCATGTGCCCGCCTGTTTCAGTCTGCCAGTAAGTATCGACAATAGGGCAGTTACCGCCGCCGATCTTGTCATAATACCACTTCCAGGCAGGTGGATCGATAGGTTCACCGACTGTTCCGAGAATTCTCAAAGAGCTAAGATCATACTTATCCGGCTCATTCTCTCCCATTTTATGCAAAAGCCTGATCAGGGTCGGCGCAGTATAAAACTGATTGACCTGATATTCTTCTACCATTTGCCAGCATCTACCGGCATCCGGGAATGTAGGAACACCCTCAAACATCATCGTTGTCGCACCGGCTGCAAGCGGTCCATAGACGATATAGGTATGTCCCGTGATCCAGCCCACATCTGCTGTACACCAGTAGGTATCATTATCTTTGAGATCAAAGACTGTTTCCATTGTCATCTGAGCCCAGAGGATATAGCCTGCACTTGAGTGCTGAACTCCTTTTGGTTTTCCTGTACTTCCGGATGTATAGAGGAGAAAGAGTGGATCTTCACTCTCCATCACTTCAGCTTCACACTTGGGTGATTCACCCTTGATCAACTCGTTGAAAGAGTAATCACGTCCAGGTTCCCAGTGAATATCTTCGCCATTCCGCTCTACGATACAAACTGCTTTGACACAGTCACACCCTTCACTCAAGGCATCATCGACTACCGGCTTGAGCATATATGGTTTTCCTTTTCTGAAGGCACCATCTGCTGTCACTACCAGCTTTGCCTCTGCATCGATCACACGATCTCTTAATGCTTCTGAGGAAAAACCGCCAAATACTACAGAGTGAATAGCTCCTATCTTTGCACAGGCCAACATGGTGATCGCCGCTTCAGGAATCATCGGCATATAAAGAACGACTCTGTCACCCTTGGTAATACCAAATTGATTTTTGAACATATTGGCTGTTTTGTTCACTTCATAGGCAAGTTCCCGATAGGTAAGTGTCTGCTGATCGCCATTGTCACCCTCAAATATAATAGCTGCTTTATTTTTCTTGGTGGCAAGATGCCTATCTACACATTGATGTGCTACATTGAGCTGACCACCCTCAAACCATTTGTAGAAAGGCGCATTGCTCTCATCAAGTACCGTATCAAACGGCTTGATCCAGTCTATTTTCTTATTGGCATATTCTGCCCAGAAACCTTCATAGTCGTCATTGGCTTTTGCCATCAGAGCGTGATACTCATCCATACTTTTGATATTTGCATTTTTTGATATCTCTTCACTGGGTAAATAAATTTCTTCTAACATTACTTCTCCTCTGTTTATTGTAGTTTTTTTGTATTTTTCAATTTTAGATACATCATGGCTGTCATAATTGCATCATTAAGTGCATCATGTGCCTGAAGCTTTGGCAGAGCCAAGTCTTGTAATATTGTATCAAATCTCAAGTCTATATTTCCTTGTGGAATCGTTTTAATCTTTTTATCATAATACAGAGCGGATACCTCCTCCATTTTATTAGGCAGGGTGATGCCGATCATCTCCTCGGAATACTTGTTAACCATCGCGACATCAAACTCCAAATAGTATCCTACAAGTCCTCTGTTTCCGATGTAGTAGAGAAGCCTTTCAATCGCTTCTTTGGCAGATACAGCATCTTTTAGATCACAGTTTCTTATCTGATGGATCGTAATGCTTTTATGAGAGATCTCCTCTTCAGGTCTGACATAGATATGGATAGCTTCATTCATTAGGATTCGATTATCCCTCACCTTGACTGCACCGATAGAGATAATCTCGTCCTTTTTGGGATTTAGCCCGGTCGTTTCGCAGTCAAAGACCACAATTTCATCTTGCGGTGCCTCATCAAATAAAAATGCAAATCTCTCGTCCTTAAGATTTTTTCTATTCCATTTTCGCTTTAGGTTTCCAAACATTTAGCCGACCAATGACAAATGAAAATGGTAACTGACAATTTTTCTGAATTTATTGACTGTTTTGAGTGCATCCTTGAGCAGATCTCTCTCCAGCTTACTGAGAGTTCCAAGAGAAAGATAATTATCAATCTCTTCTCCTTTGGCAGATTTCTCCAACTGGGAACGGAGCCTGAAACTATTGAGTACTTCCAGGGACTCCATCAACTCTTTCGTATCTTCTTTGCTGATAAAACCAATATTATTGAGCTCTTTGATGCGGAGTGTGGTGTTGCTCACAGTGGTCCCATACTCCAAAGCAAGAGCGCGTGCACCATGCACCAGAGCAAAGAGTGCGCCCTTCTTGATATCGATCTCATTTTTATGCCCTTTGTCACTGCTCACAAACTGAGAGAACATCCCCAGGGGAGACTCAAAACTCTCTATCGCTCTGGCAAAGTGTGTCAGGATCGTTTTGTTTCCGGAAACTCTTTCTATCAAATATTTTTTGAGTTCTTCAAGGAATTCAACTTTACCTGTAATGGCTTCAGAGTCAAAGAAGATTGCCATATCCATCAAGCCGTCATAATCCGGGTGATCAATCCATTGGTCGATACTCTCTTTATATTGATGAAGCGTTTTGCACCATTTCTCATTAATGATCATCACATTGCCTGGACATCGCGGGAAGCCGATCTCATCAAGTATTTCGATAAATGACCGGGTTACGATCTGCAAATCTTCAGGCAAAAACCCATCTTCCAATATAAGCGCATTATCCTGATCCGTACGCAGTATCTGCTCAGATCTCCCTTCGCTTCCGAGCAATATAAAGCAGCAGCGGTCTTGCCATGATGAAGGAAATACCATCTCAAAGAGTTTGGTATACATTTTTTTATTGATCTCTGATACCAATTTGGCAATATACCGACTTTTTACACCTCGTGCATGCAGCGTACCTATCATAGTCTGTACTCTTTTTGCAGCTGCGATCACATCTTCCAGGTTCTGAGCTTTCTGCATTTGTACTGTGATCAGGTGTGACTGATTGGAAAAGAAGCTTAACAGATCGATCAATTCCAACACACCAAGATAGTTGTCGGCCTCATCAAAAATAGGCAAATGCTTGATCGAATGCTCCGTCATCAACAACAGGATATTGAAGAGCAACTCTCCCTCCCCGGCTGAAATAACAGGATAAGTTTGAATCTGAAAGACCTGCTCAAGACCCTCTTTCTCTTTATTGAGAATATAGTACCTTAAATTAGCATCCGTAACGATTCCAAAACCTTCAGAATTCTCTATGACCAAACAACTGCTCCTCTCCTGTTCCATTATCATCAACGCTTCAATAATACTCATATCTGACGGAACAATACTTCCTCTTCGGTAGAGTGACTCATCGATCCTGGCAACCATCAGGTCACTCATCAGAGAAAATTCCTTTTTCTCTTTAAGCATATCAATACGATCTGCAATTGAAGAGAAGAAATAAGCTTTGAACTTACCACTCTCTTCACAGAGTGTCAAAAAGGTATCTTTGGGTATCTCATAGCAGATCAACTCCTCGCTTGCAAGATAGGTATACCGGGAAGGTTGATTTTCAATCAGTTCAATACCGCCAAAAAGGTCACTACTGTGGTACATATCAATCAATTCGTCATCATTAAGAGCTTCTACTGTGCCTTTAATGATCAGGAAAAGTATATGTGGAATATCGCCGCTCTTTATGAGAACGGTATCCTCCGGATAGTAGGCAATTTGTACGGATTTTTCAATTCGTCTAAAAGCATTTTCATTCAAAAAAGAAAATGGCGCTTGTGTTTTTAACTTTTCTAACAGTTCTATCACAATGTATTCCTGACCGTCAAAGCCAAATGGCTTTGACAAATATATCTAGTGTGCACTGGCACCTTCTGCACCGATACCGGTCTGAGAACGGATATCCTGTGCATCAAATGCTTCAATCTCTTTCGCCGCTTCCGGACTCTTGTCTGTAATAGAGAAGAACCAGATACCGACAAACGCTACTGTCACTGAGAAGAGCGCCGGATATTTATAAGGGAAGATCGCCTCAGCGTTTCCAAATATCTGTACCCATACAATCGGTCCGAGGATGACGAGCATAACTGCCGTAGCAAGCCCCAGACTACCACCGATCACTGCACCGCGAGTTGTTAGCTTTTTCCAGTACATAGAGAGAAAAAGTACCGGGAAATTTGCTGATGCTGCGATAGCAAAAGCAAGTCCGACAACAAAGGCAATATTTTGTTGTTCAAAAGCAATACCCAGCATAATGGCAACGATACCAAGAACGACCGTTGCTATTTTTGAAACTTTCATCTCTTTCGCTTCATCCACTTCACCATGCTTGTTAAATACATTGGCATAAAGGTCATGAGATATTGCAGATGCACCAGCCAACGTAAGACCGGAAACAACAGCAAGTATTGTGGCAAATGCGACTGCCGAGATAAACCCTAGGAAAAAGTTGCCGCCGACTGCCTGTGATAGGTGAATCGCTGCCATATTGTTACCGCCCAGGATTGGTGAACCGCCGCTAATGGCTTGTTTCGCCATATCAAGATACTGGGGATTGTTCAAAACCATGACGATCGCTCCAAATCCGATAATAAACGTGAGAATATAAAAATATCCGATGAACCCTGTAGCATAAAAGACAGATTTTCTAGCCTCTTTCGCATCAGCCACAGTGAAAAATCGCATGAGAATATGTGGCAGACCAGCTGTACCAAACATCAGTGCAATACCAAGGGAGATAGCCGAAATAGGATCCGAAACCAATCCGCCTGGAGCCATAATCGCCTGACCATCAGGATGCACTTCAACTGCTTTGGCAAACATGGCCTCGAGACTGAATCCAAAGTGACTCAATACAGCCAAAGCCATAAATGTAGCGCCGGAAAGCAGAAGAACCGCCTTAATTATCTGCACCCAGGTTGTTGCGAGCATACCACCAAAGGTAACATAAAGAATCATCAATGTTCCTACAAGTATAACAGCCAACTCATAAGGCAATCCAAAAAGAAGCTGGATCAGTTTTCCCGCACCCACCATCTGTGCGATCAGATAGAGAATGACGGTAGCAATAGAACCAATAGCCGCTAATGTTCTGATCGGTGTTTGTCTTAGTCTATAGGCTGCAACATCGGCAAAAGTATATTTACCAAGATTTCTAAGCCTTTCAGAGACTAAAAAGAGAATGATCGGCCAACCCACCAGGAAACCGATGGAGTAGATCAAACCATCGTATCCCTTCAGGTAAACCAGGCCAGAAATACCAAGGAATGATGCCGCCGACATATAATCACCTGCAATTGCCATACCATTTTGAAATCCAGTGATCCCACCGCCGGCAGTATAAAAATCTTTTGCCGTCTTGGTTCTTTTGGCTGCCCAGTACGTAATACCCAATGTACCACCGACAAAAAGCAGGAACATAATAATTGCTGAGATATTCAGTGGTTGTTTTTGTACTTCACCTTCTATCGCCCCTGCTGCAAAGACACTTATGCTTAACAACAATACTAATAAAATGACCTTTTTCATTACACCACCTCTTTCAGTTCATCTCTAA
Source organism: Campylobacterota bacterium (assembly GCA_034721895.1). GTDB lineage: Bacteria > Campylobacterota > Campylobacteria > Campylobacterales > Sulfurovaceae > SZUA-451. Next base: position 8,198 of record JAYEND010000082.1, on the reverse strand, counting down.
CTTTTTGAGTTAACGCATCAAACTCACTATTGGCTCTTTTTACATAGATCCCTGCCAAAATAAATGCTATAATGATGATCGAGATACCGATAGGAATTCCTACTGTCATCACTCCTGAACCTATTCTTGTGCCCAATAGTGATGGATCAAAAGCAATCACCAGGATAAAGGCATAATAGACCACGAGCATAATAATCGATAATGTCCAGGCAAATTTATTCCTTGTTTTTACAAGTTTTTGATAATCCGGATTATTTTGAATCCGTTCAACTGTCTCTTTTGTCATGTCTTTCCTTTTAGAAGTTATAATTTACAATAAATCTATACTCATCCCAGTCTAACCCAGGTTTGAAATCTCTTGGATAATTAGCTCTCAGCCTAAGATTCAACCCATCAACAGCCGCAACTTTATACTGTACATCAAATCCGGATTCTGTTGCCGTCCATGCTGTGCCGTTCACATAACTGTTTTGTGCACCAACATCAAACTCTGCATAATAAACAGAAGCTCTAATTCCATATTCCTTCACATTATAGCTTGCAGCAACTTTCCAGCTATCCGTATCGGCCAGGAACTGGTGTCTTGTCACCATCCCCTGGGTATATGCCGGCATACCACCCCAGGGGGTAATAACTCCACCATTTAATGCACCATCACCATCACCTGTCGCTGATAAAGCCAAATAAGCAGCGAAAGCATCATAAACACCCGTAACTCTTCCAGCAACATAGTTCGTATCAACATTACCGGCAAAAGCATCACCTATATCTGTTTCGTTAATGTACTGTGCCGAGAATTTTATTTTAGCAGATTCATTGATACCGATTGTATAATCACCATCAAGATAGACTACGTTCAGAATATCCCAGGCAATGTAATCCCAAGCTTGAAGTTTAAGATTTTCTATACCGGTATACACGGCTGAAAGTGCTGTCACACCGGCTGTTTCATTATCAATATAGTTTCCATCTGCATCTTCAGAACCCAATGCCACAGTTCCCATGTTTACGAAATCGCCACTAAGTGCCTCATTCATACCCAAACCATAACCACTTGTCAGACCAAGTACTCCACCGCCATAGATATTCCCAAATGTACCAACTGTTTCTCTAAATACATGTGCTCCTATCAATTCCGTGCTCTCTATATCTGTATTGCTAAGAACCACTGCCTCAAAAAGGTTTGGAAGCATTCTTGCATCATCAGCACCAGCCAATGGCGTATCAAGTCTTTGACGACCAGCTATAATATTTGTATTATTGTATTTATAGTTAATATACGCCTGTCCAATAAAAATATAATTTTCAAAATCCCTACCATAAAGTGAAGGATCATAACTTGCAGAACCAATTACATCTGCAGCTTCATCATGAATATCAAATCCGTAAGTACCATAGTGATATAGTAAAATCTGTAAATAGCATTAACATAGCATGGAGGATTTCGATGGAAAAAGAAAGGCTTAAATAGACTAATTGTTTATTTAAGTAACACTTGAGTACAAGGTTAAACTCAGATTAAGAATCTGTACGAAGGATATAGCCGATACCTTTGAGGCTAACGATAAGTTCTTCTTTGAGTATTTGCTTAACCCTGTGGACTTCGGCCCTGATGGTAGCATTATCGACTGGATCATCATCCCATACATAATGTCTAAGCATATCAAAATCAACTGTTCTATTAATATTGGATGCAAACAGGTTGATGATCTGAGCCTGTTTTGGAGTAAGTGATTGCTCTTCATTATCAAAGAGCAGTCTTTGGTTTTGAAGATCATAACTATACATTTTGCTCAATTTTACAAAATGTTTTGATTTGAGATCGGCCATCTTGAGTAGCCTCTCTATATGCAGGGTTAATTCCTTGAGATGAAAAGGCTTTTTGAGATAGTCATAACATCCAAGTTCATAGGCTTTGGTGATCTGTTCGATCCTGGTAATGGCAGAGATGAAAATCGTCGGTACAAAGATCTTCTTTTTTTGCAACTTCTCCAACAGGGTAAGTCCATCGATAGAAGGAGTATTGATATCAAAGATGAAGAGATCATAGCTATTTTGTAAGATCCTATCATAAGCTTCTTCTCCGTCTTCATAAGCATCCACCTCATAACCCGTTGCAGACAGATACTCGACGATCGCGCTTTGCAGCATTAGTTCATCTTCGAGTAATAGTACTTTCATTTCTCCATCCCCAGTTTAAATTTGTAGGCAAATATAGTGACCTTGTCGTTAGAATCAACTCTCACCTCTACCTTCTCTTTTTTGCATATGCCACCTACTATCTCCAGACCCAAACCAAATCCGGCTTTCACATCCTCTTCACGATGAAAGGGTTCAAAGATACGCTCTGTATCCATGATCTTCCTTGAATAGGTTATAAATTTCATAATAGCATAATTGCCATCTTTTCTGAGTTCAATTGTAATATCTGTATCTTTTCTGGCATATTTGATGGCATTGGAGAGGTTGTTATCAATGACTCTTTGCAACTCCATATCATTGAAAAAGATTTTGATTCCATTTTCAATCTGGCTGACTATTCTGTGATGATTTCCCGAAGCGATCTCTTCAAAAAACACAATTCGAGCATGAAGAAATGATGTAAAGTCTATCCACTGTTTATCATACAGCAAACGATCTTTTTTGACCATATAGCTGAGGTCTTCATAGATATTTGCTATCATCTTGGAAGCAGCTTCTATCTTGGATAAGTATCGGTTCTCACCATATTTCATCTTGTAAATATCAATGTGCGTCATGATCACGGCCAGGGGAGTGTTAATCTCATGAATAGAGTGTTTGATGAAACTGTCCTGGGCTTTGACCAAAGATTCACTGAACATCTTCTCTTTTTCAAGAAGCTTGTTTTGTTCACTTAGGTTCTGTGTCTTCTCTTCGACTTTCTTTTCCAGCAATAGATTCATCTCTTTGAGTCTATTTTTTCGCTTATGAATTTCTCCGACCATTCTATTCATATATTTGACCATCTTTTTGAACTCGACCAAATGGATCTGCTCAACATTAATGATCGTATAACTCTTCGAGGCCTTTTTGAAAAAACGGCTGAAGGTATCGATCTCTTTGGTAATGATATGATTGACGATACTGACACCGACCAATCCAAGCCCAAACAGGATCACTGCAAGAGAGAGTATCCCCATCATATACTTGATAAGCCTCTTCTTGAGTGCAATCCTTTCAGAAGAAATAAGTTTTTCAACTTCATCGAGATAGACTCCTGTGCCAACCATCCACCTCCATGGTTCAAAGGACTTTGCGTAGGATATCTTTGGACCTTGAACTCCTGTGATTGGTTTCAACCATATGTATTCGACAAATCCGCCCTTCTCTGTTCTTGATGCACCTATTAGCTCTTTGATCACCTGTACGCCATTGGGATCTTTGAAATCATACAAATTTTTACCGATATTCTGAGTCTGTACCGGATCAGAAAGATTGATACCCTCAAAACTGTAGATAAAGATATAGCCCGTACCATCCTGACGCCCATAAAGATGCTCTATGGCATCCAAAATTTGTGCCTTTAGCATATCCTCGCTCACGGAAGCATGACGCTGACTGTATTCATGTTCAATAAACTTCAGTACCCGACTGGTATCAAAGGCTATCGTCTCTTTTTGTTGTTCCAGGTAGTGTTTACGTATTTCGGAAGCTTCTTTGTCAAATTGATTATACTCTTCATAGATCGCTAAAGCAATAAATAAAATGACAAAAAGGAGCATGATAAGCATGCCCCAGATATGGATTGTTGTAATTGTTCTGTTTTTAAACAATTTCAAGAAGTATCTTTAGCTTATGACTATCTTTTCAACAACATCAAGCCCAAATCCGCTCAATCCTACAAATTCAGTCTCTTTGTTGGTCGTAAGCAGCTTGATATTCTGAATCCCCACTTCTTTGAGTATCTGTGCGCCGACACCAAATTCTTTGGCCTGTTCTCTTGAGATGGTTTTTGTATCCAGGAAAACAAGTACACCGCCGTTTTGCTTCAGATAATCAATGGAATGATAGAGTGCATTGTGCTGTTTTTCATTCAGGATCAGATCGATATCAACTCCGATATTGTGAAACTTGACATACGTACTCTCATGCAACTTATAAAACTGGATCACCGTATGCTCCCTCTGCAGATGATCCTGATAAGTGATCTTGGTCACTTTTACACCATGAAATTCAATAGGTTCTTCACCGGTACGTTCTACTAATTTCTCATTTGCCAGTCGATATTCTACGATATCGGAGATATAAATGATTGGCATATCATACTTCTGCGAAAAAGTCTCCAGATCATCTTTTCGTGCCATTGTACCGTCATCTTTGATGATTTCACAAATGACTGCCGCCGGTGCCAACCCCGCCAGTTTGCAGAGGTCAACTGATCCTTCAGTGTGCCCTGTTCTTACCAGGACACCTCCATCTTTGGCTATCAGAGGAAAGATATGACCAGGCTTGACAAAATCACTTTCCGAAGTGATAGGACTGGAGAGAAGGCTGATACAATCATCACGTTCAGCTGCGGAAATCCCGGTAGTAGCTGTTGAAGAATCGATAGAGATGGTAAAGGCTGTCTCGTAATTGGAATCATTATTGCTGACCATCGGTACCAGATCAAGTCTGTCAGCAATAGTCCGGGTGATCGGCGTACAGATCAGACCCCTCGCCTCCTTGGCCATGAAGTTGACAAGTTCAGGTGTCGAGAAAGTTGCGGCATAGACCAGATCCCCTTCATTCTCACGATCTTCATCATCCATCATGATGACCATCTTCCCTTTTTTGATCTCTTCCATGGCCCTCTCAACACGCTGTATCGCTTCACTCGACATCAATTCTCTCCCGATAATATTTAATCATTATTTTATTATGCGTATTATACCATTGCCTGCTTCATCTCTTCAAAAACCAAGTATATCCAGGTTTTTTCGATAATTTTCTCATATCTCTTGACAATCATAATCTTTTGGGCTATAATGCCGTCCACACAAGCAAAATGCTTTAGTGAAGATTGGGGCGTGGCCAAGCGGTAAGGCACTGGTTTTTGGTACCAGTATTCGGGGGTTCGAATCCCTCCGCCCCATCCACTTGGATTTTAAAGTCCAATCTTCTAATTGTCGCGGGATAGAGCAGTTTGGTAGCTCGTCGGGCTCATAACCCGAAGGTCGGAAGTTCAAATCTTCCTCCCGCAACCAATTTATACATGGCATTTAAGCCACTTTAAACAACAATCATAAATCACTTCATTGTAACTTCTTTGTAACCATTGGCTGTGTTTTATAAGGAACTACTTCCCAACTATAAAATAAGTAAACATTATCAATTAAGGCAAAGAACAAAATGAGTAAAAAAGAGATACCAAAAAATTTACAATTAGAAGCATATGCGTTATTGGAGCCCTTTCTTGCGCGGAGAACCGGAAGAACCAATGAAAACTTTATAGCAGCATATAGGCTCTCCAATGAGCTTGAAGAAGATTTACAGTTAGTATATAGGGGACTGTGGGCTGAAGCATCAATAGAAATGATAGATAATAATGCCAGAGTAGTAAAAGAACTATTTGAAGAATATAGAAGGACTTAGGTGTTTTTAGCTTCTATCTGACAGTTCATATATCAACATCATCCCAAAATTCAGCATAACTCAGGTTTGTTTGGGAACTATCAATATCTTGCAACTTTTCACTTTCCTCTATAAAATAGAGTTTTAATGCTTCGTTGATCATTGTATTTTCGTCTTTGCCTAATAGCCCTTTGAAGACCTTAAGGTTTTCCATATTTTCATCAGTTAGTTTAAAATTTTTCATAATGCAATTATATCCAATGTTATGCGTGAAGAGTGGGGAAAATCGGCTACAAATGCTTTTTCAGGCGATATATGCAAAGCAAAAAGGTGAAAAACACATCTTTTTTAATTTTCTTTCGGTAAAATGCCGAAAATTAATTATTATTCCAGGAGAGTTAATAAAAATGAATTATATAAACTTTTATAAATGTCCGCATGATGGAACTAAGTGGATTGACAAAGCAGGATCCATACAAAATCAAAGCTGCCCGGACTGTGGCAGAGAGGTTACCGTAACAAGAACGGCAAACCTTTGTGACGCGACCGCGCCCGGCAAGAACGAGTTTACGGTTACGTTCAGCCCTACAACATTTGGGATCCTTGAAGAAGCTGAGTACAAAGCACTTAAAGCACATCTTGAAATGCACACACCCAACCACTACGGCAATAAAGACCGCCAGCTTGGTGATATCTATGACCTTCACCATGTTGTTTATAAAGCGGGGAATTTTATTGAAGAGAAAGTCGAGATCAAGTCCCCCGAAGGCCTTGCAGTTGCTGCTGAGCTTCTTGTCCGCGGGACCAGTTTTGTCGAAGTAGCGTAGTTGGAGCAATGGGAAAAAGACTTATCACCTCATAATGTCATTTTTTTAACATCTTTTCTATCTCTTCGGCTGGCTTGGGCTGCCCATGATAATACCCCTGAATCTTCTTGCAGCCGTTATGAAACAGGAATTCTTTTTGAACCTCTGTCTCCACACCTTCGGCAACAATATCGAGATTGAGACTCTTTGCAAGCACGATGATCGCTTTGACAATAGCGGCTGATTCTTCATCTTCAGGGATCTCTCTTATGAAAGCTCGGTCAATTTTCAGTTTATGAACCGGCAGTCGTTTCAGATATGCCAAAGAGGAATACCCTGTGCCAAAATTATCAATGACGATCTGAATACCAATATCACTGATCTGCCTGAGTTTAACTATTGCCTCTTCAGGTTTTTGCATCAACTTCCCTTCGGCGACTTCCAACTCCAGCCACTCTGGTCTAAAACCAATATCTGCCATGCTCTTTTGAAGTATTTGGATAAAATCATCATGATCCAATTGCTTCATCTCAAAATTCAGCGCAAGCATCCCCGGTTCCAGTCCCTCTTGATACCATTCTTTTACCTGCTGCATAGCTATTCTCATCACCCATTGGTCTATCTCGATAATCAGTTCAGTCTCTTCGGCCAGAGGAATAAATTCAGAAGGCGAGACTAACCCCCTGGTCGGATGCCGCCAGCGCACTAAAGCCTCCATCCCCGTAAGTTTTCCGGTATTGACATCTACCTGCGGCTGATAATAGACAACCAATTCCTCATTATCGAGAGCCTGACGCAGGCTTGTTTTCATGACGATACGTTCAAACGCCTGTTTTGTCATCTCTGCACTATAGAACTGAAAACTGTTTCGTCCCTCCTCTTTCGCTTTATACATAGCTGTATCTGCGTATTTCAAAAGATTATGAGCATTCAGGTCATCCTGCGGATAGAGACTGATACCGATACTGCATGTTATATAGAGCATATGGTCTTCAATATGAATAGCTTCTCTTAAGACTTTCAGAATTTTTTGTGCCAACAGTGATGCATCCTGCACTCTTTTCAACTCTTCCATGATAATTGTAAATTCATCACCTCCCAAGCGGGCCAAGGTGTCTTCTTTTCGTATCCTTGCCCTGAGCCTGTCTGCAACCACCTGCAGGACTCTATCACCGATTTCATGCCCCAATGAATCATTGATATGTTTGAATTGATCCAAATCGATAAAAAAAAGTGCCAGCATGGTCCCGTGTCTCCTGGCATTCTCTATACCCTGATGCAAGCGGTCATTAAAATAAATACGGTTTGGCAGACCTGTAAGTGCATCATGATGTGCCTGAAAATCCAAACTTATTTTTTGCTCACGCAGTTCATCCTGTATTTCCAGGTGAGTCGTAATATCCCTTGCTACTTCAATAACACCTCTACAATTTTTCTCTTTGTCGAAAAGCGGTGACACTGAAAGCTCCATATAGTGCTTGTTCCCGTCTAATCCTCTGTGACTATGTACAACTGTCATATTATTTTTACTCTCCATGACATCCTGTAAAGGACAAGGGTATTCATGCCCGTCACATGGAGTTGAACGATGATGCAATATCTCATAGCATTTTGGATGATCAGGATCAGCAACTACGCTTGTATTCAGTTTTTGGCGAATTGAGCTATTCATCAAATGTATCGTGTAATCTTCCCCGATAACCATAATGGGGTCTTCAACACCATCAATGATTGATTGCAGGTACTTGCGCTGTTCTTCAATCTCATCTACCTTATTCTTGATATCAGCCTCAAGCTCTTGAGTATACTTCTTTTCTT